>JAYVHE010000336.1:0-11602 GCA_043771495.1 Bdellovibrio sp. | reverse complement strand
CCATAACCGCGTATTTTGACCCCGTGTATTTTGCAAATTGTTTTTCACAAGCAAAAACTTCTTTATTCATGGAATAAACGCCATTTGCAATTACACGGTGGATCGCTTTGAGCTCGCTTTCATCCCATGTGGTCGTCGCTAATGGATACACGATGTTATCTATTGAATTCATAAAGACCTACCTTTCAAAAAATATGTGTAAGTTTTCTGGAGGCCTTCGTTCAATGAAACCTGAGGAGACCATCCCCAATTTGAAACAATCGAACTGTCGACTAATTTTTGCCTCATTCCAATTGGCTTAGATTTATCGAAACTAAAATTACCGTTGTATCCGATAACATCCGCAATCGCCTGGTAGTATTCAGTTATAGAATAATCGCGACTTATTCCGACGTTCATTAGATCAGGAACTGTTTCAAATTTTTCAATGCATTGGTACATGCAGTTCACCACATCACTCGTGAACATAAACTCCCGCCGTGCAGTTCCATCCCCCCAAATTTCCACCGTGGTTTTTTTTTCCTGCATCGCTTGAAAGATTTTTAATATCACAGCTGGAATCATATGTGACTTTCCTGGATCAAAATGATCATAGATTCCGTAAAGATTACAGGGAATTAATGTCCGATATTGACATTCTGGATTTTCCTTTGAAATAAAAGAACAGAGTTTCAGTGCTGCAATCTTTGCGATCGCATAGCCTTCATTAGTAGGCTCTAATTCACCGGTTAAAATTTGTGTTTCCTTTAAAGGGTTTTGACCAAACCGCGGATAAACACAAGAACTCGATAAATTAAGAAATTTTTTTACTCCAGTTTTGTAGGCCGCCATAATAACATTTTTGCTGATATCGATATTTTCGGATAAGAACTCAACTGGGTACTTCAAGTTGGCGGCAATTCCACCGACACGACTTGCGCAATGAACAACCATATCGGGCTGATATTTCTTGAAATAAGCCAAAACATCGCCCGCATTTGTCAGATCTAAATCAGATCTTTGTGGCAAAAGAAGCTCGTATTTTTTTACACGCGGATCATCAATAAAATTTCGCCCAACCATTCCGGTGGACCCAGTAACTAGGATTTTCATTAGGGCTAAACACTATAACAACTGTTTAATTAACACCAGCACGAATTAAGCTATATTGTTTACTTTCATTGATCGACCAGCGGTCGCCGGAAGTCGCAGCGCTTAAATCGACACCTTGTGGATTGTTGCGCGGATCACCCGCACTGAGAGCCGTGAAATTGGTCTGATTACAAACAGAGCCAATGGCACCATCATAATTTGAAAAACTAATTTGATTGTGCCAGGTCGCTTCAGTTGAATTTGCACCGGCGCTATTTCCTGTCCAAGAAATACTTGAAACGGTTGTAATCGTGTATGGGTCAGCCGTCTCCGGCGGCCCGTAATATCCAGACATCGGTGTAATGGCACAGGTAACCCCTGATTGAAAACCTGTAATGTAACGAAGATTTTTGCCTTCGACTCCGTAGGCAAGATTACTTAAATTATTGGTATAAGTATTCCATTCATATTTGAAGGATCGTGCCGTTGCATAAAGACCTGACAGTGATGTCTTCGCCTCGCTTTGTCGGGCTTTTGCTTGAAATTTTTGATACTGTGGAATTCCCACTGCAGCCAGCATTCCAATAATCGCAACAACAATCATTAATTCGACAAGTGAAAATCCATATTGAAAGAGCTTTTTTTTATAATCGATATTTTTCACTTAAAAATCGTAACGCGGCTTAGTTTGAAAGATCAACAAAAACATTTTGTGGCAAAGGTAAAGGTGATCAGTTAAACTAGAAAACATGTCATTTTTAATTAAAAAATTTGAAACGATTCTGGTTTATGCCTTTATCGGATTTTTCACGATATTGACCCCACTGCTTTTTACGACATCAGACAGCTGGTCCCCTTTTGAAAATATAAAAATTTATTCAAGTTTGATTCTGGCTACAGTTGTTGTTTCTTTTTTATGTATCATTCACTTTTCTAAGACTATTCAATTAAAAATTAATTCTATGATCCTCGCACTCTTAGTTTTTTTAGCCTCGATGGTGTTGAGTGGACTATTTTCGGTTAACATTGAAAACAGTTTTTGGGGGACTGATTTGTTGCCAACGGGCGCAATAGTTCCTTATATTATTGTCACTCTTTTTACACTTATATTATTTAGCTATGAAAAGCTTTTTACAGTTCCAATGATCATCAATGCCGTGCTGATCTCGGGGGTTGCGGTTGCCTGTTACGGGGTCGTACAACATTTTGGCTTGGACCCTGTTGGTTGGTGGGGCTACAAAGAATTTCACATCCGGGCGTACTCAACACTAGGAAATCCGATTCAATTTGGCATGTTCGTCGGTACGGTTTCATTTTTAGCCTTGATCAATTTTTTTAACGCAAAAAAACCAGCCAGTTTATTCATTACATTAATTTTATGGCTGATCACCGTCATGGGCACACTCCTTTCAGGCTCGCGCGCCCCCATTATTTTACAAGCGGCCGCACTACTTGGTGTACTTATAATTTTATTTTTCTACCGCCAGAAAATTACTTTTTTTAAAACAAAGATCAGTCTTTTGATTGTTTTTTTTGTCGCCGCACATAGTTTTAATTATTATGAAAATAAAAAAAATGCTCTGGCCGACCGCATCGGACAGGACGCCTTCGTCGGCGGTTTAGGTTTAAGACTAGCCATCTGGGATGTGGGTATAAAATCAGGCTTTGAACGCCCCGTCATTGGTTTTGGACCGGAGTTATTCTTTTACGCCTATCACAAATACCGCCCGTCCAATCACAACCTCTTTCAAACGTGGAATGAATCGACGACAAAGGCGCATAACGAATTAGTTAACCTTTGGGTATGCCAAGGTCTAGTTGGGCTACTGTGTTTTGCCTTCGTCGTTTTTGTTTGCTTCAGACAGTTTTGGTGGATTTTTAAGACTGAGAAAAACCCAGATTCGCGAATAAGTTTTTTTTTAATTTTTGCCGCCATGGGTTACCTTTTCTTAAATAATTTATTTGTTTTTAATTTATTTCCGACTTTGATTTTAACGGTACTTCTGCCGGCGCTCTTTTTCTTAAATCAAACTAATGTTAAGCAGTTTTCAATCAGTTCCGATAAGCGCCTTTTCGGTCAAATCATCAAAACCGCCATTATTGTTTTTTCCTTAGGCCTTGGCTATCAAGGATGGAATTTCTTTATCGCCAATGAATATTTTTCTTCAGCGGTAATGAATCGGGCGCTAAAAAACTATAAAAAATCCTTTGAACTTGTTCAACAAAGCATTATACACAACCCCACACGCAGTTATTTTTACTGTGTGCTTTCGGACTTGCTGGTTGCGGGCCGGTTATCCCCGCAGTCCTCGCCATTATCTATTCCGTCTGACTCTGAATTTTGGGTGAATTACAGCAATGTCACAGATCATTGCACCGCAGGACCCTCGGTTTATTTTCATATCTGGTATCAGGCTGGAATGAGCGCGGGCACCTTAGGAAATCTTTTTCCTGAATCCTTAGAACGTTCAATGAGTCATTTTAAAAAAGGCCAAGAATTGAACCCGACTTATCCATTGTTTCCTTTGCAATTAGCCATCCTGAGCAATCGCACTAAGGATTTTAATCAGGCCATAATTTATATCGACGAAGCTATAGCTTTAAAGCCGGATTTTCTAGAAGCACATTATGTAAAGCTAGAGATTCTATACAAACAGAAGCACCAAGACGCGATCAATAAAGCGTTAGAACAGCTCTTCGCGTTCGACCTTAAAGCATCAGTCTATAAACATCGCCTTTACTTCTTGGAATCAATTCGAGACTTAGCCAGCAAAAACAATGATCTTCAAAATGAAGTAAAGCTTTACACCTATATCTATCAACAAAAAAAAAGAGGAGTTGATTAAACTCCTCTTTCATCATGTTGTTCCGACTAAATCTACGAATTAGTTGATACCCATATTTACGTTTCTTAAGTCTTTAGACTGATCAATCGTCCAACGATCGCCACCAGATACAGTTGCTCCAACACCTAAATCAACTGGTAAAGGATTGTTTCTTGGATCACCGGCACTTAATGCGGTGAAAGTATTTTGATTGCATGCCGTATTCACAGCTGCCGCGTGATTGGTATACCAAACTTGGTTATGCCAAGTGGCGTTTACAGTGTTTGAATCACCGCGTGACCAGGTTTGCGAGGCACCCGTAGTTTCTGGAGGACCAGCGTAACCAGCAGCTGTAGTTATCGCACAGGCTACTCCAGATAAAAAACCAGTTGTATAACGCAAGTTCTTACCCTCAACGCCGAATCCCGCGTTTCCTAAGTGATTCGTATAAGTGTTCCACTCAGATTGGAATGATTTCATGGCATTGAAAATCCCCGCTAAGTTTGATTTCGACTCACTCTGACGAGCTTTAGCTTGAAACTTTGCGTACTGCGGAATACCCACAGCAGCCAACATCCCGATAATCGCAACAACGATCATCAATTCCACAAGCGAAAAACCCTTACGGTTCAGCGCAAATTTTCTAATTTTTTTTAACATGATAACTCCTTTGACGTACTGTTATAATAACATTTAATGGTTATTTGGTTTAACTAACCTAAATATGTTATCAGCCCCGTAAACAATAGCAACAAAGAAAAATGTGGGGACCACGACCGTACCGAAGTGACTCGCGCGAAAATTATGTTTCTCATTTTACGACATGACTTACTCAACTTTGGTCTTGCTTGATCAATCACACCAACTTAATATGAGCCACCGATGACTGCTACTGATAAAAAACTGATTCTGCTTTTTGGATTTATTGTGACCTTTTCCTGGATCAGCCAATCGCTAATGGATTTGGCGATTCTTATTTTGGTCTTTTTATTCCTTTATCAAAATCGAACAACACTTCCAGATGAATTTAAAAAGCTGAGTTCTATTAAGCTCGTTATTTCTGCTTTCGTCGGTTATTTTGTTGTCGCCGTTTTAGGCGCATTGATTAATGCCCATTCTGACTATGCGGCCGCAAACAACCTCGGTAAATTCGTTTGGATCCTGCAGCTGTTGTTCTTTTTTATCGTCGCTAGCAAAATCGCGTGGCGCCCTTTTTTCCAGAAAAATACCCAGACCATTATTCAATTTTTTGCCTGGGCCACGTTCATACCTGTTTTGGCTGGCTTTAATGTTTATCTTTTTGAAGGCGTTGATATTTTTTTTGTTGAGCCCACTGATTACCGCATTATAGGGTTATTAAACAGCGCCACTTACCATGGCTTAATAGGTGGTTTAATCTATTCTTTTTTATTACCACTGATTGTCTTCAACTGGAAAAACCTCAGCATAAATTCCAAAATTCAAGCTTCGGTTCTACTGACCCTGGTTTTTTTAAGTACTGTTTTAACACTAACTCGCGGAGTCTGGATATCGGTCATCTCAGCGTCGGTTGTGTTTCTTTATTTTTTAAAATATAAAAAATTTATTATCACAATAGCGGTTGTGGCGATCATGGCACTGGTTGTGTTTTGGGTTCCGGTCACTTCAATCATTCGCGCCCGTTCTAATTCCGATGGCTGCCGGGTGAAAATTTTAAACACCCATTGGCGTATGTTCAAAGAATTTCCGATTTTAGGAGGAGGCTATCGGGATAATCTGCGCGACATTAAACCGTACTGGCCCGAAAACAATATTGGACCGTGCCGGCATTTGCGCGACCACGGAAACCATGCACATAACCAATATTTAAACGTCTTGGCAACGACGGGCTTACTTGGATTTATTTGCTTTACATTTTTTCATCTGTATTTTTTAACTTTAACCGTCCGCTTAATTAAAAAATATAAAACCGACACGACGATGTACCCTGTAAGTGTATCATTATTATGTATGCAGGTCTTTTTTATGATTTCAAATTTGACTGAAACAAGTTTTGAATACGGTAAAGTTCGGACGGTTCTGTTAGTAGCTTGGGGTTTAGTGTTAGCGCTCAGTTATAAAAAGCAACCCGCTGAAATTAATGGGTAATGTTTTTTCTAGAAACAACCTTGTACGCTGTTAAAAGAATAATTTTAAGATCAAAGAAAAAGTTTTTGCGTTTCAAATACTCCGCATCCAAAGCGACTTTCTGTGGAATAGGAATTTCGTCGCGGCCATTGATTTGTGCCCAGCCGGTGATACCCGGTTTTAACAGATGCACCCCGGATTTGGTGCGCAGCTCAATCAAATCGTATTGATTAAACAACGCTGGACGTGGGCCAACAAAGCTCATGTCATTACTAAACACCGAAAAAATTTGCGGCAGCTCATCAAGACTGGATTTTCTAATAAAATCACCCACGGGGATTAAATGCGCTTTGGGATCAGCCATTAAATGAGTTGCAATTTGCGGAGCATCAATGTGCATTGAGCGAAATTTGGGCATTAAAAAGATTTTATTCTGCTTCCCCACCCGCTGCGACCAGTAGAGCGCGGGTCCTTTCGACGTCAGTCTGATCAATAGCGCCAAGATAACCATGGGAATGGCAAAAACAATTAACGCGATGATAGCAAGAGTAATATCGAATAACCTTTTCATTAAAAACGAAATTATGTATCGTATTTAGTTCAAAATCAATATTGAAGAAATACGGGTTAATATAAATGTATTTGAAAATTGCGAGTCTTCCGCGGAAATTCAAAATCCTGATCATGCTGCTCAGCGATTTGATCCTGATTCCTTTGGCTCTTTGGTCCGCCATCGCGCTGAGACTAGGAACCACTGATTTACGTTTAACGGGGATCAACTGGATCTTTTTAGTTGTTCCGATTGTTACAATTCCCATTTTTATTAAATTAGGTTTATATCGCGCCGTTATTCGTTATTTTGACGAACGCATTTTATTCACCGTTATTTTAGGGGTAACACTTTCGGTGTGTTTAATCACCGCGGTTTTAGTGATGACGCAAACGTTGGCGATTCCCCGCTCTTCAATTATTATCTACTGGGTTTTTTGCGTCACTTACATCACGCTGAGCCGTTATTTAGCGCGGGGAATTATTCGTCAAATGGAGCGCCGAAGTAACGGTCGTCGCCAAAAAGTCGCCATCTACGGCGCCGGTCGCGCGGGATTGCAAACGGCGATCTCGATGTTTTCGTCGAACGAATATAATCCGGTTTTATTTTTTGATGACAGTCCTGAACTCCAAGGAACATCGATTGCGGGCATTCGGGTTTATAATCCCGAAAAAGCCATTGAACTTATGGAAGCTAACGATTGTTACCAGTTATTATTTGCAATCCCCTCAGTCAGTAATCAAAAACGCCAAGAAATTATTAAGCGGTTTGAGCAAAAAAGCATCCAACTCAAAATTATTCCGGGTCTAAATGCCATTGTGGATGGCAAAGTTCGCATTGAGAATATTCGTGAAGTCGGTGTCGAGGATTTATTGGGTCGCGACCCGGTTCCACCGGATGAAAAATTAATTGAAGAGTCAGTTTCTAAAAAAACCTTTATGGTGACTGGGGCTGGTGGTTCGATCGGCTCTGAACTTTGTCGACAAATTTTAAAACGCAGACCGAAAACTTTAATTATTTTTGAACAAAGTGAGTTTGCACTTTATACTATCGAAAAAGAATTTAGTGCTTACGCAAATGCGACGCAAATTATTCCGATACTAGGGAATGTTTTGCGCACCGAAGACGTTAAAAATGTGGTCGAGACCTACCAGGTCAATACGGTTTTTCATGCTGCCGCTTACAAGCACGTACCCCTGGTAGAAGCTAACGTTGTTGCCGGCGTCACTAACAATGTTTTCGGAACACTTTCGGTTTTAAAGGCGATTCAAAATACCACAGTAAGAAATTTTATTCTGATTTCTTCGGATAAAGCCGTACGTCCCACAAATATTATGGGCGCTACAAAACGCATCGCTGAAATGTTAGTTCATTCGTATTCATTGCAGTCCGGACAAAATACCATTTATTCAATGGTGCGCTTCGGAAACGTTTTAGGCTCATCAGGCTCAGTGATTCCGTTATTTAAAGAACAGATTAAATCTGGTGGACCCGTTACGGTTACTCACCCAGAAATCACCCGTTACTTTATGACAATCTCTGAAGCGGCTGAACTGGTTATTCAGGCCAGCGCCATGGCCACCGGCGGCGATTTATTTGTTCTAGACATGGGTGAGCCCGTAAAAATCACCGATCTTGCCGCCAACATGATTCGCTTGAGTGGATTTACTGTCCGGGGACCTGATCATCTTGATGGCGATATTGAAATCCGCTTTGTGGGATTGCGTCCTGGCGAAAAACTTTATGAAGAATTACTGATTTCAAATACGGCGAGCAAAACTGAACATCCGCGCATTATGAAAGCCACTGAGCAGGGCTTAGAATCCAAAGAGCTTATTAATCTGACTGAACAACTTAAAATCAGTTGCGATTTAAATAATGCAATTCTGGCAAAACAACTGATTCAAAAAATGGTAACCAACTATACCGAAACTCCAAACTAAGACGAGATCATGAAGAAAAAGACTATAAAGAAAATGCCAAAAAATTTGCAACCCTTGGTCGACAAAATTGAAAAATTTCCGAAGAAAGTCCTTCTATCCGCGCCGCACATGAGTGGCCATGAAATCAAATACATCCAAAAAGCCATCAAAGAAAACTGGGTTACTCCGCAAGGCCCCAACGTTAATGATTTTGAAAATGAACTCTGTAAGTTTGCATTAAAAACTAAAAAGCCAATAACGGAACTTTACGCCGTTGGAATGTCTTCGGGAACTGCGGCCATTCACATTGCACTTCGTTTATTAAATATTAAACCAGGAGACGAAGTTTTTATTTCTTCGGCCACATTTATTGCATCGGCCTACCCGGTCATGTACGAAAAAGCTGTTCCAGTTTTTATTGATTCCGAGCCCACAACCTGGAATATGTGCCCCGAATCTTTAAAAAAAGCCTTCGAAAAAAAAAGCAAAGATGGCAAACTTCCAAAAGCAGTTATTTGTGTCGACCTTTATGGAATGAGCTCGCGCTATAACGAAATTAGGGAAATCTGCAAAAAGTATAATGTTCCAATTATCCAAGATGCCGCAGAGGCTTTAGGCTCAGACTATTTCGGCGAAGCCTGCGGCATTCAAGGTGAATTTGGAATTTACTCCTTTAACGGAAATAAAATCATCACGACGTCCAGTGGAGGCGTTTTACTAACTCGCTCAAAGGCTTTAGCGGATAAAGCGCTGTTCTATGTGACGCAAGCTCGTGATAAATCGCCTTACTATTTACACTCGGATGTCGGCTACAATTACCGATTGAGCAACATCTCGGCTGGCATAGGATTAGGTCAGATAAAGGTGCTTCCGAAGCGCGTGAAACAACGTCGCAAAGTTTACGACTATTACAAAAAGAATTTAGAAAGCGTAGGACTTGAATTTTTACCTGAGCCCAACGGATTTTTCAGTAACCGGTGGTTATCGACCGCAACTTTTTCAAAGAAGTTGTTGCAGAAGAAAAATATCACCGCTTTGGATTTCATTCTAAAACTGGCCGAATATAATATTGAAGCCCGTCCCATTTGGAAGCCGATGCACACGCAACCGATATTTGCTAAAAACGAATACTTCAGCGTGCACAAAAAATCAGTGGCCGAAGACATCTTTGAACGTGGACTTTGTTTCCCGTCATGCACCGACATGAGTCTTCCGACCCAGAAAAAAGTTTGCGAAATAATTAAAGCGCTATTGGCTTAAAGATATTTCTCGTTCGGCGCGCGCGTGCGAATCACTTTACATGGATTCCCGTAAGCCAAAACTCCGTCTGGAATATCAGAAGTCACAACTGATCCCGCGCCGATCACGGTGTTTTTACCGATCACCCTTTGTTGGATCACTTTTGCGCCTAAACCGATGAAGCTGTTTTCACCCACGTTGACGTGGCCGCCCATAATACAACCCGGAGCCGCCGTCGAAAAATGCTGCAAAATACAATCATGCTCAATAATTGATCCCGTATTCACAACGACGTGCTCACCGATTTGTGAGTCGGGATTAATCACGACTCCGGCCATCACAACAGCTCCAACCTCTATTTTCACGGTTGAATCAATGACCGCCGACGGATGAATGACTTTGATAAACTCAAAATTCTTATGAAAGGCCTTTATCTGATCAACAACCATTTTACGATTGAAATTATCGCCAATGGCGACGATGCCCATATTGAATTCTTTAGAGTATTTTTCGAGCCACACATCAAACTGCAAAAAATCAGGCCTTGTTGAAGTCTCGTGCGTGACGTAATACTTAATATGGAAACTGTCCATTTTACTCGCGGAGCTCGACGACGCAGATCGACAGATTGAACGGATCATTTTGGCTTGATCGCCACCACCAAATACAACAATATTCTTCATTCTTGAAATTATATTAAAAAAAGCATCTAATAGCACACATATTTATGAATAAAAAAGCCCCCTTAAGTCATTTCTGCATCGCGCCTACATCTAATATTCGCTCCGCTTTAGAGATTCTTAATCAATCCGGTCTTCAAATTTGTTGCGTGATTGATGCCAACGGTTTGCTTTTAGGAACGTTAACCGATGGCGATATTCGCCGCGGATTACTTTCTGGTTCTGAATTATCTCACCCTGTTGAACAAATCATGAATCGCAACCCGAAGATTATGAGAAGCGGAACAAAACGCGAAATCATTGCAAAAAAAATGTCGGAGTGGGGCATTCGTCAAATTCCGATCGTTAATGCAAAAGGCATTGTTGTTGATTTAGCTAGCGTAGATCAGCTGATCAGTGATTTAAGCCGCCCCAATCAAGTGGTTTTAATGGCTGGTGGATTTGGTAAACGTTTGCGACCATTGACTGATGAGACCCCAAAACCGTTACTACTCGTCGATGGCGTGCCTATTTTAGAACATACTTTAACTCGTTTTAGACAACTTGGCTTTTCAAAATTTACTTTGTCCGTAAACTATATGGCCGAAAAAGTCATGAACCATTTCGGCGATGGTTCGCGCTGGAACGTTGAAGTTAATTATCTGCGCGAAGAAAAACCGCTCGGCACATGCGGAGCTCTTTCACTTTTACCACAAACACCAAAGGATCCTTTTTTTGTCATGAACGGTGATTTATTGACGCAAGCACAGTTCGGCCACATCATGGATACCCATATTGAAAATGATGCGGCCGCCACCATGTGCGTACGTGAATACACGCAACAAATTCCCTACGGCGTTGTTCGACTGACCGGTGACGAGATCAGCACCATTGAAGAAAAGCCGAGCGAAGTTAATCATATCAATGCCGGAATTTACGTGTTGTCTCCGGTCGCGCTGAGTTACATCACAAGTAATACTTATAACGATATGCCAAACCTATTTATGAATTTAAAAGGTAACAACTTAAAAATTATGGGTAATTTATTAAAAGAGTATTGGTTGGATATCGGTCGTATCGAAGACTACCATAAAGCACAATCAGACTACGAAAAATATTTTCGTAGTTAATTAAATAGACTGATAACTAGACTGTTAAATTGATTATTAATTGGATATTAAATTTTTAATTTCTTGGCGTGACGGATAGTTAATAAGTACGGCTTTATGC
>JAYVHE010000335.1:0-12080 GCA_043771495.1 Bdellovibrio sp. | reverse complement strand
CCATATTTTTAATTTTCTCTCGAAATACCAATCAAAAATGGCCTGTTGAAAATTCGGCTTAGACATTCGATAAAACTCGGCAGCGGAGCCATCAATGGCACCTTTTATTCCGCTTGTTTCGTCGTGATTAATGAAGACCCAACCCTGATGAACTAAGGATTTCATTACTTTTTTTAATTCAAGATCACGTTGATTTTTTGTTAAACCTGAAATGCGAACGATTTTAATCTTAAAAGGTTTTGGCTGCGGCGAGGTTGCGCTATCGTCGGTTATGTTATTCACAAAATTTGTTCGGGTAATTGTTCGATGACGTTCTTGTTTTTGATACAGATCGGTTGCTGGATCTGAGTACATTTTTTAATGAATCTGTTTTTATTTGTTGAGCCAAATGACCCGAAAACTATTTCTGATTCTGTATTTAAAACGCTATAATTAAAACCTTCAGTCACTGCCTTTTCGCATTTTTCAAGCGAATCAAAATAAAGCTCAAACGAATCCTGTACGATATCAAATGATTGAGGGCGATCCATATGCATCGCTTTTGTTTTCCACAGTGAAATCAACTTATCATCACCAAGATATCGATTGTAACAT
Source organism: Bdellovibrio sp. (assembly GCA_043771495.1). GTDB lineage: Bacteria > Bdellovibrionota > Bdellovibrionia > Bdellovibrionales > Bdellovibrionaceae > Pseudobdellovibrio. The sequence goes on along the minus strand of JAYVHE010000335.1, from coordinate 11,486 downwards.
TGATTTGAATAAACAAACTTACTATTTTCGTTAGCCAGAATTCGAGCTTCTTCACAACTGCTCTTTTCAAGAAACTCGCCTGTGACATTCGCCCAATTTATCGATAGAGATGAAGCACACATAATACAGGATTTCGGCGTAGTCGTTACTTCATAGCCCCATCTGCTGCCAGCTTCGCATTGCTTTTGATAAATGGCCGCTGGCTTAAAATTCTTTTCTAATTCTTCATTTTTATTAATTTGAGCATTTTTTTTATTTTCAACAGTATCTGACAGATGTCTGTCTGGGCATGATTTTTCAATCTGTAGGTGGCACTTTAAAACCGACTGCAAATTTGCTAAATTTTTATCGCATGAATCTATAGAAATTGAACATTTTTTGCTTTGCAGAATAGTTGGTAACGCCCAGTAAGTGTTTTTAAAGTTTGGTTTATCTTCTAAATATTTTGCGGCTTCATCATATTTTTCAGACTGAAGGAGCTGCTGCACAGTTTGAAACGGATCACTTGTATCTACTTGGCTTGACTGACACGATGTTAATGCTGACAAGGCCAATAAAATGAAAATAGGTCTCATTTTTTTCTTCTTTCGATCCGATGCAATGTCACGCGCACATCGCCTGAGAAAATTTCCTTTATGATTTCTTCATTTGGAACCTCAAATGGATCTTGTTCGCCGTACAAAAGAAAATGCACTGACACTTCTAAAACCTGCGAAACCTTTCGAAGTTGGTCAGGATTGACCGAACGACGACCGAGTGTCCAATTATGAAGAGTTTGTTTTGGTACGCCACAACGCCTTGATAATTCGGATAATGTCATACGACGTTTTTTACAAAGTGAGTTTAAAGTGGTGCTTAATTTCATGGAACCTCATTTTGAATTAAAAAATAAGGTTCTTTGACAGCAATCCCCGAATAGGGACTGCTGTCCCCAAATAGCACAACAAATCAGGGATTAAAGGCCTGAGCCGTCCGCACTTAGGGTCAATTCAATTTTGGATAAAATGAAACTCGAAAAAAATCAGCTCTGAAAAGTTGAACCTAGTTAAACCTAAAGTTGAACCTGGCAAAGTTTTTCATCGTGTTGTTTTGTGTTTCACAGATTGTGAGAAGAAATCTATTTGATCTGAGATATGTTTATTGTTTTTAGTTACTTAGAAAATCCAAAACCCCAGAATGGGGAATTTGGGGTGACCAACGGGGCTTGAACCCGCGGCCTCAGGAATCACAATCCCGCGCTCTACCAACTGAGCTATGGCCACCACATAAGAACAAAGACGAACGAACACTTATAATAAAATTAGCGGTTAAAGGCAATAGTGAGAGTTTAACAATAGTTAAACTCTAGTTAAAATGCATTAAAAAAAGTCATTTTATGTGATTAGGGCGTATTAAACCGCTTTGATAAGCCTGATCTTTGTGATTTGATTAAACATCAATTGCAAGGAGTTCGTTTGTCAGTTCAGACTTTAGAGATTAGTCCAACCCGTGGAACGTGCTCCAAGTGTCCGGCCTGGTCGCAGAGTTTGTTCAAAAAAATGTCTGAAGATGAATTGCAACTCTTAACAAATTCTAAAAAACCCTGCAGCTTTGAAAAAAACCAAGTCATTTTTAATCAATCCGAAGAAGTCAGCGGAATTTTTTGCAACTCCAATGGCTTAGTTAAAGTGATCCAAAAAGATGCCACCGATAGAATTTTATTTTCTCGCTTAGCATTTCCGGGCGATAGTGTCGGTTATCGCAGTTTATTTATTGAAAAAAATTATAAAGGAACAGCAACCGTCGTTTCTGATCAAGTCGACGGCTGTCTTTTAAGTAAAGCGACTGTGACTACATTGTTTTCGCAGAATCCAGCATTTGCGCAAGAGCTTGTAAAAAAAATGGCAGTCGAGCTTGAGCGCACGGTCGAAGAAAAAATCGAACTTAAAGAAAAATCGACGTTCGCGCGCCTTTGTTTTTTATTAATTAATCTATTTGAACAGTTTTCTGAAGAAACCACCGAGGGTCATTTCAATTTAAAATCCGACATAACTAAGGTTGAACTGGCGCAGATTTTAGCTGTGGCCGATGAAACAGTCATTCGCCATATGAGCGAGCTCAGAAGTGATGGCGTTATCAAGCAAAATGGCAAACGTTTAGTGCTGATGAACAAAAAACAGTTAGAAAAATTAGCAAAGCTTTAATTCCTCAACTAAAAACCTGATCAGGATCATGTTGCCATCTTTGACTTGAGTTTTAAGATGAAAACATGAAATTATTTTCAAACCGTTGGACTCAGTTGTTTTTTTGCGTTTGTGTTTTTGTGTTAATTAGTGGACCACAGTATTTATGGGCTTTATTTGTGCCTCACTTATTGACCAAGTTTCAAATTCCCCTCAGCGAACTGCAAATCACTTTCTTTTTAGTGATTGTGTGTATGACTTTTATTACTCCTGTCGCGGGGTATTTTCATGATCGATTTAAAACGCGAAACATAATTTTTTTAGGTTTGTTAATGTGCACTGGAAGTTGGATTGCAGCAAGTGCGGCTGAATCGATTTCTATGTTGTACATCAGTTACGGAGTTATAGGCGGACTTGGTGCCGGAATTGCGTTTATTGGTTGTGTGGGACTTATACAAAAATATTTTCCGGATCGTCGAGGATTCGCCACTGGGGTTTTAATGTCTGGTTATGCTTTAGGACCCATGTTAACAACCCCTTTTGTGGCAAAAAGCGTTGCGGCCGTTGGAGTTGAAAGTACGTTATCCTATTTTGGTGGATTATTTGTTGTTCTTAGTTTTTTAGTGATCCTCGGTTTAAGAGATCCCAAAGACGTCGTTTCACCACAAACAGAAAATAAAAAACCATTAACTGGAATTGCACCTAAAGAGATGTTACAAACCCCAGTTTTCTGGTTGATGTTTGTCATGATGATGATGATTGCTAGTTGCGGAATGATGATCATCTCTAATATCGCGGTGATTGCGAAAGAGTCAGGAATCGGTTCAAACATTTTGTTATTTGGAATGGCGGCATTGCCATTGGCTCTGATGTTGGATCGCTTTACTAATGGCCTCAGTCGAATCGTCTTTGGCCATATTTCAGATCGTATCGGTCGTGAAAACACGTTAGCTATTGCGTTTACATTAGAAGGTTTATTTATGTTTTTGTGGTTTCATCAGCTGCACAATCCCATTATGTTTATTATTTTATCGGGATTCGTATTTTTAGCTTGGGGCGAAATCTTTTCGATATTTCCAGCCCTATGTACCGATATTTTCGGTGAAAAAAATGCCAGTATTAATTTTGGCTTCTTGTACGCATCTGTTGGCGTTGGTTCATTTTTAGGTGGGCCCGTAGCCGCCTACATCCGTGAACGCAGTGGAAGTTGGACGCCGGTATTTTACATCATCATAGCACTTGATTTAATAACGGCCGTTTTGGCTTTCACAGCGCTTAAAAAAATGCGTGGAGTAGAAGGCGAGAAAAAATATGTACTCAGAATGGGTCATTAAATTATTGCCTGAGCTTCCAGCTCCGCCATCTGAGCTCATCGAGACTTTAAATTATAAATTCCGTCCTGAGCAAAATCAGTTTTCGCCAAAAAATAATCGGCATCTGGGAATTGAAGCGGTCAAAGATTGGCAGCGTCAACGCTACGAATGGATTCAGCCGATGGCGTCCAATACCAATAAGCGCCAACGTTTTAGTCCAGAATTTGATTTATGGATTCGAAAAAATATTTCTTTGGATTTTCAACGTTCAAATTCCGGAGTGATGTTTTTTGACGAACCTCAACTTCCACATACAGATTTAACGCGGGATTTTGTTTTACTTTATAATTTGGATCCTGGCGGAACCGACACACGACTTTGCTTTTGGCAAGAAAACGAAAAGCCCTTGTTTCGTGATCGAATGGTAACGGCCGAACGCGGGCCGAATTTGCATTTGATTGATTCCGTCAAAGGCCCATTTAACCAGTGGTATCTAATGAAAACACGGGTACTGCATTCGGTTGAAAATATGACCGGACTGCGGGTTAATTTACAAGTTAGCTTTGATTTAAATTTACCCAAACAATTCGAATTACAATATTTATAAGGAGTTTAAGCATGAAAACAATTAATATTCGCTGGGTGATCGCACATGAACCGCTCAGTTTATTTACTCGCGCGGCGGAATCATTTGCAAAACAAATTAATGCAAAATCGACGCAAACTAAAGTGGCGGTCGAGATTATGACGCTATCGGAATATTCTAAAAAATATAATAATGGTGTTCAAGTGACTAAGCATGATCTTATTGACTTAATGAATACCGGCAAAATTGAAATGAGCCAAATGTACACGACATGGCTGGCTGAAAAATTTAATTCAGATATGCATGTTCTAGATATGCCATTTTTATTTAGTAGTCATGAGCACGCCGCTGAAGTTTTAGAGGGCGAAGTCGGGCAAGAACTTCTACAAGGACTTAGTAAAACCTCTAAAATTCGGGGACTGGCGTACACCTATTGTGGTGGATTTAGAATGATTCCGGCGAATAAACCAATTCGAAGCTTAGAGGATTTTAAAGGTCTCGCATTACGATCGAATAAAAATCCGTTTGCGATGGAAACTTTTAAGGCCGTCGGCGCGATTCCGATTGCGCGCGAACTTGAAGAAATCAACGACGGCGTTTTAGAGGGAACCTTTGCCGGCGGGGAAAGCGCTTGGCCGCGAGTTTATCCACTGAATCAAAATTTATTTTCAACTGCGATGAACGATACAAAGCATAGTTTGTTTTTAACATCGATGATCGTTCAGTCTGATTTCTGGAATTCATTAGATACTGAGTTGCAAAAGCTAATCAGTGAAGCCGCTGTCGACGCCGCACGCGAAGAGCGCAGTGAATCTATTCGTGATGGTCAGGAAGCCCAAAAACGCGCAGCCAGCGAAGGCATCGAGATTGTTGAGTTATCTAAAGCAGATATGGAACTGTTTAAAAGTAAAACTGAAACGGTTTACAAAAAATTTGAAAGCTTTTTTACGCCCGGTTTAATTCAAAGAATCAGATCCCACTAAGTTCAGTTTGTGAATGTTATCTTGTAGAAACTTAGATTTGATTTGACTGCACCAGCTTCATGCTTTGACCAAATCGGACAACCTAAAATAGTGGCCATTCTATCGTTTCAGTTCGCGAAGAAATTTTATGAATTATTTCTGTATCTGACTAGGTTAAGAAGGCTCAGTCAGATTAACCGGGCTTGCGGTTCGAAAGGTAGTGCCAATCTTCAATTAATGAAAGATCTAATCCTCGTTTCTAAATGTTGGCGCTCTTTTTCAAACCTAGATGTTAAACTTGAACGATTCGGGATTAATTTGTCCTATCCTCAAGCTTTCATGTTTTGTTTATTTTATATTTCTAGAAAAACTGAGCATGATTCCTATAAGGCCAACACCAAAAGCAATCGCTGGAATGGGGTCATGTGGGTTCATTTTATAAAAACCGTAGCCACTGGCAACGCTGCAAATTGTCAGCAGAACCATCATCGAATTTTTTAATTTCTTATTCATTTTTTAGTGTTCCCAAGCTCTCATGACTGAGGGCCAAAGTCTATAACGCAAAAAAAAGTTTAGTCTAATCTTTGATAATTTGCTGGCACGATGAACAGATTACTCAAATTCTTTTTTGGCGGACTGCACAGATTGTTTCAGCGTGGTCCAGGCTTTTTTTACGCCGTCTTCGACTTTGTCGTAGGCTTTTGACGATGATTTTTTTAGTTTTTTCATTTCGACTTGCAGTTCTTCTTTGCGGGTCTCTAATTTTTCAATTGTTGTTTTAGATTTGTCTTTAGTTTTAACGCGCAACTCTTCAATTTCCTCAGAGATTTTCTCGATTTCGATTTCCATTTTTTTAACGAATACTTCTTTTTTCTCTGTTGCGGAATCAGCAGTCTTTTGCACGACGTTGTCGGCGACCACATAGGAAATTGAAAAGGTAACGGCAATAAGTAACAAAATAAATAGTTTGGTCATTGATCCTCCAATAGACTGTTATTTGACTGAAAGTTAAGTGTATCATTCTTAGATTTTAATTTGAAACCTTTTGCGCTGTTCTACGTTCTATAATTACAAATATAGCTTTTATAAACTAAAGGAGACTCTATGAAGCAGATCGTTTTATTGTTAGTAGTCAGTGTTTTAACACATGTAGTTAGCGCCGAAGACGCTGTGGTTCAAAATCAAGCCGACGGGCAGGTTGTAGACAATCGCCAAGAGCGCCAAGAAAAGCGTATTGAAAATGGCATTGAAAAAGGTTCGTTAACAGAAGCTGAGGCGAAGAAGCTTCAAAAACAACAGCAACGTATCCAAAAAATTGAAGACCGCGCTCAGGTCGACGGTTCGATATCAAAAAAAGAAAAAAAGCATATGCAGCACGCGCTAAACAATGCCAACCGCGATATCAAGCGCAAAAAGCAAAATAAACGTAACTAATTTTTTTATTAAAACTTGATCCACCCACCTGAAAAGCCTGAATGAAAGTTCAGGCTTTTTTTTAATTCTCGGTGTTGTCTGGTGTGTATTCAGGCTTACAGCGGGATTTGAAAACACTTTTGAAATTTTCAAAAAGAACAGCATTCAACTTTTCTAAGGATTTTAGTGTCGCCCATGATTCGCTACACGATTCATCATTGGAATTGTTTTTAATAAGAGCTAAAGGCGTTTTAAAAAATTGTAAGTCAACGGCCCAAGTATTAACGTCTACAGTTAAATCGGCTGGAATTTTATCTCGTGAAGCCTTTTCGTAGCCCATTTGCCAGTAGGCTTCGCTCAATGTTTCGTAAGCTTGTTGTAAATCTCCAACTTTTTGCACGTAAACACCGTCGCTGGCCGACTTCTTTTTTATGTCCATCGCCAAAAGTTCTATTTTTAAATCGCTGAATTTTTTTTGCATGGCTTCTGTGACTTTTGCTTGAACCGTAGAGGCAAAAAGAAAAACAGAAATTAATACTACGTTTACTGAATACATGCGCTAGCTCCTTCTGCTGCAAACTGAGCTTTCATTTCAGGATGGTCAACATATTTTGCAAGATCCTTTTGACGCGAAGAAAGCTCTCGGACGTAAGCTGTTAAATCAGAGGTTTCCCCTGAGCTCGTGGTGATATTCATTGGCTTTCCTAATTCGCGCAAAAATCGATCCGGCGGTAAACTTTTTAGTTTATCATAAACGGCATACATTCCACCTTGGCCGGTTCGGCCATAAGCCATCTGTAGCATTTTTTCCATCACTTTCGAAAGCTGTGGGTGGTCCTTGTGTTTTTTTAAATAGCTGGCGAAGTTCGGGTTCAAATTTTTTCTCCACAGCGTGTCTAGGCCTACCATCATCCACAAAGCGTTGCGTTCTAATCCTGAACCGTACTGCATAAATTCACAACGATCACGACCGAGTTGATAATTTTTTGAAAGATCGCCTTGGGTTAACTTTGCAGCTGCTGCGCATTCAGGTGTGCTATCTTTTGCAATGGCTTCAAGCGTTGGTCGTCCGCGCCAAGATTGTTGAGTGTCTTTGACGAAGGGTTGTGTGAGCTGCCCAGAGCCGTGGCCTGACCATTTGTCCGAGTAATTTGGTCTAAACGTTGATTCCCGAGACATAATTTCAAATAGAGTCGCTGGGCTAAATGGGGCACTCGAATATTTTCGAATGCAGCGGTACATATTTTCTAAAACTAATCCTTGGTAATCGAGCATCGGAAGTGTTACGCAAGCGCCGCCAGCTTCCTCAAGTTTTTTAGTTTTTCCTTTACCTGAATAAACCGCGGGCGAGGAAACTTCGACGTTTTCAGGACACTTAACTTCAGGTGCTGTTGCCGAAAAGTGGCGAGCCGCTCGGATGCAAGCTGTGTTGATGCGAACACCAGATTGCACAAATTTTTTAAAGCTTTCAATATCGGCCGTTGGAAATTTTAATTGCGCCGCTAAACAACCGGTGCACGGTTTATCTAAAAGTGCATCGGCTTCGGTTTTTGCCGCTGGTGAAACCGGGAACGATTTATAGATCAGGTCAGAGATTGGCGACGTTTTCATGGCTTCTTGATACTGCTTAACCAGGTAATTAGATTTACTATTACTGTTGATACAGTCCCATTCTTCCTCTTGTGCGAACGACTGTATGGAAGTTAAAAATGACAACAGCATACTGCTTGCAACAACTGCTTTACGAAGTAGATTATTCATGGATTTAGAATAGCAGCAGGCGCGCTATTTAACTAAAAATTCTTTCCATTTATTTATCAAGGTCGGGGTCAATAATGCGAAACAAACGGTTCCATGCATGGCTGATTCTTTGCGGCTGATTTTAGCTTCGCGGCCAAGGTCGTATATTTTATATTCGTGCTCGCGCGGAAAGAAAAGCTCGACTTCAGTCTGCATTTCGTTAATTGCATCCGACATGAATTTTTTTAATTGATCAAAACCATGTCCGGTTAATGCGCTGACAAAGACACGCGGAAATTGTTTAACTCTAAATTGGCGATCCGGTGGCGCGACATCAAATTTATTAAAAATATGAATAATTTTTTTGGCTTCCCATTTAAATTCGCGAATCAATCCTTCGACCACTTCAATTTGACGCTCCATATTTGGCGAAGCCAGGTCGATCACGTGTAATAAGATATCGGCTTCAGCCGATTCTTCAAGCGTTGCCTTAAAAGCTTCGATCAACTGCGGTGGAAGTTTACGAATAAATCCCACAGTATCGGTGACGACGGCCGGTGGTCCATCATCTAAAAAAACTTTTCGCGTGGTCGGATCTAAAGTGGCAAAAACCATGTTTTTTGCAAGAACTTGAGCTCCGGTTAAACGATTTAGCAACGAGCTTTTTCCAGAATTTGTATAACCAATTAAAGCAAAACTGGGGATTTCGTTGCGGCGTCGCGACTGACGATGTTGTGATCTGTGCTGAGAAACTTCGTCTAATTTTTTACGGATAATAGAAACTTTTTCTTTCGCTCGACGGCGGTCATTTTCTAAGGCCGATTCACCGGGGCCGCGTGTTCCAATGCCGCCACCAAGACGAGAGAGGGAATCATGCCAAGCGCCGATCATACGTGGCATTTGATCTAATAATTGCGCGAGCTCGACTTGTAGTTTTCCTTCATAAGTTCGTGCACGTTGTGCAAAAATATCTAAAATCAATTGCGAGCGGTCGGTAATTTTAACGCCAATTTCGGCCTGTAAATTTCGCGATTGGATTCCAGATAATTGGTGATCGATCACCACAGATTCGGCGCCGGATTCAATGACCATGTCTTTGATTTCTAAAACTTTTCCTGAACCAATTAATGTACTTGGATTCCATGACGGCAAAACTTGCACGGTAGAGCCTACGATTTCACCACCGGCGGCAGCCACGAGTTCTTCGAGCTCGATCAAGTTTTCTTTAATTTCGCTCATGGGCTCGGTTTTGAGCCCAACACCGACGACAATAGTTTTCAATGTTTGAGAGCCCTTTTATCTGTAATAATTTGTGCCTCTAAGGCCGTTAACACCACTGAACTAAAAATAGTGTCTTCAGTTGTTGTACGCTGAAGAACATTGGCGGCTCTACGAACCCCCAATAAAAAGGGTCCAAGGACGTCGACTTTTCCAAGCTGTTGCAAAAGTTTATACGAAATATTCGCACTTTCTAAGTTTGGAAACAACAAAATATTGGCTTCGCCTTTAAGTTCTGAAAATGGAAAAATACGATTTTGAATTTCTGAATTAACAGCCGTGTCGGCTTGTAAATCACCTTCGACTAATAATTCAGGACGAACTTTTCGCACAAGTTCTGCGGCCCGTTTCATTTTTGCAGGTGTACCATCGGCGCCAGAAAAATTTGAATAACTCAGCATCGCAATTCGTGGTTTTTGTCCGAAGTGTTCAGCAATAAAAGCGGTCTGCAGAGCAATCTGTGCCAACTGTTCAGCAGTTGGGTTAAAATTAATTGTGGTATCGGCCAGGAATAAAATTTTATTCTCGGTCACCAAAATATTTAAACCAGCCGGCGCATGGTCTTTCGCAAGCCCAACAGCGTGTAAAATCGGGCGGACGGCTTCGGCGTAATTTGTGGTGGCGCCATTGACCATGCCGTCGGCGTCCCCTTGATCAATCATCATCGCCGCGAAATAATTGGGGTCCATCATTAAACGTTCAGCTTCTTTGATGTTGATGCCTTTGCGTTGGCGACGATTGTAAAGTTCTTGAGAGTATCGGTGAAAATATTCATGGCCAATGTGATTTACTATTGTAATTCCTTTTAAATCAATATCATGGGCTTTGGCTTTTTCTTCAATTAATGAAGGCTCTCCAATGACGATGGGTTCGCAAATGCGCTCTTCAATCAGCGTTCGAATCGATTTTAAAATTTTAGAGCTGGTTCCTTCTGGAAAAACAATTTTGGGTAACCGGCCCTGACGTTTCGCATTTTCGTGGACTTGATGAATGACATTTCGAATAAATACTTTTTGTGGGCCCTGAATAGCTTCTAACTGATCGCGATATTTGTCCCAGTCTTTAATTGGTTTTCTTGCAACACCGGACTCCATCGCGGCTTTGGCAACAGCCGGAGCGACCCACAGCAATACTCGCGTATCAAATGGTTTGGGAATTAAATATTCGCGGCCGAATTTAAATTGTTGACCACCGTAGCTGGCCGAGACTCGATCCGGTACTTCTTCGCGAGCCAGGCGCGCGAGCGAATGACACGCGGCTAATTTCATGGCTTCGTTGATTTGTGTAGAACGGGTATCTAAAGCGCCACGAAAAATGGACGGAAACCCCAACACATTATTCACTTGATTTGGATAATCAGAACGTCCAGTTGCGACAATCGCATCTGGACGAGCTTTGCGAGCTTCAGCCGGAGTAATTTCTGGATCAGGATTGGCCATCGCAAAAATAATTGGATCTTTCGCCATGGCTTTTAACATTTCGCCAGTGACGGCTCCAGCAACCGATAGGCCTACAAAAACGTCGGCTTTATCTAAGGCCTCAGTTAGTGTTCGTTTCGTCGTTGTCGCGGCGAATTCGGCTTTGTATTTATTCATACCTTGCGTACGGCCCGCGTAAATCACGCCAGAAGAATCGCACATCAGGACATTTTCTTTTTTAACACCAAGATTCACAAATATTTTTGTACAGGCGATGGCCGAAGCGCCGGCGCCATTGACTACAAGTTTGATTTGATCTAATTTTTTTCCAACGATCTGGCAGGCATTCAGCAGAGCCGCTCCGGACACGATAGCGGTTCCATGTTGATCGTCATGAAAAACCGGAATATTCATTTCACGCTTTAAAGTTTCTTCGATTTCAAAACATTCTGGAGCTTTAATATCTTCTAAATTAATTCCACCAAATGTCGGCTCTAAGGTGCGGACAGCATTAATGAATTCCTGGGCAGAACTAGATTTAATTTCGATATCAAACACATCAATACCGGCGAAATTTTTAAATAAAATTCCTTTACCTTCCATGACGGGTTTTG
>JAYVHE010000334.1:0-3573 GCA_043771495.1 Bdellovibrio sp. | reverse complement strand
ACTAACATTGCTGACGTTACGATCGCTGACGTTGAAAAGCTCAAGGGTCAAATGACCGCCTGGCAGGATGTAAAACCCGGTGAAGTATTTGTTGGGTACATGGAAAACTTTATGGATAAAACTGTTTTTGTTGCCCGCGTAGAAAAAGTTGAAGATGGAAAATCAATTCAGTTTACGATGAGATACTTACAGCGCCAAAAGGCGCCTTACTCCGACAACAAAGATTAGACCTTACTGGCCGCGACAGTCAAAGCTCGAAATAATTTGGCTGTCGCAAGACAGGTGGATGTTAAAGATTTTTAACAAATTCGATCAGGGCCATTTCCGCAAAATATTGACGACGACGTTCATCCATATTTGCCGCCTTCATCGGTGCTTCGATTTGTTTTTGTAACCGACGACCATTCCAGTGCGCGAGCAACCACATTTGGTCGTCACTAGCAGCAGGTAGCAGTGCCATAAAATCAATTTCTTCATTAAAAAAATCTGGATCCATGGGCTCTAGACTTTGTTGATACATCCACCGCGGGTGAGCTTTTAAGACCGGGCTTAAACGATGTTGTAAAAATCCTTGCGAAACAAAATCGTAAATTGCAATTTCTCGGTCCGAAATTTTTTTAGCCAATAAATCTAGAGCGTCTGCAAAATCTTTTAAAACAGTTACGGACTTTAAAGCCTCATCAACCAAATTAACAAACATGTCACAGGTGTAGCTGGCAGAAATTGGGTAGGTGAGTTTGACTTCAACGTAGGGAAGGTGAACGCGGTAGCCGATATCAATTGGTAGCCCACCGCTTTCAGACCAAATGTCGGCGCCAGTTCTTTTTTTGCCTTCAAAAATTTTCTCGACGATTTGTGCGACGTCTGATTCTCCCATGCCGATTGTATCCCAGCTGCGGGTGATCTTACGATCGATGTTCATGGTGTTTTCTTTAAGCCAATTGTTGATAAAGGAATTCCATATCGCGTCGATTTCACGCGGAGGACCTGGTAAAACAAAAATTTTAGTTTTACTGTTTTGCAGTTTTAGAAAAAAGCCGTTGGCTGTGCCTTGGGAATTAAATAATATTTCGCTGCCTTTCGGAAAAAAGCACTGTTGTCGCTGAATTTCTTTAACGGTGTATCCACGGGACGTCAGGCGATCACTAACGTGCTGCCAGGAATTATCATCGAAAATCAGATCTTGTTTCACCCATTCGGCAATAACTTCGCGGGTAAAATCATCACTCGTTGGTCCCAGGCCACCGGTGACAAAAATCAGTTCACTGGTTTGGCAATAATCTAAAGCTTTGAGGATTTCTGCTCTATCATCCGGCACGACAAGGTGATGGATAACATCTACGCCGAAAGCTCCTAATCTCTGTGCGATAATAGATCCGTTTTTATTGACGATTTGTCCTGTGGTCAGTTCTGTACCAACCGCTAAAAGTGATGCTTTCATAAAAAAAACTTACCACAGGCTCTTATCTTGGTGTAGCATTCATTTCTATTTTTGGAGGCTATCCCATGTCTACGACAACCGTAAATTTGCACGAATTTGAACTCGAGAATCCAACCGAGATCCATAAAATGCTCCGCGAAACAGTGCGCCAATTTACTGAATCCGAAATTGAGCCCCAAGCCCATGAATTCGATCGTCAAGAAAAGTTTAACGTTCCATTATTTAAAAAATGCGGCGAGCTTGGTTTATTAGGTTTAACTGTTTCAGAAGCCTACGGCGGTTCGGGTTTAGACGCGACAGCCGTGGCATTAGTGCACGAAGAAATGTCGGCGAGTGACCCAGGTTTTTGTTTGGCTTACTTAGCTCACGCTTTATTGTGCGTGAATAATTTGGCAGTTAACGGCAGCGAAGCTCAAAAGAAAAAATATTTACCAGGATTATGCTCGGGAGATCTGATCGGTGCCATGGCGATGTCAGAACCTGATTATGGAACTGATGTTATGGGAATGAAATCCACAGCTATTAAAAATAAAGATGGCAACTACGTTTTGAACGGACGCAAAATGTGGATCACTAATGGGGCCATTGATGATAATAAAACACCGTGTGACATGGTTTGGGTTTATGCGAAAACGGGCGAAAAAAATGGTCGTGCGCAACTGTCGACTTTTATCGTTGAAAAAAATGATAAGGGTTTTTACGTTGGGCAAAAAATCGCCGACAAATTAGGTATGCGTGGTTCAAATACGGCGGAACTTGTTTTTGAAAATTGTATTTTGACCCCGGATCGTTTAGTTGGCAACGAGGGTGATTCCATGCACCACATGATGCGCAATTTAGAAATCGAACGTGTGGGCTTAGCCGCCATGAGTTTAGGGATTGCACGCCGTTCAATTCAAATTATGAATAAGTATGCGCAGGACCGTCACTCATTCGGTAAGCCGCTCAATTTCTACGGACAAATTCAAAAAAATATCGGCGACTCTTACGCCGAATACAAAGCGGCTTCAGCGTATGTGTACAATACCGCTCGCAAAATGAATTTAGATAAAGAAGGCAATCGTTTAGATTCTGATGGCGTTAAATTAGTGGCGACCACAATGGCTAAAAACGTTGCCGACCGTGCAATTCAAGTTTTAGGTGGTTACGGCTACGTCGGTGAGTACATCGTCGAGCGATTATGGCGTGATGCAAAGTTATTAGAAATTGGTGGCGGCACTTTAGAGGCCCACCAAAAAAATATTACGCGTGATTTAGCTAAAGCTGGATTTTAATTGAATAAACATTTTCCGTTTTCAGAAAAAATAAAATTTCCTTCCGGTTTTGAAACCACAGCCGAACAAGTAGAAAAACATGTTTGGCCACTGTTGACTCCCGAACGCCAAGCTAAAATTAAGCTGGTTTCAGCAAAGCGCTGTTATTCAACGGCGGTCGTTTTAGAAAGCATTTATGATCGCGGGAATATTAGCGCCGTCATGCGCACCGGCGAGGGTTTAGGATTCGCAAATTTTCATATCGTTGAAACTTTTGAAAAATTCAAAGAAGCCAATCGAGTCACTCAAGGGGCTGACAAATGGGTGGATGTTCAAAAATACAAATCAACGACGGCGTGTATCGAACATTTAAAGTCCCAAGGCTTCCAAATTTGTGTAACCGCTTTGGCTAGTGATTCAGTTCCGATTTCGGAAGTGGATTTTTCAAAACCGACCGCACTTGTTTTAGGAAATGAAAAACAAGGTGTCTCTGCAGAAATGTTAGCCGCTGCTGACAAGAAAATTATTATTCCGATGCCAGGTTTTGTACAAAGTTTTAATATTTCAGTGGCGGGTGCTCTGTCGCTTTATCACATCATGAGTGATCGTATCAAAAGATTAGGTCGTAACGAAGATTTATCTGCGGAGCAGACGCATATTTTAAATATGGTATTTGCGTTGAATACTCTGGACTCAGCCGAAGATATTTTGAAGTTAAGATCCAAGTAAAACGAATTAAATTTTTATGACGAATAATCCTTTGGTGCCAAGTTCGAGTTCGTCGTAACATCCATAATCCAATGGCGGAAGCGGCAGTTCTTGGATTTCTAAACGTTCATTTTTTAATGCGATCTTAATTTTTTTATGCAAATCTGTTTT
>JAYVHE010000333.1:0-16916 GCA_043771495.1 Bdellovibrio sp. | reverse complement strand
TGAGTTCCGTGACCGTGATCATCCATTGGATCGCCTGAATTTGTGATCGCATTGTAACCGTGAATATCATCGATAACTCCATTGTTATCGTCATCAACGCCAACAGTTCCAGCCGCTTCAACCGCATTTGTCCAGATGTTAGCTTTAATATCTGGGTGATTATAATCAACACCAGTATCGATAACTGCGATTAAAGTTTTTTTGTTACCAGTTGTTATATCCCATGCAGCTTCTGCATCGATATCAACACCAGCAATACCAACTTGACCGTCAGAATCTTTTTGTCCTGCGTTTTTCATTCCCCAAAGTTGACCATACATTGCATCGTTTGGAACTTTGTTGGCGCGGTAGATGTAATTTGGTTCAGAGTAAGCAACCAAAGAATTCTTATTTAAGCTTTTAATTGCTGAGTCAGTTGTTTGTACAACTGGCATTTTTACAACAACGATATTCAAGCTTGGAACAGTTGATTTAACAAAAGCTCCTAAACGTTGAGTTAAAGTTTGCTTTGAAAATGTTGAGATCGACTGATTTTTCAATCGAACAACATATTCACCTGGCACAGCTTCAATTTTTGCAGCTTGCGCAGATAAAGTTAAAGTTAAGATCAAGATAGATGTGGCGGCTTTGATAGAGGATCGCATCTTTTGTCTCCTTCCGTAGAGATATTTATGCGTATTAAGTACGTTTATTGTGCGTAGAAAAAATGCTAGCAACTGTTTATGGACAAAGATCTAAAGTTTTTGGGTTCCACTTTGAAACTAGTCTATGGTCGAGTTTTTGAGGGATTTTGGTCCTGAATGACCCGTATAAAGGTCCTGAGAATTTTTTTCTAACCCTCAGACGATAGGGATAATTTCCACTTTTTAAATGGTCTCAGAAATTGCATGAGCTTTTGTTTTGGGGTTTTATGTTAAAAAAAAATGCGTATTCCACGACATATTGCCGTTATTCCAGATGGCAATCGCCGCTGGGCTCTATCCAAGGGCTTACAAAAATCACAAGGTTATGAACACGGATTGCATCCCGGGGTATCACTTTATGAACAATGTCTTTCTTTGGGCGTTGAAGAAATGACATTTTATGGTTTTACAAATGATAATACTAAAAGGCCCTCGGAAGAATCAAAGGCGTTTCGCAAAGCCTGCGTCGACGCGGTTCAACAGATTAACGATAAAGATGCAGCCATTTTAGTAGTTGGAAACAGTGAATCATCGCAATTTCCAGACGAGCTAAAAAAATATTTGGTCCGACAAAAATCTGGAAAAAATTTAATGCGCGTGAATTTTTTGGTTAATTATGATTGGCACTGGGATTTAAATCAATCGGCCCGACCACAGGGAAACCGGCGCATAGATTTACTCGAATCAATTTGTTCGGCTCAGATTCCACGAATAGATTTAGTAATTCGCTGGGGCGGTCGTCGACGCTTAAGCGGAATGTTACCGCTTCAAACTGTCTACTCTGATTTTTACGTGCTTGATAAATTGTGGCCTGATCTTGAATCGTCCGATCTAGAAATGGCTCTGGATTGGTATTCACAGCAAGACATCACATTAGGTGGATAACCACGAGACTATTTTTCGCCACTGACAAAGTGTTCTTCACTTCAAATTTATGAAACCCCAGCCAAGTTTAGTTAAATTGACTTTTAAAGGCACCTTAATTGCAAATGTCTGAAATATGAACTGTTCAAACTGGATGTTTAATCTTTTGTATTCATTTGTTTTTTTACTGAGTTTATCATCGCAGGCTTATACCCGTGATGAAGTAGCTATTCAGAAAAAAGCCGAAGGGCAATCGTTCTTTGATACTGTTACGCTTGCAGAATTAGCCAAAGTCGATCAAGAAGATCAGATTGAAGATACGGCCAGAAAATTAAATGATTTTTTTATCTCGAGCGGAATTCATTTCGAAGCTAAAGATCGTTTTGCAACATTAAAACCAGGTTATTATCCAAACTCATATCTTATTCCTAAAGAATTAGAGTATAAAACTCCAGTATTTGAATTAGAAATTCCAACGACTGCAATATTTGCTCGAGCGTATTTAAAATTCTTAGCGGACAACGTTTTAAAGATTCAAAAGCAAATAGATTTGGTTTTTGCCCAAGTTCAAATCCACGGTTCGCCTTATGTAGCGATTAATTTTAAAAATTTCTATGCGTGTTTACGAACGATTAGCATTACGTCTCAAGGTGAAATGCATCAATTCCCGTGTTTACCAACTTCAATAAAATCCTTGTACTTAAAAGACGAAAGTTCAGTAACCGATTTAGCCAATACGTACATGGCGCTGTATCGTGCGAGTCGGATTTCATTTATTTCGCCAACGTTTATTGATATTAGAGACGAAAAAATTAAAACAGCCTGCCGCGCATTCAGAGATCCGCTCATTAATATTCAGATTAGCACTTCAAGAATGATTTTTCTTAAACAACCTCTACCTTCACAAATGGGTTCCCGACAATCACGCGAGTGGGACTCTGCGATGTCTTTTTACTATACCGCACCAAACGTAATCCATTTGTTGGGACCATACGTTACAGTTTATGGCGAAACTGATCTGACTCAAACTGATTCAGAAACTGCTCAACGTCGTCTTTGCCTTTTCTAAGGTGCCAGGTCCTATTTCTGTACGCACTTAGTCTTAAAACCTAAGTACAATTAATCTGACCGGTTTTTCGAATTTGCAAATTGTGCTTTATGCCGCGATCAAAAGCCATTTTACAATCAGACTTCCCCTATCACATTACAGCTCGTTGTATTAACCGTGAATGGTTTCATCTTGCTATGCCATTCGTTTGGAATATTTTTTGTGATGAGCTTGATCGAACAATTAGTGATAAAAAATTGGTTGTTCACAACTTTGTTTTGTTGTCTAACCACTTTCATTTGATTGCTTCCACTCCCGAATCAAATATTAGTAGTTGTATGCATCAGTTCATGCACAATTCAAGCGTTCGCCTCACGCGTGCCGGGAATCGAATTAATCAAACTTTCGCAGGACGACATTACAAATGTATTTTAGATCATCCGAATTACTTTTTGAACGCTTACAAATATGTTTATAGAAACCCAGTTCAAGCAGGGATCACCAACTCAGTCCTTGAATATCCCTTTAGCACATTGAGATGGGTTGTGAATCAAGAAAAACCCAACTTTTCAATATGTGAAGATCATACCTTTAGTGCGGATCCAGAAGGTACATTAAAGTGGTTAGATACGGCTCCTTCAGCAGAGAAATGGGAAGCAGTTCGATATGGCTTGAAACGACAAAAATTTAAATCAAAAAAGAATCTCGTTACCAATAAACCAATAATCTCAAAAAATGACGTTATGTAACAAGGAATAGGACCTGGCACCTTAGCCGGGTTTTGTCTGCTGTAAAAGCTTTAGACACCGTATAGCACTCAGGTTTAAATCTATATTCAATTAGCCAATTTGTTCTTGGCTTATCGTTAGCATTAATACTGCTAATATGAAAAACAACCAGCTTATCAAATCCGTGGCTATCTTTTCACTTTTGACATTTTTAATGATGCTGACTTTAAGCCAGTTGGCTCTTTCGGCTGAGTCTGCCTCAGCTCAAGAAGCTACGCGTACAGATAGTACTCCGGCGCAAACTAGTGTTGAAGCGGCCAAAACTGGGGCTTTTTATGACTGTGTTCACAGTAGGAAAAATAACTACTTCTGGACAATGTCTGTTAGTAAATCTTTGCCTCAAGGCGCAACATCTAAAATGACGGTTGAGCAATTAGCTGCTTACAATGGGCCCGGCGAACAAGTGGCTGCATTAGCTATGGATTCAGCGCAAAAAAGTATCGCGCGTTTAGTTGGAAAATTAGTCGGAAATGTTTCTGAACCCGATGAAAATTTTAATTTAACGGAAGAGTTTTCTCATTCTGTTCGTTTATTTGGTCGCTATTTAAGAATGCGCTTAAAAAGTGATATTTCTAAAGGCCTGGTCATCAAAGAACCTATTCAATTTGAAATTTTGTTTGCTCCCCGATTATCTGACGCCCTTTTAGATGCACGCCAAGATAACGATATTCCGCGTTTATCAGTTTACCCTTTGGATCGCGTATTGATCGCAGACAAATTATCAACTGAATCTAACTATAATTCTTATACAACTCACAAAGAAAAAAGCGCACTAGATGGAATCACATCATTGATGATCAGCGCTATGGGTTGTGGTGAACAGGCTGGAATTCATCAAGCTTATCCAGCAGCAGTTTTAGTTAAAATGTCTATTAATCCAGATATCGATTCTTCTGAAATTATGTCTCAGTTTGTTGTGGGAATGCCAACGGGTCAGTCGATTTCATTTACACAATCAAATAAAGAAATTACTTTTCAAACCATTCAATTCCCGGACAACGTCACTGTTAAAGATAAAGGTAATATGACTGATTTCGCTTACTTTCACTTTCCAGTGGCTTTCGTCAATATCAGCAGCCGTTTAGATTCTACAGTCATTCCAATTCATATCGCTTTTGGGAACATGGGTCCAATGGGTGAAGATGGATTCCAGCGTCCAGGCGGAATGATTGATAACAAAATGTCTTCGTTACCAAAATTAGTCGGTGTTCCTGGTGATAAGGATAGCGATAAATTTATGGAAAATTTTAAAAAGAAATTAGTCGTAAATTTTAACATCTATAACTTAGCCTTATCTTTGGACTACTCTAAAGGTAAAGTTATGAAAAAAGAACCTGTTCAAGTCAATGAACTTGAATTGCTTGTTTCGGCAGGCGCTAACCGTTTCCCAGGATTTACCTTTGGTAAGTTCAACGTTAAGTCCGTTAATGATCAGTTCAAGTCGGAAATTAATAAAGCCATCGTTGCACAAATCGATGCGCAAGAAGCTGCTGTAAAAAAGAAAATTGAAGACGCTAAGGGTGTAGCCGCTGAAAAGTCGGGCCTATCGAATGAACAAATAGAAGGTATCATCGGAACAATTTTCTCTAAAACACGATCAGCATCTGCAGGAAGCAAATAGGAGCTATGAAAATGAAAAAATTAATCTCAAGAATTGCTTTACTGTTAATGGCTCCACAAATGATTTTATCAAACGCTTTTGCACAGGCAAACGTTGTTAATTTAAAACCAAAATTAGAATTGCGCGAATTATTTTATACAGACTTTTTAGAAGTCCAGCGCGACATGAACGACATTCAAAAAAATGAATCGTTAAAAGCTTGGCATGGGTTGAAGCAAAAGGAATATTTTAAGGAATTGAAAAAAGCTAAGTCTTTCATTACTTACGCAACTGAAGCCTTAGGTCCTTACGTAAAAACGCAAAAAGTGATCGACTGGGCGACTTATTATCAATTAACGGGTCAATCACAAAAGACAGCGGCATTATTATCTTCTTACGCGTTCATGGTAGCAGCTTACCTAGATGAAGTTGGCAATGACCCGCGTGCTGATAAAAATATGGCACCAAAAGTTTATAGAAATGCAAAAGAAATGGCAGCTTCAACGTTAGCTTCCGCAGAAGCAAACCACAAAGCTTGTATGGCGACGACAGCTGAAGCGTCTTTAAATGGATTAGCTACGATGGCGCAAAAGTGCCTGAACGCAATTCAAGGCGCAGCTAATTCTATTACTGATAAAAGTACCGGTTTAATGAATCCTTATTTCAAAGGCCAAAACCAAGTATTAAGTTTAACTGGTTTAATCGGTGGCAACAAAGTTGAACAAATTTTAGAAAACTACTACGAACCAGAATTTATTGAATATATGGCACCAATGAGTGCTGCTGTTATTAATAACTATAACGTCATGGTCAACGGTAAGCCTGTTGCTTGGTCCGTTGAAAAATTTAAAGAAGAAATGAACGACGAAAAGGACGCTTTAACTAAATTTTTTACCGTAGAAGAGGGTTTCCCAGCAACAGCGATGGGACACAAGGTTTGGACTGAAACAAAAGAATTCGTTGGCCAGAATAAAAAGCCAAATATTTACGGTCAAGTTATGAAGTCAATCAATGCCGCTAAAAAATCGATTTTCATTGATGTATTTTTCTTAGGTGGATCGATTGGCGCGACTTTGGCGAAACGACTAATTGAGCGCGTCAATGAAAACAAAGACCTTTGGGTTTACATTATTAACGATCGTAATAATCCATTGGGATACAACAACGAAATGGCACCCGTTTATAATTACTTGCGCGCTTATGCAGAAAAGTTTGCTGAAGACCGCATTGTTTTAGTGGCTCCCCAAGTTGAATTAAAGCGTACAGCGTTCCCAGCGATTGCAGATTTATTATTAAAAGATTCTACTTTGTTGTCGGCATTATCAACGGCCGAGCAATTTGGTTTAATGGGTCAATTGAGTTTCTATCCAAAGGGAAAGTCCGATCATTCTAAAGTTGTGATCATTGATGCTTTAGATAAAGTTAATGGCGTTGCTTTCGTCGGTTCAAAAAACTTTACGGATTCAAGCGGCGGCGTGGCTTATGACGAAGTTACAAAAATCCAAGGTCCCGCAGTAGCAGCGATCCAAGATAGTTACTATTACGATTTAAAATTGGCGTTACAACAGTTACAAGGTGGATCGCTACTATTTTCAAATCCACAGTATTTAACTGATTTATACGCAAAAAACTTCAATGATGGTGAGAAAAGCGTTGATAAGCAGATTAAAAAAATCTTAGCCAAAGTCGATGTGTTAAATCGTTCAGGTCTTTCTGGCGTGACTGATTTAAATTGGCCCGTTCAAGGCGCAACACCTATCATGATCGGCGAAAATAACGCTTACGGAACAATTCGTACAGCGCTACCGCAAGTCATCGCGGGAATTCGTTCTGCTGATAAACAGATTATTATTAGCGAGCAGTTTATTTATGAACCTTCTGTTGTCCGCGCCTTGAAGGAACAAGTTTCTAAAAAGATTCAAGGAAATCCTGACTTCCGCGTCTACATCTTGTTAGCAGATATGGCGGACCACTTTGATTCTGCAAAACAGTTTTCGCACGTTCCGAATGTAAGTTTTGTTGATGAATTTACTTCTCCGGATAGCAAGATTCAAGTCAGATGGAAAAAAGTTCCTGAGGCTAACTTAAAAGCTTTAGCAAAAATTAAAGCAGATCCAAAGTTGATGTTAAATTACGCTCCAGAATATCATTTGAAATCTTTATCTATCGACGGTGTTACTGAAGCCGAGTCAGGTCAATGTGGAAATCAAGCAGCATTGGCCGCCGGTTTAGAGTCAACAGCTCCAAATAAATTGCCTTTGTTAATTTCTGGTTCAGCCAACAAAGACGTTATGACAATGACCGGTGGCTTCCGTGAATACCAAGTTGTCGTTTACGATCGCGCTGTCACCGTATCGCACGATTGTCAGTTTTGGTCGCGATTCCTTAATACCTATGCTGATGAATCCATCGCAATTGATCCTACAAAAATGAATTTACCTGCAGCTTTAAAAGACAAAGGTTTAAATGAAAAACGTTTCAACCAATTAGTTCGCGATATCGTAACCGGTGCCTACAGCGCAGTGACTGGATTTTTTGACTAGTAAAATTGAGCTTCAGCTACTCGGCACTTTTTTGTTTCGCGGGTAAACGACTATGAACATCGAAAATGGCAATTCCATCGACGGTTACAGAATATTTATCGTACAAAATAGAAATTCCTAACTTTTCATCACGCAGCAGAAATACGTGCGGAATGATATGAGGGTGTGGAGGCTCACCTGGAGATTCTTCAAAGGTGGCGCTTTTAAATCTTTTTTTTGTTTCAGCAAGAGAAAATCCTTTTTCATATGGGAGTGGTAGCCACAATAAACTAAATAAAACATTGTCCGAAGAGTAGAAGTTAGCAGAAAAGCGTTGGTATCCAGTTTCAGAGTCATTATAAGTTAAAATGTAATATCCATTTTTCTCAATTCGAATGTACTGAGTTCCAAATGATTGGGTTACCTCGAAGCTGGTCGTCGTACCAATCTTAAACCGACTTAGGTCTTCAAATGTAATCGTATTAGATTTAACTGATTGATTAAAAGACGCACAAGCGGATAAAAATAAAATTAAAGCCAAAGTACCAATTTTCATCATTAACCACCTTTCTTTATTGAAAATCTTTTTCCGTAGTGCTTTTCAATCCACTCGTATGCACCTGGAGTGGTCTTATTAAGTTTAGCAGGATTATATAAAAAGTATTCAATATTATTAGAAAAATCCTCTTCGCGAGAATACGGGCCGTCCTCTTCGACATAACCATTTTTCCTTGGTTCCCAAACGAATTTCCCTGGAGACTCAACTTGTCTTGTCCACCCAGCGGCAAGACCATAGTCTCGTTTTTCGTCTTCTTTAAGTTCATTAAACTTTCGATGAGCTAACTCATGAACTAAAATTTGGCCTA
Source organism: Bdellovibrio sp. (assembly GCA_043771495.1). GTDB lineage: Bacteria > Bdellovibrionota > Bdellovibrionia > Bdellovibrionales > Bdellovibrionaceae > Pseudobdellovibrio. The sequence goes on along the minus strand of JAYVHE010000333.1, from coordinate 8,545 downwards.
GGTGGCGGGATTTTACAAACGCCGTATCGTAAAGGACAATCACGCCGTCGGCGTTTGTCGCTGGATTAAGACCATCTTTAGATTTAGACGCTCGATATATACCATCTAAATCTTTGATAAGCATAGCATCAGGAAGTTCGTCAATAATTTCAATTAATCTTTGCTTTTCATGTTCAGTCCAAGCGGCAGGTTTCTCTGATTTGTGAGGCCAATTCGTCGGAAGACCTGACTTAAATTTTTTCTGTAAATATTCCGCGCCTTTAGAAAGAAGTTTACAGTAGGGCCTTACAGTCGTAGCGCTTACTGCAGTTCCGTCGCTTTTAGTATATGCTTTCCTAAAATGACTTTTTACAAAAAATTGGCCATCTGGACATTTTAGTTTTGCGGCTATTACAGCAACTGGAAATAAAAAAATTAGTAAGGTTAAATTTTTCACGAATAAAGGTTACACCAAAAAAAATTTAAGTAACTAACTTTATAACATATTTTCAAAATCTATCGATTCGCGTAAGCGCGAATTGACCGATCAATTTCGTCGTCCCATTGGGTAAAACTTCGTAATAATTCCCAGCTAATTTTTTAGTCGTATTTAATTTATAAATTTGCAAATAACGATCTTTGCTTTGTTCGATAACCATGGCGTAGACGTCAGGGTTGTACCACCCGAAATCGTTGCCTGTTGCGGATTTTCGGCTTTCCTCGCCGTTGCGGATCATGACCGTATTAAATGTGACTTTTGGTTTTCCGTGCAAAGTTAGTACGTTTATTTTTGTGGTCAACATTGCGTACGTTTGATTGTTTATATCTTGAATCGTGCCTTTATACTCGCCCTCGAAAACTGAATATTTTCCAGCATCAGCGACTTGGGCCTGACCTATAAATTCATTCATATTTTTGATTTCAGTCCGAGCGAGTTGGCGCAAAGAGTTCCGTTCAGTTCCTGCGTTCATACCAAGCCACTCATAAGATTTAAATTGTGGCGGCTTCATGCTGGCCCACCCTGGACGAACATTTCTAGTCGCTATAACCTGTGGCGCAGCAAGTTCGGGCTTACCCGCCGCTTCAGCGACAGCTTTAGAAATTGGCGATTGTGCGACATACCCCGCCATACAATAATTTTTTCCAACAGCGATTTGGTCTTCTTGGTCTTTTGAAATTTTTAATGCTAAGTCAGCCAACAAAACGACAACCATTTTACTGAGTAATTCATGGCCTTGTTTTAAGTCAGTGCTATCAAGTAATTTTTGGAATTCACTTTTGATTTTTTGCAACTGCTCGTCTTTTTGCATAACCAGGGCTTGAGCCACTAATTGCTGCTTATATTCGGTCGTTTCGGTGATGGATTTAACCCCATGATCCTTGCCTACGGTGAATGCAGTCACAAGCAGTATTAAACCAGTAAATATTTTTAAAAAGTCTTTCATTGGCTAGTCATTTTCTTTCTTATTTTTTTTACGAGCTCTATTATTGACATTTCTAAATGAAAACTCAATGTTATAGAGTCATTTGACGTAAGGAAATTTTATGGGATCAGATAACGAAAAAACAGCCCCAACCTCGAATAAAACGGCCAATGGTGGAAATCCTAACGCCGAAGGCGCCGATACTGAAAAATCAGCCGCTGACTTGGCGCAAGAAGAAATCACAAAATGGAAAAACGAATATCTTTATTTAAGAGCCGAATTTGACAATTTCCGTAAACAAACAATCAAAGAGCGTTCAGACCTTTTGAAATTTGGTGCGGAACGTATGGCCCGTGATATCTTGGAAGTGATGGACAATTTTGAACGCGCTTTACAAACGCCAGCAACGCCAGAGAACACTCAAACATTTCGAGTCGGCATTGAAATGACTGCCAAAGAATTAAAAGAAGCGTTGAATAAAAGTGGTATCCAAGAAATGCCCGCAGAAGGCTTACCGTTTAATCCACTTCAGCATGAGGCTATTAGTTCAGAGCCGAGCACGACGGTTCCTGCTGGTCATGTTACTCGCGTATTTAAAAAACCTTATAAACTGCACGACAAAGTAATCCGCATGGCTCAAGTTGTCGTAGCAACTGCAACCATCACATCGAAAGACGATAATTAAGCTTGTCACAAAAAGATCTTTACCACTTATTAGGAGTTAGTAAGTCGTCATCCCCGGATGAGATTAAAAAAGCTTATCGCAATTTGGCAAAGCAGTATCATCCCGATCAAAATCCGAATAACAAAAAAGCTGAAGAAAAATTTAAAGAAATTTCTTCGGCTTATGATGTGCTGAGTGATCCCGAGAAAAAAAGGAATTACGACCAGTTTGGTTCACCCGATGGAAATCCCTTCGCGGGTGCCGGTGGCCCTGGAGGCCCGTTTGGTGGATTCCGCCAACAACGAGGTAGCGGTGGTGCCGGCGGGCAACAACAAGGCTTTGGTGGGGAAGACCCTTTCGCAGATATTTTTGGTGACGCGTTTGGTGATTTGTTCCGAGGTGGCGGCATGGGTGGCGCGGCCGGTGGTCGCACTCAACAACGTCGTCCGCCAACACGTGGTTCAGATTTACGTTACACATTAAATATTTCTTTTGAAGAAGCCGCTGTCGGTGCCGAAAAAGTTATTCATTTCGTGCGACAATCCGGCGCTAAAGAAGATTCCGCAAAACTTTCAGTCACCGTCCCTGCCGGAGTTCGCGAAGGCCAACGTTTAAAACTAACGGGTGAGGGCGATAAAATCAGTGCCGGCACTGCGGGTGATCTTTATGTTATTATTCAAATTCAACCTCATTCGCTTTTTGAACGTGAAGACGCCGATGTAGTTTTGGAAGTTCCGGTTTCTTTTACGAATGCTATCCTGGGTGCGGAAGTTGAAATTCCAACTTTATTTGGAAAAGCTCAAATTAAAATCCCGCCGGGCACACATACGGGACAAGTCCTGCGCTTAAAAGGAAAAGGTTTTCCAAAGCTAGGCACTGGAACGTCAGGCGATATGTTAGTTCGCATTTTAGTCGATACTCCCAGTAAAATTACAGCGAAAGAAAAAGAAATTCTGGAAGAGCTCAGTAAATCAATGGATCAAGACTCGGGAACAACTCCACTGGTTAAGGATTACCAAGAAAAATTAAATTCGCTGATGAAATCAAGGAAGAGTTAATGAAAAAATTAATTTTGTTACCACTGTTGCGACTTTCGCGACTGTTACCACTGTTGCTATTGGCCGCATCTTGTAGTCATCAAGAGATCATTAAAACAGCGCCTCAGCGAACTGCAAAAAACGGGAAAAACGCGGGCAAAGCATCAACGCAACCTCAAACAGCTGAAGCCGCTAAAACCGTTAATTCTTCGGCGACCAGTGAAGATTTAAAGCTAGATTCCCCGACCGACTCAGCAACAACTGGTACAGTGGCAAAAACCGAGGTCGTTGCGACAAACACAACGACAACTGTCGTTGAAACCACACCGATAGCAACAGTGCCTTTGTCGGCGCAACCTGCGCCACAAGAAAAATTTGAATTTGCTCCTGCAGACAAAAAAGAAGATAACGAAGAAAAAAAATTTTCTGATCAACGTTTTCCTGTTAATTCAAAAAAGATTGGCGTTATTTTGCCGATTACAGGACGTAATTCAAATTTATCAGCGTCTCTTTTAGATTCAATCCGTATGGGTTTGGGAATTTCACCCACAGAGCCTGGCCCTTTTTCATTAGCGATTTTTGATTCGCAAGGGACCGCTGAAATAGCGGCCACTGGCGTCGAAAAGTTGTTACGCGATGAAAATGTTGTTGCGATCTTGGGCGGGCTCAGTTCACGCGAGGCCCAATCGATTTCGGATCAGGCTGAATTTTTTCGGGTTCCATTTATTACATTTTCGCAAAAATCTGGGCTGACTGATAAAACACAATACACGTTTAGAAATGCAATTACGTCTGAGATGCAAATTAAGCGCTTAGTCGAGTATGCATTTACAGTCCTTGGCGCTCGTCGTTATGGTGTTTTATATCCAAATGATCCTTATGGAGTCGAATTTGCTAATCATTACTGGGATCACGTCTTAGCGCGCGGAGGTTCCATTACTGCGGCCCAAGTTTATGACCCTAAAGAAACTGATTTGTCTGCTCCCATTCAAAAATTGGTGGGCACGTTTCATATTGATGCACGCAAAGAAGAATTTTTAGAGCGAAAAAAAGAACTCGCAGGTAAACAGAAAAGGCGCCAAGAAAACCAAGCAGAAAAAATTAAAAAATCATTCCGTGAAAACGAGGCCAAAGAAAACATTCTGCTTCCGAGTGTAAATTTTGATGTGCTTTTTTTGCCAGACAGCAGCCGTGCTTTAGGACAAGTTATTGCGTTTATGAAGTCGGCTGATGTGACTGACTTAACTTTGCTGGGGACAAACTTGTGGAATTCGCCAGAATTGTCTCGTCGAGTGGGAGTTACCCAAAGTAAGATTTTATTTGTTGACGCATTTCATTCGCCTGAAACGACGGCTGAGTCTGCTTTTCATGTTAAATATCTTAATGATAAACAAACTCCCCCAACCCTTATGGATGCGCAAACCTATGAAGTCGCCAGTATTTTGAAAGATGTATTGAGTAGTAGTAGCATGGGACGTGATGCACTGGCGGAACGTCTAGCCACTTTAGGGCGCCGTCCTGGGGCCTACTCTGAGGTGGTCATGACGACCGAGCATGAATTAGAACGCCCTTTATCGATTATGACGTTGGACCATACACAGAATTCAGTCCCAATCAAAAAAATAGATTAAAAATTTAACCTGCCCGCTGTCCCAGCGCGTCTAGACCACAGAGGCTAAACTACAGGCCTTAAGTACAAGACGACTTTACCGACGACATGGAGGTTAATATGAAAAATACAAAGAGCACATTAGCAAAGAAAACTGTGGAAGCTTGTCGCACCAAGCTTTTGGAGCACAAACAATTCTTAATGAATCAACTTAAAACTTTGCAAACAGATTTTAACTTAATTGAAAAACATCGTGGCGATGAAAGTGATCTTTCATTCGCTCATCAAGAAGAACATCATTTTTTAGTCACACAAAACAGAGTAAAACGTCAGCTAACTGAAATTGAGTTCGCGCTTTCGCGAATGGAAAATAACAATTTTGGTTGCTGTGAAATAACTGGTGAGCCCATTGAAGAGTCTAGACTAATGGCCTTACCTTGGACACGTTACAGTGTAGAAGGTGCAGAGATTTTCGAAGCACAAAATAGAAAGTCCAATTACGCTGGATAAAAAAAATTGATGTCAGCTATTACTGTTGCAGTGACGCTAAAAAAGTATCACTGCATAAACCGCGCTTTTTCTCTCGAGAAAAAATTTTTTTGTCAGAACTTTTCCACAAATTTGTGCTTGATGATACGTCACGAAAATCAAAAATATTTTAGGTGACACTTCCTTTCACCCAATTCATGATCGCGCTTGTTGTTTAATTATAGTTCGATCATCACAAGAGGAAACTCGAGGGGAAGTTGATGAAAAAAACTGATAAGAGTAAAACTGAATGGACATCGCACGCCATATCAGAATCAGAATTAGAATCAAAAAAAGAGGATGTAAGTTTGGGTCTCGATTTCGATATTATTCGCAAATCTTTATTGCTGCAAAAAAGTGAAATCCTAAATCGCGACAATGAATTTAAAAAAACTCAGGAGTCCATTGCTCGATTCGCAGACGAAGCTGATCAAACAGTTCAAGAGCTGCAGAATAACGTCAACATTCAATTGCACGAACGCGAACGAATGTCTTTGTTGTTGATCGAAAAAACACTTTCAAAATTTACTGATGGTACTTACGGAAGTTGTGAAGGCTGTGGCGATTCCATTGGAGCACATCGTTTGCAAGCTAGACCTTTAGCCACATTATGCATTTCTTGTATGGAAGAAATCGAAAATGCTAATAGCCAGACCAAACAGCATTCAGCATTTTTTCAATAGTTTTTAGTCAAAACACAAAGATTCTCACTGGATGAGGGCCCGTTGACACGGATGTCTGTCTTGTTTTTTAAGATAAATCAAAATCAGGACCTTTAAATCGTTAACTCATTTTAAGCCTACGCCGAGAAGTTTTCTAAGAAGATTTCAACAGGAGCATTCATGGCTAATGACAACCAAACGTTCGACACCACTCAAACTCTACCAATGTTACCAGTTCGTGACATCGTCGTGTTTCCGTACATGATCATCCCGCTGTTTGTGGGCCGCGAAGCCTCAATCAGATCAGTGGAAGAAGCCTTAGCTAAAAATCGTCTGATTTTTTTAGCATCGCAAAAAGAAATCGCGGAAGAGAACCCAACTCCAGAGACAATCTATTCTGTTGGAACAGTCGCAAAAATCATGCGCATGAGAAAACTATCTGACGGTCGTGTAAAAATTCTTATTCAAGGTGAAGCGAAAGCAAAAATTACTTCGTTTGTAAAAACGTCAGGTAGTTTTGAAGTTACTGTTGATAAAATTAATGAAGATGTGGTTTTACCATCGACATCTGAAGCAGAAGCTTACATCCGTACAGCAAAAGACTCCATCGAAAAAATTATTGCTTTAGGTAAAGCGCTTTCGCCAGATATCTTATTAGTATTAGACGATGTGACTAATCCAGGTCGCGTGGCGGACTTAATCGCCAGTAACATTGGTATCAAAGTTGTTGAAGCTCAAAAAGTTTTAGAAACTTTTGATCCAGTTGAGCGTTTAAAACTAGTTTGCCAAATTTTACAAACTGAACTCGAGATCTTACAAGCTCAAACTAAAATCAGCGGTCGTTCTAAAATTGACGATCAAAAATCACAACGTGAAAACTTTTTACGCGAACAAATGCGCGCTATAAAGTCTGAACTTGGCGAAAATGCTGACGGCAAATCAGAAGAGATGACTGAACTAAAAAGTAAAATAATCAATTCAGGAATGCCTGAATCAGTATTATCAGAAGCCACAAAACAATTAAACCGTTTAGAGCGTATGCACCCAGATGCTTCAGAAGCAACAATGGTTCGTACTTACTTAGACTGGATGGTTGATTTACCTTGGGGCCGCGCTACCGAAGACAATCTTGATTTAAAAAATGCAAAAACAGTTTTAGATGAAGATCACTATGAATTACAAAAAGCCAAAGACCGTGTTTTAGAATTCTTAGCCGTTCGTAAATTAAAAACTAATATGAAGGGACCTATCCTTTGCTTTAGCGGACCTCCAGGAGTTGGAAAAACGTCTTTAGGAAAATCGATCGCACGCGCAATGGGTCGTGAGTATTTCCGTATCGCACTTGGCGGTGTAAAAGACGAAGCAGAAATTCGTGGTCACCGTCGTACCTATGTCGGCGCGATGCCAGGTAAAATTATTCAAGCTTTAAAACAGTGTAAATCTCGTAATCCAGTTATCGTTCTTGATGAGATTGATAAAATGGCCTCAGATTTCCGCGGTGATCCAGCATCAGCCATGTTAGAGGTGTTAGATCCGGAACAAAATGCAACATTCCGTGATAACTACTTAAATGTTGATTTTGATTTGTCTAAAGTTTTATTTATCGCAACAGCTAACGTGGTCGAAAATATTCCTGCGGCATTACGTGATCGTATGGAAATGATTTACATTCCTGGTTACACTGAAAACGATAAATTATTAATTTCGAATAAACATTTAATCGATCGTCAAATTGAAGGTAACGGTATTACAAAAGAAAATATCCGCTTTACTGACGAAGGATTAAAATTCTTAATCGCTGGTTACACTCGTGAAGCAGGACTAAGAAATTTAGAGCGCGAAATCGGTTCGATATGTCGCAAAGTAGCAAAAAAAGTTGTTATGGGCGAATCAGAGCTAACTGAAATTAACGCAAAAACAGTTCCGGAACTACTTGGCCCGCCTCGCTTCATACGCGATGACAAAATGTTAGAATCTAACGTTGGTGTTGTGCAAGGTTTAGCTTGGACTCAAGCTGGTGGCGAAGTTTTATTAATTGAAGCTTTAAAAATGAAAGGCAAAGGTAGCATGATGTTAACCGGTCAACTTGGTGACGTCATGAAAGAATCTGCTCAAGCCGCTTGGTCTTACGCCAAAGCTCACCAAGAAGAACTTGGAATTGCTCAAGAGATGTTTGAAAAATATGATGTGCATGTGCATTTACCAGCCGGCGCAATCCCTAAAGATGGTCCTTCTGCAGGAATTACTTTAACAACAGCGTTGGTGAGTTTATTAACTGGAGTTCCAGTTCGTAACGACATCGCAATGACTGGTGAAGTAACGCTTCAAGGTCGTGTTCTACCGGTCGGTGGAATTCGCGAAAAATGTTTAGCGGCTTTAAACTTGGGAATTCATAACTTAATTATTCCATTGTCTAACGCTAAAGATTTAGAAGATATTCCGCAAGTTTTCAAAGACAAGATGAACTTCATCTTGGCCGAAAACTTAGACGAAGTTTTCGCAGTTGCTTTTGACCGCACTGGAATGGATAAATCAACAGATCGTTTCAGCAACAAAAAGCCATCTAGCAAAGGTAAGTCTGGTAAAAACAAACCACCTTCTGCAGCAGCTTAGTTAAAAATTTAAATGTTAAACGATAAGAG
>JAYVHE010000332.1:0-6677 GCA_043771495.1 Bdellovibrio sp. | reverse complement strand
TTCTGTGTGGAAACTGTTTTTACTGTCGAGTCCGATAAAAAACAGAATAAATCCATATAGTGAATCGAGTTACAGGCCAAACCCCAACAGCCACCAGTTAACGTCATTTTAATTGGCGTTTTTGTTGCGCGATCCTTGGCCATATGATCTTTAAGCGTTTTGTAACCAGGCCAGATACGCATCGGGCAGTTCACCCAGGTGCGCACTTGTTTGCTGGTGAGCAGCTTTTGAATTTCAGCATAATCAGATTTTTTTTGAAACAGAATCTTCTCGAGAATCAAATTTTTAATTTGTAAGTGTGCAAAAATATTTTCGGTTGCGCTTCGACGAATACGGGCATCTGTCGCTACGATCGCCACATCAAATGGACCCACGTTTTTTAACTTTGCAATATCAGATTCAAAATGCACGGGTGGTAATTCTTGCCCCGATTTCATGGCTTGAAAGCGTTCTTCAGCGACTTTCAAAGAGCTTGTTGAAGGGTCTAAAACAAAAATTTCCGCAGCTGTTTTTGCAATTTGATTGAGCATGGCCATGCCTTGCAAGTGTCTGCTTCCAATTTGGCCAGCGCCGACTAAAAGTATTTTCACGTGATCCTCTCGATGAAGCCATAGCAATCATCTATTGCCTAGCTAAGTTGGAGATGTTAGGTTTCATCTTATGAGAAATCAAGATTTTGAAGTGCTGAGTTCAGCCCTGTTGCGCAATCTGGCAAAGAAGTGGTGGGTTGTATTAATTTTTGCAGTTGTCGGAGCAGGATTTTCTTTAAAGTCCCGCAAAGATTTGCCGCAAGAACAACGTATTCAAGCGACGATATTGTCGTCGATTGATCGCGAAATTTTTCAATTTTTAATCGATGAGGCGCCTGATTTAAATATTAAAATTACCTACAACGGCAATACGACCATGAAAGTGGCTGTTGATGCCGAAAGTGAACCAGAAAGCAAATTTATGAGTTGGATTAAAATCTCCAACCAAAAAATCGCCGCGATGCTGGGTGATTCTGAAAACATACAATTGCTAAAACTTAAAGAGAAATCATTAACTCTTCAAAAGGATGCCAACTGTCGCAGCCCTATAACCGGCCATCGCGATAGCTTTAAAAATTGTTTACTTTTAGACGGTGAACTATTACACGTTCAGCAAGAAGTATTAAGAACGCAGCCACCGGTCATGAAAGTCATTTCGGTAAAGCCGTTTATTTTGCAACCAAGCAGTTTACCCAAGCGCGATCTTTTGTTTGGTTTTTTTATTGGTGCCGTTATTGGCTTGATTTTAACGAGTGCTGTTGTGCAGTTTAGATTAGCTAAGAAAAAGACGTGATCGGACTAGCAGCTTCGCTTACTTTTTGTTTTCTATTTTTGTATTTCAGTTACAAATGTCGTCGTGATTTTTCCGAACTCGTAAAGTATCATTTGGCGCTACTTGCTCAAACCCCCGTAGTTTTGTTTTTAAATCATAATTTAGATCGAGGTTCATATAGTTTTGGTGATCCCAATTGGCCTATGATGCTACCCGTTTTGTTATCGTTAATAATTCTATCGGCGGCTGCAGTTCGATTTTTTATGAGCGCGACGGGAAAAATTCGCATTTTCTTAAGTCCGATAATGATTGGCTACTTAGCTTATACCTTATTATGTATTTTAAGTGCGGCCCAAGGTTCAGATCCAAAATGGAGTTTCTATGCTATTTTGTGGACGCTTCCTTTTGGCTGCATATTCTTTTTTGCAGGCAAGCAAGATTACAGGCTAGCATCGAACTCTACGCCACTCACATATTCGGTTATATTTTCCTGTTTACTGAGTATAATGATCGTGATTTTTGCGTTAGTGACTGGTCGAACACATTCAATTTTTAATACTCGTTCATACGGTAGCATTTTATCGATAACGGGCGTACTCCAAATGTTAATCGTTTATGTTCCGTTAGCTAGTTTTGAGAAACGCAATTCGAAAGTCTTGGAGGTTTTATTTTGGAGTCTACCGGTCGCTGTTTTTGGCCTGAGTTTATCGCGATCGGCGGTTGTTCCATTTTTTGTTTGCTTACTGGCGATGTCAAAAGCCTATAATTTTAATATTAAAACATTTATTTTCAGACCAGCGACCTACATTGCGGGGCTTTTTGTGGGGACGGTCACCGTTGTTGTTTTGTTTTTCACACAAATGGGCGAAGTTTGGCTGGTCCGATTTACGCAATTGCCTTACGCCGTTCAATTGCGTTTAGAAATTTTTGCGCCGTATTGGAAATCGATTAAAATGGGCAATCCTTTTTATGGTGTCGGTTACGGGCTAACCCGATTTCATCATCCTGAAGGTTATACAGATTTACATAACTTATTGCTCACCGAACTTTTCGAAAATGGTTTAGGTGCAGCCATTGTATTTTTTGTTATTTTGCTGATGGTTTCTTCTTATATATTCCGCTGCTTAATGCAAAAAAAGTTTATGCTCATTTCGATCACTGTTTTACTAACAATCCTACTGGCTCACTTACAAGGTATTAATCTAGCTATTCGAAATCCAGGCGCCTATACAACGCCCTATTTTACCTGTGTGTTGTTTTTAATGTTTGGCCTTTTAGAACGACAGGTCTTTGAAGAAAATGACCAGCACTAATATTGTACCTACAAATGACAATCGTTTTGAAAAAATGGTTTCATTTCTTAAAAGTCGTACTTTTTCTTTTGGCTTAGGTTACGTGTCATTTTTAGGCGGTCGGTTGCTACGTGATCTGTTGTTAGCACGAATTCTAGGGGCACATTCGTTTGGCTCCTGGGCTGCCCTGAATATTCTCAGACAATACGGTAATTATTCGGATTTAGGCCTAATGAACGGACTTTCGCGCGAGCTACCGCGTGCACGCAAAGATGAAAATGAGGCTTCTGAGCTAGCTGGGCACGCCGTGATTGGGACATTTGTAGGAACCCTGGCCGCTGTTGTATGGGTTTTATTTGTTCAACCAGGTGGTTTTTCTACGGCATCTATTGGGTGGACGACACTGACGTTAATGCTGACCTTTATTTGTTTCGAAAAAATTTACAAATTTTACAATGCGGTTCTGTTAGGTTTAGATCGGGTTCGTCACGCAGGGTTATGGCTGACGTGTTTGAGTTTATTAGATTTATTGTTAGCGATTACCGGAGCCTACTTTTATGGAATTGAAGGCCTTATGATGGGAACCGTGGTCGCCATGACGGTAACGGCTTTAGCTATGGCTCTTAATCAACCGCTGAAAGTAAAATTCAACTTTTCATTGGCTAAATTTAAAATTTTGCTTTTCAGTTCGCTCTTGTTGATGTGCTTTGGGTTACTCAATGTAGCTCTTCATAATTTCGATCGAACGCTTTATCTGTTTTTAAGTGGTGGCCCGGACCCGATTTTAGGGTCATATCACGTCGCCTCTTTGTATGCCTTGTCAGTGAGTGTTATTCCATTTGTGCTTTGTTCAGTGGTGAATCCACGTCTTTACGCCCTGAAGGAAGATGACAACAGTGAATTTTTAGAAACCATTAGTCGCGTTGGCCTTTGGTCCACGGTCATCGCTTCCGTTGTTGCCGCATCGACGTTTTTGTTTGGGCCAATTATTCTGAAGCTGATTTTTCCTAACCAAGAGCACTCCGTGGCGATTTCGCCATTTTTAATTTTGGGTGAACTTTTTTTCGCGGCCAGCATGATTATGGACACTGTTCTGATCGTAAAGAATAAAGGGATAAGGATTTTAATTTCCAAAGCACTGGTTATGCTTTTTGTTATGGGGGCCGCCATTGTGTATTTTAAATTTTTTAATCAATTAACTTCGGTCCATCTGGCGCGGGGATTGTCGGTTTTTATGATGCTCGCGCAAGTCGGAAGTTTTTTGGTGACGTATTTATTCTGTCTACATTCTTTGGATAATGGTTTTAAGCTCAAGACATTTTTTAAAACGGGGACGACGGTTTTATTTCTAGCGGCAACCGTCGTTTTATTTTTCGCTAGTATGAAAATATTTGTACTATGGAAAATTTAGTTCAGTATTTAATTTACAAAAAAAATCCTTTACGCCAGCTAGGAATTATTGGCCTAAAGAGGGCTCATCTGGAAGCCGATATTGAACGTAATAAAAAAATTTTGGATGAAAGTGCTGCAGAATTTGGGCCACACCAAAACCTAACGAATGCGCAAAGAACTTTGGCCCAGTTCAAATGCCAAGAAGCCCTTTATGATCATGCGCTACAGAAATGGATTTCCCGACTTATTTTTGCAGCTGCGGGGCCGATTGTATTAGGACTTTTTGTTTTAAAAAACTTAAAACACTCCCCAAAGCGCCCGGTGAAGGTTTTCGTTTTTAATCTGGGAAGCATCAGTTATGCCAAATCAGAATTTTTAACTGAGGATTTTTTATCGGGCAGTGTGGGAAAAGACATCGGAGTCTATTTGGGGTTCAAAGAAATCAAGTTCATGGCGCAAACGGTTTTTTCTAATCCGCAGTATATTTTGCATCCTAAACTGATCGTAAACGTCATGCGGTGGCTTGCGGCTTATGCGTGGGTTGTAAAATATCATGAGCCAAAAACGATCGCGACATTTTTCGAGGGAACGGCGTCATCATCATTGCTGACTCAATATTTAAATGATCAAGGGATTCAACATTACAACTTCGCGCATGGAGAGCACTTTAGATTTGATTGCTACAGTGCCTACGCCAATTTTAATCGTTATGTGATTTGGGGAAGGCATTTTGAAAATGTTCAAATCGAAAAACATTGTCGAAGCGAGATGTTTTCAATTAGGGCGCCTGATCATTTTAAAAAATATTTTTTTGAAATTCGGAATTTGCAAAAAATAAATCAAAAACAATTAACCGTGCTGATCCATTCTGGTGTTGAAAAGGGACGAGTGGAGTATGATCACCTTTTGGGTTTATTAAAGGAGCTGCCGTTACGATGGAAGGTTGTTCTACGACCGCATCCTGTCGATCGCGCATCTTGGCCACAGGTGAAGGTGGATTTAGAAATTGATCTGCAAAAATCGGGTTACCCGATGACTTTGGACGTAGAGCTTCCAGAACGTATTCCGATGACGGAATCTGTTAAGCAGAGTCCGGTTTTTGTTGGATCAGCTAGTGCGGCACTTTTAGAAGCGCTGCTGGCCGGTTGCAAAATTATTTATCTTCCAGGGCGTTTAAAAAATCCCGATGTGATCGAACGACATCGTATTTCAGTAAACGTTTTTTCCTTTCAACATGATAATGTTCAGCCAGACTTTAAAACATTTATAAATTCAGAATTTGTTAAGACACAGGACGAAGATTTTAAAATTCATTATCTTTTTGAGCTCGATTAACAGGTTACTTATGGGGTTTTCCAAATCATTACGGCAAGAATAGGCCCATTTAAAGTTTCAAAAGGGATTTTGTTCGAGCATTCGTAGCTCTGTAATCTTTTAGTCTCATGACCGGGCTTTGCAATTTCTACCCAATGTTGGCCATCAATTTGTGAGCATTGCGAGTTTAAATTGACCGACGGATCTAAAAGAACCTGAACGACGGCATCATCCTGTGGGCGAGTTAATACAATGCTCCTTGGATCCTGCCAGATTTTAGTAAACTCTGGTTCTAAAAATAAGTGGCTTGCCAGATTTTTAAAAAAACCAGATTTTGGAGTATGATCAACAGCTGATTTTAGATCGAGTAAATGTTTTCCGTGAACCTCATCAGAAACAGCACTTACACGCCAGTCATCGGGTAAAACTTTAAAACCCTTTTGAGCGGAGCTGACCCAGCGAATATCTGGTTTAACATTAATAAAGTTGAAGCGAATAAAATAGTCGATGCTTTCGTGTTGGCGTGCCTGTTGTAATAACAAAGATGAAAGTGAATGAGATTGATTTTCATCAAGGCCAGCCAGATACGAGGAGAAGATGACCGTGTAATCCCGTTGTCCAGGATAAGAATGTTTTAAAAAAGGCCGTTCTTCGCCGTAAGAAAATTGCGAACTATGTGAAGCCGTATTCATTGTAACTACATTATTGATAATCATAATAATAACAATAAGGCTGCCTATCCAGCGGAATTTAAAATGATTGAGCCAAATATACGACAACGAAAACAAAATTACACAATAAGATAACGGTTCATACCAAACAACATCATGTCGAGATGCATCTCGAATTACAAAAATTAAATTAAGTACGATTAAACTCATGAGCAATCCGAGTCCCCATTTTAAACGGCGATAAGTGGAATGATCTTTTTTAATCAAAAGGATCATTCCGTACAAAAAAATAACCGGAATTACAGCGGGCAGTGATTCATTAACGGCGGTTAGTATTTTTTCCAATGTCGGTGCAACCTGCTGGCTTAGTCCGCTATAAATTTTTGTCATGACAACCGATTGGAAATTGATGAGAGCCAGTTCGATGCCTCTGGTTTTAAAAGGATATTGAAATAGAGGAACCGCAAATGAAATTAAGAATCCAAGTCCTATAAAAACGACAAAGTTATAGTGCGTCGAGAACATCTGAAGTCGCTTAGGCCTTAATAACAAAATAAGAAAAGTCCCTGAAATCAGAAGACCGTGCATCGTTGGAAAGACTGAGCCGCGAAAGTGTTCAATGTAGGTGTCCGGAGGAAAACCATGGATTAAGGATGCAATAATGAGAAATAAAAGAATGGCTATATTTAATCGGCTGATTTTTTTA
>JAYVHE010000331.1:0-17358 GCA_043771495.1 Bdellovibrio sp. | reverse complement strand
TTCTATCGACGACAGCAAAACTTTCGTCTAGTTTTGAAACACATGTTCCAGCGTCACTTTTTGGCACATTCTCGGTAACATTATTTTCCGGTAAACGCGAATGAATCGATTGAAATAACCAACGTCTTTTTAACGCCCGCATAAGGTGCTGCAGCCGCAGTACCACCGCTCGTGCCCGAAGATGAAGATCCGTCAAGGGCTGCAAATTCAACATCTTTCACATTAACCATTATATTGTCAGCCGAAAAAAGTTGACCTCGAATTTTAGCCTTTTGTCGTTTAGAAAAGCCAAAAGGAGCATTATTTTTAAAGTGAAGTTCATACTTTTTGTTAGTTTGCGAGTCTATTAAGAAGAATTTTTTTACGCTTTTTTTACCAACAAAGTCATCGAACGAAATAGTCTCAAGCTCACCTTGAACAGTTATGAACTCAGATTTAAATCCGGCATCGTCATGGTTTTCGTGCGCGTGTGAAAAATGAGCTATTGATATAGATAACGTAAAAGTGAAAATGATTTTAAAAAATAAGATGCCTTGTTTCATAGTTCCCCCAACGTGATGTCTTTAATAATAGATTTATAAATTCAAAAACTCTAATTTAAAATCTTAAAAGAGCTAATACAAAACACACGATCAAAGTGACACTACAACTCTTCAATTTTGTAAATTTGATTGACGAAAAAAATTGAAATCAAAAATAATAGCATCCTAACAATAATTTTCTCTTATTGTGTCCTAAACTGATTCAATTTTTTGTATTTCCATCGGACAGCTGAAAAAAAGTTTGTCGTCTGTAAATCAATTAGCTACTGCAGAGTCGATTTGACGAGCGGCTTATGATTTGCTTTTAGAAGCTTAATACAAGTTACTCAATTTAGCGTAACTTTGCTTTGGGGGTCTGTGTGAGAGCAAAAAATAAGATCTTATTAATGTCTACAGTTGCATTCGGAGTGCTGATGTTCTCATTTCAGAACTGCAGTCAAATTGATGTATCAAAAATAGCTGTTACAGATCTGGCGGCCAAAGTGGGATCCTCTTCACAGCAGGATGGCGCGGCAGTAGGTCTAGATGAAGTGCAAATTCAGATTACTGAATCCAGTGGCGAAGTTATCGACGTTGGCTCAGCTCCCATTTCTAATTCAGATCAGGCGAACTCGACGACTACGTCTCAAAGTGACTCAAAGGGCAATCCAACGATTACGAACACTGATTCCAGCTCAAGTTCAGATTCGGATAAAAGTGATAAAGATGAAAAAGAGCTCGTTGACGTACAGATCTCTGAGGAGGAAGATTCCTACGAAGATGATTCAAACCAGCAAGACCAGATTGCTATCGACGACGGTGCAAAATCTAGCAAAAATCGATGTGCAAAATATATCGCTGACCGTGACAGTAAACTTATCGACATCGCTGATTTCGATGCCATTGTTTCGATCGAAGTTCTTCAAGGTCTAACTGTCTTTTATTCTTCTGACGAAAGTAAAACTCACATTGAAAGTTTAAGAATATCATCGGCTAAAGGTCGTACAATTTTATGCGGAATCGTTGTTGATCAGCTGGATCTCAAAAAAGGTCGCCTTGAATTATTTGACGGCGCTATCATCCACAATTTAGGTGAATCAAGAGGGTCCATTGTTATGGATTCATCATCATCGATAGGATATGAAGAATAGATCTATCTAGCGGGAAATAAATTTTTTTATTTCCTGATTTATTTGATCGGCATTTTTCAAAAAAATATTGTGTCCGCCATCAATTCTAACAACTTTTATATTAGATTGATCAGGCACTGCGGAAATCGTTGCAAGATCAGTGTACTTGTCATCGGCAGCAGCCAAAATAAGAATTGGACTATTTTTTACAGCCGCAATCAGTTTAAAGAAATCTTGACCCATTAAAACATTCTTCAATGACCCATGATAGGAATTCCACGTATGTTGTCCCGCCGCTTTAGCTACGGTCGCAGGTAATTCAGGCTCTAAAAACCTGATCAAAGGGTAGCTTATTGCCGGGATTAATTCATGCAGATGGCAAACTAGTTTCCCAAAATTCTGATTTGATGTCATCTCCACTATCACTTTTGATGACGACGCTTCGATCGATTTAAGAAGTTCTTTTTCTGAGGTTTTCATTGGAGGGCTGATCAGCACCAAGCCCAAAATTTTATTTGGATTTTTAATGGCAAAATCTAGAGCTAAAATCGCACCCATCGAGTGCCCTACAATATAAAACTTTTCAGAAATTTCAGCTTTCACAATGGTCTTTGCTATAAATTCAACGTGTTGATCGACCGTATATTCGATGGGTGGTTTTGGTGAACGTCCAAAACCCAATAAATCCATCAGAACCACTTTATGTTCACTAGAAAATTCAGGAGTGACTTTATCCCAATTATTATGGGAGCCGAGCATTCCATGAAGAAAAACAATTGACGGGGATCCCCGTCCGCTGGTTTGAAAAAAAAGTGAACTTTCGTGATCGAATTTATTTTCTGCTTTAATTACAATTAGGCGAAGTCCAATAAGAGCCAAAATTCCGGTCATTAGCAAAAGCAACGTCTTCATTTAATAACAGTACTCCGATGAACCTTGTTTTCTTAAGGGATAAATTTCCTCGTTCAGAAGAAAAGGAAGATTCAATAACTTCTATTCTAATTTCTGATTTCGCAATCGGAGCGCATTTCCAACGACCGAAACCGAGCTTAAACTCATTGCAAGACTGGCAATCATTGGACTTAGTAAAACTCCAAACATGGGATACAAAAGTCCCGCAGCAATAGGCACTCCAAGCGCATTGTAGCCAAACGCGAATAATAAGTTTTGTCTAATATTTTCCATGGTCGCCTGGCTTAATTTGTGAGCCCTAACAATCCCGATCAAATCACCTTTAACCAAAGTGACTCCCGCACTTTCCATGGCGACGTCAGTTCCAGTCCCCATCGCAATTCCCACATCGGCTTGGGCCAGCGCTGGTGCATCGTTAATACCGTCTCCGGCCATGGCAACGATTTGGCCTTCAGATTTAAATTTTAGAATAATTTCGTTTTTTTGCTGGGGCAGAACTTCGGCATGGGCGTGATCAATTCCCATTTCGCGGGCGACAACTTCAGCTGTGTGACGATTATCTCCAGTCAACATGACGACCTTGATGCCTTTCGAATGAAAGTATTCAATCGCAGGCTTTGCAGATTCTTTAATAGGATCTTTGACTGCGATAACTGCTGCAGGCTTTCCGTCAATCGCTGCAAGCATGGCCCCGTGACCCGAGCTTTGAAGTTCTTTGGCAATTTGAGACAGTTCATTCGTTTCAACACCAAACTTTTCAAGAAGTTTATTGTTTCCCACCAACACCGTTCGGTTTTGGATTTTTCCTTTCACACCCATGCCGGTGAAAGATTCAAATTCGGTTACGGATTCAATTTTTAGATTTTTCTCGAGCGCTCCTTGCACAATGGCTTCGGCCAGCGGATGTTCACTTGATTTTTCAAGAGAGGCCACTGCAATCAAGGTTTCTGATTCGTTAAATCCGTTTAAGGTTTTAATGACAGCGAGTTTTGGTTTTCCAAGTGTGAGTGTTCCCGTTTTATCAACCACTAAGGTTGTGATTTTTTCCAAACGCTCAAGGGCTTCCGCGCTTTTTATTAACACGCCGACGTTGGCTCCTTTACCCGTCCCCACCATAATCGACATCGGAGTTGCAAGTCCTAAAGCACACGGACATGCAATAATCAGAACAGCAACAGCATTAATAATTGCGTGCGAGAGCCGAGGCTCTGGTCCGACAAGGTACCAAATCAAAGCCGTAACAATCGCAATTGCAATAACGGCTGGAACAAAATAACCCGAAACGGTATCGGCTAACTTTTGAATTGGAGCCCGGCTTCTTTGGGCCTGGGAAACCATTTTTACGATTTGCGAAAGCAAAGTGTCAGAACCAACTTTCACAGCTTTCATAATTAGACTTCCGGTTCCATTGACTGTTGCACCGGTAACTTGATCCCCAAGGTTTTTCTCGACAGGAATCGGTTCGCCCGTAATCATGGATTCATCCACTGAGCTGCGTCCGTCAGTCACTTCGCCGTCGACCGGAATTTTTTCACCCGGTTTTACTCTTAACAGATCACCAACGTGAATGTGTTCAACGGGAATGTCCTCTTCGGTTCCATCAGAATTTATTTTACGAGCCGTCTTTGGGGCCAGACCTAAGAGTACACGAATGGCGTTTCCAGTTTGACTTCGCGCTCTTAATTCAAGAACTTGTCCCAATAGAACGAGTGCCGTGATGACCGCGGCGGCTTCATAATAGAGCGGCACCATTCCGCCATGGACTCTGATACTTTCAGGAAATAGGGACGGAAAAAACGTTCCGACTAAACTAAACACGTAGGCGACACCAGTTCCAAGCGCTATGAGAGTGAACATGTTAAAGTTTCTCGATTTTAAAGACGCCCAGCCTCGCTCGAAAAAAGGAAATCCAGCCCAGAGCACAACTGGAGTCGCCAGCAAAAACTGAATACCAGCATTCATCCAGGCCGGTATGGCGTGTTGTATAGGTTGTCCAGGAATCAGATCGGACATCGCAAGAAATAAGAGTGGAATTGTTAATGGAATACTGACTTTCAGGCGCTTTGTAAAATCAATCAGCTCGGGATTTGCTACGTCTTCAAGTGAAACTTCTTCGGGTTCCAGCGCCATTCCACAAATAGGACAGCTGCCAGGTCCTTTTTGTCGAATCTCGGGATGCATGGGGCACGTGTAGAAGGATTCAGTATCGACTTTTTGGAGTTGCGTCACTTTTTGAGTTAAATATTTTTCTGGCTCTGCTTCGAATTTCGTTTTGCACTTCGGACTGCAGAAATAAATTGTTTCGCCTTTATAATTTGTGCGGCCGCCTTTTGCGGTTGCAGGATCAATCATCATTCCACACACCGGGTCTTTGACAAGATTAGTCTCTTTTTTTTTTTCTATCGAGCCGTACGAGTGGTCTTCATGTTTAGAATGATCCATAAATTCTCCTTCATCAGATATAAGCATCATGCACCTTCCAATAGTAGGCAAAAGTACATATTCTGAGGCTGAAGTGAATATTTTAGCATTTGTGAAGAAATCAAGAAGTCTTGGCTTCTCATTGAAATAAATTAAACGACTTAGCGAAACATTAATTACTTAATATCCTTGTTCAAAGAACTCAAGTAATAATTTTCCACTCGAACTTTTAAAGTTTCTAAATCTTTCAGTATTTCCAGTCTCTTCTTCTTTGTAGAGTAAAGTCTGTCCGTCGCACTCACTAGATCAGGAGAATTCTTAATACCTCGACGATACTCAGACAATGTCATATCAAAGTAAGATTGTGATTTGACTAGTTTAATTTCGTTGATTTGAAAAAGCTGATTTAATTCAAAAAGTTGAATTTTTAATTTCGCAAAATAAGATATGACGTCGTTTCGCCTTTGATTCTTTGCATGCTGTGCGGCTTGCAAGCTCAGGCTTGCTGCTTTGGTTTTATAGTAAGTATCAAATCCGGAAAATAAGGGAATAGTTAAATGCACCGCCAATTTGTTTTCGTTAAATTTTAACGGGCTGACCTCGCTGGGGGTTAGACGACCGACACTGTAAGTAAAATCAACTGATGGCAAAAATTCTGACTTTATTTCCTTTTTTACAGATTCTAATTGCTCTTCAATCAATTTGCTTTTTTGAAAATCAACTGTATCTTCAACGTTCAACGGAGCTATAGTTTTAAGTAAATGATCAATGATGGAAATAGGGCTAAAATCAAGCTGACCCAGTCTAGAATCTGGAATGTCTTCGCCGTAAATTTTTATGAATTGCTGATGGGCTTCTTCGTGCTGTTGATTAATTTGTCGCTGCTCGATTTGGATTTCACTTTCGTGAAGTTGAAACTCAAGATTATCCACCGTGCTTGTTAGTCCGGCCGAAACTTTTTTGGAGGCCATCTGTTTTTGGGTTAGTGTGAGCTTTAATTCTTCGTCCAGGATGCTTTGCAGTTTATGCAAATAGACCATTTGGCTTGCCAGTTCGGTCAGTTCAAGTTTCAAATCGCGCTTTTTAGATTCTAATTCAAGTTTCGCGAGTTGAATTTCGATATTTTTTTGACCTCTTAAGGCTTGGTCTTTGCCCCCTTTGAATAAATTGAGCTGACCTTCAAGATAGCCAACTTGGCCTTTTTCAACTATTGGCATGTCATCTGTTTTATTCTGTTCAAAGCCAACAACGGCATTTACAGTTGGAAAATAACCCGACTTTGCGGCTGCGCTTTCGGCCTCTTTGGCCTCGATGTTTTTCTGGAGCGCCTGCACGTCTTGATTTTTTTCAAACAGATTTTTAGAAAGCTCTTCCATACCCTGAAGAGCATGAACTGACGAAATGCTAAAAAGCACAAAAGCGAACGTGCAGAAACGAAACAGGCCGCAATCCATAGGACATTCTCCTTAAAAACTATTTTTCAATTTGGATCTTAAAAGTACTTTTTTTTCCTTGAACGATCGCATCCACATTCATTTCAACCCGGTAGGCCGACTTAAAATCAACTTGCGCCACATAGGCTCCATCTTTTTTTGTGAGCGTTACAGGCGTTGGTTTTCCTTTTGGAAGCTTGGCTGTGGCCTTGAGTTCGACTTCAGTTAAAGCTAAATCTTTTCCGTCGTGGTCAGCGGCAAAAAGTTTTACTTCTGTCCCAGCGACGACATACTCCAAATTAATTTCTTTACCGGCTTCAACTTTGCCGCCGTGATTGGCTTTTAGCATACCTGGTGTTTTATTATGGTCTTCGTGTGCGAAGACATTGATTGAACTCAATAATCCGATCACTAAAATAATTTTTGCCAGCTTTTTAAATTTAAACATTTTTTTCTCCTTCGAAAATATTTTCTTCATTTGTTAATTGGATATTTCTTTCAGCCGACTTTCTACCGAAATGATAAAAAACAGCTGGTGTTACAAACATATCTAAAAGTGTTGAACTGATCAGACCGCCCACAATCACAACGGCCACGGGATGCAGGATTTCTTTTCCAGGATCGCCGCCGGCCAAAACTAATGGCGTCAGCGCCAAGATGGCGGTTAATGCCGTCATCAGCACGGG
This sequence comes from Bdellovibrio sp., assembly GCA_043771495.1. Classification (GTDB taxonomy): domain Bacteria; phylum Bdellovibrionota; class Bdellovibrionia; order Bdellovibrionales; family Bdellovibrionaceae; genus Pseudobdellovibrio. Next base: position 10,255 of record JAYVHE010000331.1, on the reverse strand, counting down.
CACCAGTCGTTCAAGTGATCCCCGAATAACCATGTGCTCTGAAAATTTTTCGCCTTCATGCTTCATCAGGTGCAGATAATGCGAAATCATCATGATTCCATTTCTGGAGGCTATTCCGCACAAAGTGACAAAAGCCACAAGGCTTGCCACGGAAATCACTTTGTCTGTCAGATAAATTCCGATAATTCCGCCGATGAAAGCCATGGGAATATTCAACATCACTTGAATTGAAATAAACGTGGATCTGAAGTGCATATAAAGAACAATAAACACGCCTAAGATAGCTAAGATCGCTAAAAATGTCATAAGCCGTGCGGCTTGCTGTTGGCTTTCAAACTGACCGCCGTAAGAAATAAAATAGCCTTCTTTGAGTTTCACATTTTTGTTAATTCTTGATTGGATTTCAGTCACGAGTCCGTCCAGATCACGACCCGATGAATTAGCTAAAACGACAATGCGGCGCTGGGCATTTTCACGGTTAACAATATTTGGTCCACTCGATTCAAAAACATCAGCGACTTGATCAATCGTAATTTTTGTTCCATCAGGTAATAATTTAACCGGTGTTTTTTTAATAAGTTCTAAATCAGTTCTAGATTTTTCATCAAAGCACATGAAAACATCTATGTTTTTTTGACCTTCTAAAATTTGACCGACGACTTCGCCTTGCAAGGCTTTTTCCATCAGCTGCGCGAGCTCTCCGACGACGATTCCGTATTTGGCGGCCTCGTCGCGCATCAGTTGAATTTTGACTTGCGGAATTAAAACCTGCTGTTCGACTTGCAGATCAACTAAGCCTTCTACGTTTTCTAAAGAATTTTTTATTTCAGCAGCCGTCGCGCGCAGGGTGGCCAGGTCAGATCCGAAAACTTTAACTGCGATCTGTGCGCGAACACCAGACAGTAAGTGATCCAACCGGTGCGAAATCGGCTGACCGATGTTTGTAACGACGCCCTCGATAGTTCCTAGGTTAGTTCTTATTTCATTCAACACCAGCGCACGATCGCGGCCATCTTCTTTAAAATCCACATCAATTTCAGACGAATGAACGCCTTCGGCGTGTTCATCAAGCTCGGCCCGACCCGTTCGTCTAGAAACTGATTTTACTTCCGGTGTTTTCAAAATTAAATTTTCTGCTTGAAAACCTAATTTATTTGATTCTTCTAAAGATATGCCCGGCTGAGCCATCATAGAAATAGTGGCCGTTCCCTCGTTAAACTTCGGTAAAAAATCGCGACCCAAAGTAAATGAAAGGGCTACAGCCCCTAAAAATAACACAAGAGTGACTCCCATAACTATATTGGGATGCTTCAGTGATTTGTGTAAAATTTTTGTATCAATTCGTTTTAAAAATCGAACCAGTGGTCCATCATTATGTTCAAGTAATTTACCTTTCGTTAGAAGATACGAACACAAGGCCGGAGTCACCGTTAATGAGACCACCATCGAAGCTAACAACGATACGATGTAAGAAATTCCGAGCGGAATAAAAAGTTTTCCTTCAATTCCACCCATGCTAAACAATGGTAAAAACACCAAGCAAACTATGATTGTGGCGATCACGATTGAATTTCGGACTTCGCTTGAAGCTTCATAAATAACCAACAGTGAATTTCTAGGATTTGCGCTTTGTTTATTTTCACGCAGACGTCTGAAAACGTTTTCAACGTCGACAATGGCATCATCGACCAGTTCACCGGTAGCGATGGCTAAACCGCCAAGAGTCATGGTGTTGACTGAAAGGCCAAAAATTTTAAAGACAATGGCTGTAATAATAAATGACAACGGAATAGCCGTAATGGTGATTAAAGTTGTGCGGAAATTAAGTAGAAAAATAAATAATATAATTAAAACCAGAATGACGCCGTCCCTGAGCGCTTCTTTAACATTCGAGATAGCTGATTCAATAAAATGGGCTTGCTTGAATAAATCAGGATTAAGTTCAACATAACTTGGCAATGCTTTTTCTAATTCTTTGAAGGCCTTTTCTAGCTCAATAGTTAAATCAATGGTGCTTGCGCCGGGCTGTTTTTGAATACTCATGATAACGCCTGATTTTGCATTGATGCTGGCATCACCGCGCATGACTTGCGGCGCTTCTTTAACTTCGGCGATGTCTTTAACAAGGACGGGTCTTCCTAAATACATTCCGACCACGGAATTTAAAATTTCTTCTTTATCGCGAATAGCACCAAGAACACGGATTAGGGATTCATTACGCTCAATATTTATAAATCCGCCTGTAGAATTTAAACTGATCTTCGACAAACTGCTTTCTATCGTTTCGATAGGCAGTTGCAGTTTCTGAATCTTTTCAGCAGACAGTAAGATTTGATATTGCCGAACGCCGCCACCAATTGAAATGACCTGAGCCACACCCGGAATACTTAAGAGCCGTGGACGAATGGTCCAATCAGCGATGGTTCGCAAGTCCATCGGATTCATATTGGGGTCTTTCGAAGTTAATCCCACCAATTGAATTTCGCCCATGATGGATGAAATGGGGCCCATGATGGGCGTTGTATTTTTAGGAAGTTTTTCTTTAGCAAGAGTTAATTTTTCCTGAACCAGTTGGCGGTTTCTAAAAATATCAGTACCCCAAGCAAACTCGACATAAACTATACTTAACCCAACACCTGAACTTGATCGCACGCGCTCAACACCTGGAAGTCCATTTAACGAAGTTTCTAACGGAAAAGTGACGAGTGTTTCAACTTCTTCTGGAGCAAGACCTTCGGCTTCGGTCATGATTGTGACCGTCGGGCGATTCAGATCCGGAAAAACATCAACCGGCAAAGTTGCAGCGATCCAAGACCCGTAGACCATCATCAAAGCAGCGAACGCTAAAACAACTAATCGGTGTGACAAAGAAAATTTAATAATTCGATCGAGCATGGTTGCGGTCTCCTAGTGATGACCACTATGTTCATCTTTAGCGGCTTCTTCTAATTTGAGCGGTAAAGAGTAAGACACTTCCATACCTTTTTGGGATTCTCTTTCAGCGGTTACTTTAAGATTTCCATTTTTAGTTAAATCAACTGATTTTGGAAATGTGCACGTATAAAAGTTTCTTTTAATTTTACACTCAGCGTCTGTCGCATCATTATGTTTAATTTTTAAACTGGATTTTTTAACAGATGGTTTTTTCCACTCCATATTCAAAAGATAAACTGTTAATTCATTTTTGCTGACTGGAACTAATTCTGTGTGAAACGGTCCAGGCATACGGATAAAACCACCGTTGGGACCTTGTTTGTCTTCGCCGTGGGCGAAAGCGAACTGAGCAGTTAGTGTAAAAACTGAACTGAGTACGATTTTCAAAAATTTGTTCATTGTGCGACCTCATAAATTGATTTGCAGGCGAATTACTCCACCGCCTTGTTGTTATCTATTAATACGTTCGGAACGAGTCCTTTGTGACAATGTGTGCAAAATATTATTTATACCCTAACTGGGTATGTTTAGTTTTCCAAATTGCTCAGCGTCATCAGTTCAAAATGATAAAATTATAAGTGTCTTGACTTATACCCACGTGGGGTATTATTCCTAAAATTAAAGGGGCCGTTATGCGTACATCGACTGCACATCACAAAGTAGATCTCAAAAAGAAATTAAACTCTTCAGCGCCCGCTCCGCAGAGTCATGCACATGATCACAGCGCTGAACTTCGTCGTCTGAGTCGGATCAAGGGCCAAGTCGAAGGCGTTGAGCGTATGATCTTTGAGAAAAGATACTGCCCCGAAATTATAATTCAGATTAAGGCCATTAGATCTGCACTTCGCAGTTTGGAAGCAAATATTGTTGAAGGACACATGCGACACTGCGTAACTGATGCGATCAAAAGCCGGGATCAAAATGTTGTAAATGAAAAATTAGAAGAAATTTTGTCGTTGATGAAAGGTCAAGGCTAATTGCGAGTTTAAAAAGAAGAACTTACACCTATTTCCAAAACAACTGTTTACTATAACCTATACAAAGAAGGAGTTTTCAATGAAAACGATTTTACTAGCGCTAACAAGCTTACTTATTTCAAGCACAACATTCGCTCACGCTGATGGTCCCGGAGTCACCAAGGCCAAGGCGATCGAACTTGCCGCCCACCGAGTTGACAGACTCGTGGCTTTAAAAAAGATCGATGCTTCATTTTTAAAGAGATTAAGTTCAATTGAAGTGATCGTTGTAGAAAATCAAGCTCCAGTTTATTACAAAACACGAGTTTCTCAAACAACGCCGGCTGAAGGAAATCCGATGCAGCTGGAAATTTCATTGGACGAAGATGGAAAGCCTTTAGCCTTTTTGGTTATTCCCAATGGAGTTGCGGGCCCAGATATGGGTTGGCCTGATAAAAATTCAGTCGAGTTAACTGAAAATGCTCTTCATTATGTTTTAGAAAATGTCAGCGATGCTAAAATTGCACCCTTCGATACTGCGGCCACAAATGTAACTTTGAGTAAAACCGTTTTGAATAAACAAACAGTGGTGCTGGGGCAAATTTCCTCTTCGGCGACGACAGATAAATTAAATGTTTATCTTAAGTTCGACGGAACTTTTATTTCGGCTGAAGTTGTTCCATGAAACTTTTTGGTGTTTTAATTTTAATTATTCTCGGTTGCGGCCTACTGGGCTGCAACTACAATGGTCAAACTGAAACACCACTTTTATTGCAGCCAGCACGTCCGACTCCACCAGAAGTACTTTCAGAACCACCTCCCGTGACCGAGCCGTTAGTGGCCACTTTTGATTCCATCGATAAAAATGTTTTTCAGAAATACTGCACGAGTTGTCATAGTCCAAATGGAGCTGGAAAAAGAGTACTGCTTGACCTTCAATCTTTGCTGGAGTCACCGCTGGAATTGATTATTCCAGGAAACCCGGATGAGTCTATTCCAGGCGATCCAGACGAATCTGGTTTAGTAATAGCTATCGAAAGAACTGACAACAAACGTATGCCGCCGGAAAAATCGGGTTATTCAGCCCTATCCGATGAGACAAAAATTATTATTAGAAAATGGATTGAAAATGGCGCCAAAGATTAAATTTATAAAAAAGGATCTTCTATGAAATTAGCATTAGTGTTCACAATCACTTTATTGACTTCGCTTGCATCCATAGGCCAAGTTATTAATTGCACGGGACAAACTAACGATGTTAACGCCGGCGAAAATATTAAGTTTTTGGTTGAAATCAAAAAAGACAAAAGCCCCATCACGAAAAATTTTGGACCTTTTTATAAAGCGACTATAAAGTACTTCTTTTCAACCAATACTTCATACACAGGTCTTGATATTACGGAACGGGTTTCCACAAAATTAAATAAAATCACTTTTTTTGGCGGATTAGAAAAAGCCAGGAATTTAACTTTAAATTATAACGCCGACAACACACTAAAAAACGCAGTTATGAATTATGATCAAAAAATTATAAACCAACCTGTCAATTGCGAGGTTTCGGGACAACTGCCAGCACGCCCAGTTTGCAGCGAAAACGTTGATCAAGCAAAACAACTTATCCAAGCTGTTAAATCAGCGAACATTGACGCCATAGAAACAACGATTGAATGCGGGGCCAATGTAAATCAAGTTGATAAAAATGGTTGTACTCCAATCATGTTTGCCGTTGATTCAACGTGCGGCGAAGAAAACCCAATTCGTTACACCTCGCCGTTTGCAAAAACTTCGCTGGTTTTAGACACTCTTGCCATGAATGGCGCGTTTGTTGACACGGCCGACAACCGCGGCGAAACAGCCTTAATCAAAGCTGCGAAAATGAATATCGAAAATGTTTACGAAACGTTTGTTGCCCTGGAATCTAATTTTGATGCCCAAGACAAATTAGGAAATACTGCTTTGATGTACGCCGTTTTGAATGGTAGCGAAAGTGTTGTCGAGCAAATTCTTGACGGCAATCCTGATCGTCGATTAAAAAATAATTCAGGACAAACAGCCTTTGACATCGCTCGGCAGTGGCAAAAAGAATCAATCACCGATTTGGTTCGAATCGCCGACACGAGCGTGCTGATTGAAGGCAACGATGATGGCACGTGCTCGCCTTTGAAAATTATTTTAAAAGCCGGTCAAGTCATTGACCTGACACTGATAGCGACTGACAAAATGTTTAAATTAGATTCGCCGGCTTTGGAATTAGATTTAATGGCTGATCGCGGTAGCGAAGATAAAAAAACATTTGCGTTAAATAATACGGGAACATTTAAATTCACTTGTGGATTTCACGGCGCTAACAAGCCTTCAAACGGAGTATTTATTATTCAGTAGGCTCATGTTTTACTTGCATCAAATTTAAATTGGCTCAAGTTTTGCCTCTAAAGTTAATTGTATCGTTGATCACTCCGTTTTGGGGTGAAAGACCTAAACTTTAATTTTCTAGGGGTAAAATATGGACTCACAAGCTACTTTCGCAACCGACCAAAATATCAAAAATGCTTTCAAGGGATATACTCAAGAAATGCAAATGTGCATTCAGAATTGTACTCTCGCACACCAAATTTGTGAACAGACGCTGTCGTACTGTCTGACCAAAGATGGGATGCATTTTGAGCCGCAGCATCTGAAAGCGCTCATAGATTGCGCGCAGATTTGTACAGTTTCAGCCGATTTTATGTCTCGGGATTCAAAAATTCATTCATCTGTTTGCGGAGTTTGTGCGGAAGCTTGCCGGGCCTGTGCCGCGAGCTGCGACCAATTCCCAGACGATGAAGCAATGAAACTTTGCGCAGATGTTTCCGGTCAATGCGAAGAGACCTGCCGTCAAATGGCGAAAATGAATCACTAAAATGAATCAAATTCGAATTTTTTTTACAACAACAGTGTTTTTAGCGTCCGCTTTAGGACAACATGAAGCCCATCACCAAGAGCCTTCGGTCAAAAGTCATTCTATGAAATCCGAAATGGCGATGGGACCCAAGGATTGTTCAGAAAATGAGGTCTGGGATTACTCAATGGCCTCTTGTCGACAGCTGGCGATGGCTGGAATGCCCATGTCGATGTGGATGATTCACGGGAATGCTTTTTTAGTTCAAACTTATCAAGAAGGTCCACGAGGAAATAATCGATTCGCAGTTCCAAATATGGTGATGAGTGAAATCGGACGATCCGTCGGAGACCGTCATTACGTCGATGCCAATTTGATGTTAACTTTTGAAAAGTGGACCTTTCCGAAAGAAGGCTACCCAGAACTTTTTCAAATCGGCGAAAAAAACGAAGATGGTCAACCCTACATTGACGGGCAACATCCGCACTCATCGCCAGTCATGGGTCTTACTTTTAGCGACACGATCAGACTCGGTGAAGGAAAAGATTATTTAAAATTTTTCTTTGCTCCCAGAGGACAAGCCACGGACGGGCCCATTGCCTTTATGCATAGACCTTCAGGAATAGTGAACCCAGATGCGCCACTGGGTCATCACATCGGACAAGATGTTTCACACATAACCAGCACCGTGCTTGGAGCGTCACTGGGCCTAGGAAGAACTCGATTTGAAGCCTCGGCGTTTCATGGGGAAGAACCCGAACCCACAAAAGTGGATCTGCCGATGGGGGAATTAAATTCTTACGCGGGACGATTGATTTATGAATTTTCAGAAAATGTTTCAGCGATGGCGTCCGCGGCTTTAGTCAAAGAACCCGAGCATGATGATCCCACGCTCGATAAAGTATATCGGTATTCCGCGTCTGCTTATGTTCAACACCACCTCAGCAACGGATGGATGCTTCATGATGCTTTTGTGTTTGGCCTTATGAATAATTATGATCATGTCTCTGCACTCCGTTCGTTTTTATACGAATTTTGGCTGCACTCCGACCAACCGTCGAATTATTGGGGACGACTTGAATTTGTCGAGCGAACAGGAGCACAGCTTAATATTCTGACGATCCCGAAGCCGCTAGAGCCGCACTACGTGACTGCACTGACCACCGGTTACACTCACGACTTAATTAAATTCCAAGATGGAAAACTTGGCCTAGGCGCTTCGGTCACTAAAAACTTTACGCCGTCAGCATTTCAAGATAATTACGGCGGCGACCCTTGGTCTGGAAAAATCTTCGTACAACTCAGCGGGATGAAAATGGGAAACTTTGATTTAATGAAATAAAAGAATAGAAAATTAACACAAAACAAGGAGAAAAAAAATGAAAGCATCAATGATTTTAACGACGGTTATGATTGCAACGGGACTTTCTGGTTGTGCACACAGCGTGATGAGAGGATCTGTCGCTATGAAGACCAGCGAAAACGAGGCTCACGTCTGCTTGGGTAAGGGCGAAGTCGCTGTGGGCGACAGAGTGACACTTTATCGAAACGCCTGCGTTGGCGGTGGCGCCGGTAGTGCAGATCGAGGCGGCGCATCTTGTGAAAAGAAAGAAGTCGGAATGGGATCCGTTCAACAAATTCTAAACAAGCACTACTCTGTGGTCAGATTCGACCAAGGTGTTCAGTTTGATGAAGGCTCGATTGTCGAAAAGAGGTAGATCTTTTATCTGAATTAATTTTTTTAATTTCCTGATTTATTTGTCGGAGCTTGAACTCGAACTAATAGATTCGGAACGTGATTTTGATCTCATCAGACAACCAAAAATAATGGCCAATATATCGCTTTGATTTTCGCGTGGAACGACGGAATTATTTAAGTAACCGCTTTGGCAAGAAAGTTCAGTAGCATTGCGAAAAAAATTAAATCGCCGATGAATCGAGGAAATTTCAATTGGCTGTTCATTTCTGTTTTGTTTGGGCCGATCATAAAGATTGTACATACGCAGCCATGAAGTTAGTCTAGTATTGGAGGACCTTTGGATATTTTCGCACATGCATTGTGGGTCGGAGCAGGTACCACTTTATTAAAACGTAAGAAAAAAATTAGCAAGCGCACGATGTGGGCAGCCATTGTGCTGACTGTCGCTCCGGACATTCCGTTATTTATTCCAGTTTTGCTTTGGGCCTTGTCGCCCGCGGGCTCCTTTAAATTATTTTTCAATTATATTTTTACTACTCCTGGTAACGAGCCCAATATTCCAGAGTCGGTAATCTTTATTTCGCATCACTTGCACTGTGTAACGCATAGTGTGGTTGTAGCTGGGGTAATCACGCTGCTTGTGTGGGCGTACCTGCGACGATTTCCAGTGTTGATACTCGGATGGTGGATTCATATTTTCATTGATATTTTCACCCACTCAAAAGAATACTATGCGGTTCCAATTCTCTATCCATTCACAGAGAGAGCTTTTAACGGAGTGGCTTGGATCAGCCCATGGTTTTTGGCTATTAATTATATGATTCTTACGTTTATCTATCTTGGATTGTATTTCACTCGCACGCGTACCCTCTGATTTTAGACTCCCTGCACTCCAATGCTATACTAGTGCTAGAAAATATAAATGATCCAGAACTAAAAACTTTAACAAACCGCTTATGAGCTATGCTGTTTAAATTGAGTCGAAGGCGGGTCAACGGCAAACGGAACGGAAACGGCTGGGGGCTTCCAGACCAGCCGCTCTATTGATTAAGTGCCATTAGCAATTTATCTCGTAAACTCGAAAAATAACGGCCAATCTTTCGCCTCTGCTTGCTGGGCGATACTTTAATGAGTGCGGCTCAATAATTCCTTAAGTAAATTTAGATCCTTCGCACCCAGTTTCTTAAGTGTTGATTGTTCCAGTTCTTTAGCGACCTGTACTGCTTTCAAAACTAGCTTGTTACCTTTTTCAGTAAGCAAAAGAATTTGTGATCGGCCGTCCTCCAAAGACTCTTTTCGAACTATAAAGCCACGTTTTTCGAGAGACGAAATAGTTTTGCTAATGGCCTGTTTCGAAACCCCAATCTGCCGGGCTATATCGTTCGAATTTACACCATTTGCAGTTAAGAATTTTAAAACTCTGTGATCTGAATTTGTGATCGAAGAGAAGTGTTTGTCTTCAGTTAATTTTTGCAAAAACTCTTTTTCATATTTTGCAGAAACTTTTGCAATGAGCCAACCTATGGGCTTTTCGCCTTCAAAATATGATCTATCTACTTTAGAATTTGACGGGTTTTTCATCTGTCCCCTTCTTTATAGTTTATGGAATTCACTGGTTAATTATTTCATTTCGACGAGTTCGAAACAAAGCGTATGTTACTGCTGGTAAGGCCATTGAGCACAAAAGCAGAGTAAATTTAAAACTTGTTATAGTCCCTAAGTGCTCCGCTATAAAAATATTTTTTTCTGGGTAGTGCTCTATTAGATAATAAATCATTGAATTTTCAA
>JAYVHE010000330.1:0-16087 GCA_043771495.1 Bdellovibrio sp. | reverse complement strand
CTGATCTTAGCTGCTGCGGGCGGTATTATTCAAGGCTTAGTATGTCGTGTAGCCCATTTCGGACAACATCGATTCTAAATTGATATCAGGATAAGCCATAGTGATGCAGTGTAGTGACCCACGACCCATATCGGATATATTGCGAGAGTCCATCGGTACAACTTTATATCCAAAACTTTCGTAGACTTTTTGAGCGACGGCATCATCAGACGTTTTATAACTTGGCATAAAAAGAGTGCCATTGATCAAAACTGAATTAGCGTAGGTTCGATCACCACCAGCTTTAGGCAACATGGTCACTTTATAACCTAAATTTTCCATGATGGTTTTAATTTCAGCCTGATTTGTTATGGCGTTTTTATCTGGAAGTACTTTTAAGACCTCATCAATGTCGCCAATACCCGTCAACCAAGGCATTGCGGTTAGCGTTGAGCATCCATAGGCGTTTTTAATAGTGTCTAATGAGGTTCCGAATAATCGTTCACTATCGACAACAAAACAATTTCCGAATTCGTCGGCCATAAAATTTCCACCCACAAAAATAAAATCGTATTTTGTCGATGGATAACTCACACTGTTTGCTACGGCCTGCTGGCCTTGAAAATTTCTATAGTATTTTTGAATAATTAATTTTGTGGAATTGTCTTCCTCATAAACTGGAATCGGAAACGAGTCACGCGACCAGAATCCCACCGAAGCCGAACTATGTGAGGCCACAATCAAGCGATCTGCCGGCAAATGCTTTAAGTATTTTGACTTAACTGAACTTTCCGAACCCGGACTTGTTAATAAAACCAATTTAACATCGGCTGGTAAATTTTTTGCAAAAATAGATTTATCCACACCAAGTTGTTCGTCCGCGGTCATTAATAAAAATTTAAATTTTGCGTACTCTTCAGTTGGTCGTAATAATTTGTCGATCGTCGTCGAGCTTATGTTAATTCGTGAGTTATATTGAACCGCCTTTTTATATTCTTCGGGCGTTGCGGCATGTGGTAATTGCGCTTGTGCCACTGTTGAGACGACTAAAACCAATAATAGTGAACCGATGAACTTCATATTTCCCCCTCTGAAGCTTTCATTAGCATAGCCCGACGAAGGATGTTGTAAAGGCGAGATTTAAAAATATTCGAAATAAAATTTTGAAATATTTTAAAAGCAGTATATGCTTTTTCATGGTCTAGGTCAGAGGAGACAGTATGCTCAATGAGTCAATTCACTATGGAAAAGTATTAATGGTCAGCCCGGAACATTTTGAAGTGGTTTATGCGATCAATCCGCATATGACTAATGAAAAAGGCGAATTAAATACCGTCGATCGTGATTTGGCGGCTGCACAATGGCGAAATCTAAAAACAATTTTTGAACAGACTGGCCTTAACGTAGAAATTATCCCCGGCGCAAAAAACTTACCCGACATGGTGTTTGCGGCCAATCAGAGTTTTATGTTTAAAAATAATTCCACCGGAAAATTTGAAGTATTGATTTCAAATATGCGCTCTGAATTTAGAAAACCAGAAACACTTTACTTTTATAATTGGTACAAAGACCATGGTTACAAAGTATATACCAGTGAAGAAATCTTTCGCGATCATCCACGATTATGTTTTGAAGGAAATGGCGATATTATTCCACACGCTGACTTTTCATTTTACTGGGGTGGCATTGGTCCGCGCACGGATGCCAAAGTTTATGACATCCTTTCTAAAAAACTGAATTTAACTTTTATGACGTTAGATTTAATACACCCTGACTTTTATCATTTAGACACGTGCTTTTTAGTTTTGAATAATCAGACGTGTGCTTACGTTGCGGAAGCTTTTGATTCTGTCGGTTTAAAACATATTAATGCTAAATTCAAAAATTTGATTCGCATTGAGCAGTCAGAGGCAAAAAAATATTTTGCAGGGAACGCGTTTTGTCCCGATGGAAAAAACGTAATTATGCATCCGGGAGCTTCTCACTTTAAACAGGCCTTAATAAAAAATAATTTTAACGTGTTTGAAACAGACACCAGCGAGTATATGAAATCCGGAGGATCCGTTTTTTGTATGAAAATGGCTTTGGTTTAATAAAATTCGACTCAAATTAACTTAAGTTAAAAAAATCAATTCCTAGCGCCATTAATTTTTCCTCGGGCGATTTTTTAATTGTTTCCGAAATTTCTTCAATAAATTCTGAAATTCGACGTTGCAGAATTTTGGCGTCTTTTTCGCTTAAGGTAACTGACATCGATAAATGTAAATCGTTGGTTTCACCACGACGAACGCTGTTTAAGGCCCGCATCCGCCAGTTGGTGTGATGTTGTAAAATAAATGGCGAATGCTTGTCGATAAATAAATATTTAGACGTCGGCACTAATCGGCCTGCGTTTTCTGTGACTAATCCATTGGTTTTTAAAAATTCTAACACTAACGAGGTTTTTTTTAAAGATATTGCAAACGCTTCACTGATGGCTTTTGCAGTTTGAAATTTTGAAATCGTCACAATCATGTGAACCGCGGCATACAAGTAATCGCTATAGTAGGTGGCCTTGGCCACATCATTTAATTCGGTTTCAATATTCACGCGATTTTTCAATTGCAGATATTTATCTTTTTTTTGCTGTAGTAACTTTTCAAAAAAATTCTTAGTGGCTGTTGTCCCGGCCCGTTCTTTTTCGACCAGCCAAATAAAATATTCGGATTCATCGGACGTCATCGCAAAAAATCGTGTGAAACCTTCGGCTTGCTCCACACTTAAGTTGCGATCCCCAGAAAAAACATGTGATACGTAAGCCACTTGGCAGCCCATAAATTCAGCCAATCGTTGCCGAACACCTCGACCCGCCTTTGGCTCGCGTTTAATGCGCTCCAAAGCATAGTTTTTGTAGTTGATGTACGAATAAATTGATTTTTCCATAGTGTTGATATTATTAACTTATTGAAACAAATTATACAAACAGTATAACATATTGTTGTCTTTTTATAAACATTAAATAGAAGTTCAAATCCATCCGTACTAATTTTAAATCAAGCATGATACTAACAACTTAATCCAAGGGGGATTCTATGAAAATCGTTTTGATTTTCGCAATTTTAATAACCACTTTAAATTTAAAAGCTGGCGGCATCAGCGGCGGCGGCGGTGGAACCGTAATTACAGATCCAGCGGGCGCAGACTTCGTTTATCGAAGTTTAGCAACGGCTCGTGCAACGCTTTTAGGAGTACTCAAATACTTACAAGACTCGGAACAGTTTGCAGATTTATATACCGGCGAAAATAATATTATCAAAAAAGTTCAAACACATTCATTAAATATTTTATGGGATGCACCCTGTTTGGATTTTGATGGTGTTCCTAATGATGGCAGTATTAATTCAGCGCCCAATACGATTTGCCTCAGCGCCTTTACTATTGGCGAAAAGGTCACTGAAATGACCGCATATCCTCAGCTGTTGGCGTTGATGGCTCATGAGTATTCACATTTACAAGGCTATGACGAAGTCAAAGCGGACGAGTTTCAGAAATTTGTACTTCAAAAAACACGGTCTGTCTCTGAATCCGATGTATTTATGCTTTCATCCGACTTTGTCCATGCAGCATACCGAGTTACTCACTTAATGGGACACGCCGAAATGATTTTAAAAAATAATCCGGCAAGCACCTATAAGTTAATGCAAAGTGCAGAGGTGGCCGAAATATTTCAGTTTCGATATCCTTTAGAAACGCTTGATAACAATGAGCTCAAAGCTGTTATCGCTCTTTCTTACCGAATTACAAATTTGCGCGAATACGCATGCTCACAATGGGACTCTTCAACAGATGACAAAGAAATGTGTGGCTATGAGTATAGCTCAGTCTTTAAAGACGCTGATGAAATTACTATGGAAGAATACAGTCTACGACATTACGGTGGTTTCGGTGAAGTCGCTGATGAAATGATTCCAAATTTAATGAAACATCCTGAAAAATATCTTGAAGAAATTAAACGCGTGTCTGAGGAAATGAGCCGGATGAAAATTTTAATTTCAGAACAATTTAATATTGGATTCTAAGTAATAACTGACGAATGACTACTCTTGAAAGAAGCCGCTGATGCGGCTTCTTTTTTGTCGTCCGTAAGAAACTGTTCGGCGACGTACGTACATTACATTCGATAAAATATTACTCAGCTTTTTGTGTTAACCGAGAATTCAAACTCTCGATTTTCGAAACCAACGACTTTATCAACGCTTTATTCCACAACGGATTCTTGCTTAAAAATTCATAAAAATCGTTGTTAGGAATTTGAATCACTTCTGAAACTTCGACCGCAATGACGTCACTATTATGTGAAGTTTTGCCAGCCAAATAAGCCATTTCTCCGACAAATTCGCCTGGATTAATATGGCCCAGAACTTTGTTCTCTTCGCCGACTTTTTTAGATGCGGCTAATTTACCAGATTTTAATATGAAAATATTTGGTTCCAGAGTTCCTTCGCGCAGAAGGTACTCGCCAAGCTGCAAGACTTCAGTAATGTACATGCCAATATTTAGACATAGTCTGCACAGAAAGAAAACGGCCAAACGTAATTTCAGTAGTCATGACGCAACTGTTAAAGTTTAAAACACGATTTTCTTTATTGTTGCCAGTCTTGTGACGATTATGTTCTGTTTTGTTCATATAAAGATAAATAATAACAACAGCCGGAAGGCTGTGTAATATCTAAGGAGATATAAATGTTTTCAAAAACAGCTATTTTTGCTTTTGTTTTAGCCGCTGGCTTAACAACGACGGCTAACGCGCAAACAACCACAACAAAAATGACGACGAAATCTTCAAAATCTGAAGCCAGCACAACGGCTGCTGCAACAACGAATGCTAAGAGTTCAGCTCGTTCGTCAAAAACTTTAGTGGCTGCACCAGCCAAAGGTGAATCAGTAACAATCGTTCAATTGAACAGCTTAAACTTAAATGCAAATTCAAGCTTGTCTTCACAAGTTTTACACCCGGTTGCAGGTCGCAGTGTTTTCCAAGCAGTTCCAAAAAGTAATTCTTTAACTGTTGAACGTAAGTTTGATGGTCAAAAAGCTGTTGAATCAACAATTCGCACAAACGCAGTGGGCGTCGAATTCGCGCTTGGTTTATCTAATGATTATTCATTGAATTTTTCAACGGATATGGGAACTGATGGCGTTAAACCTAAAAAAGAAACTGAAACAACAAACGTTGGTTTTTCTGATCTAAAAGTTGAGCTTCGTAAAATGAACCAACAAGACATGCAACAAACTTTTATGGCTGGTTTTTTCACGACAAGTTTAGGTGAAGCGGCTGAAGGTAATGTTTCTGGTGGAAAGAATATCGATGGTAACCGTTTTTCTGGCGGTATGACTTTAGGTGGAGCTTACACAAAACAAACGGCGGCTCTTGATTCAAATTTTGGTTACAAAATGTCTGCAGCTTTACAGTTCAACCGTAAAGTAGACATCAAACAATCAACTCAAATCTACAGCGCTTACGAAATTTCTGGCGGACACATTTTAAGAGCTGAAGCATTCGGTGAAAGAATGTTAGGCCAAGCGACTAAAATTGGCGGAGCAATCGGTATGAATGTAACTTTACCTCAAGACGGCACAATCCGTGAGGGCGCAACACGCGTATCGGCTTCATCTGGGCAGCTTAACATTATGTCTATCAAAGCTTTTGCGGCGATGAACGCGGGACAATTGGAATTTATTCCAACTGCGGTTTTCGAACGTAACTTGGGTAATTCAGGTGGTAAATTTTCAACTGAATCACACGAAAATGTAGGGATCGAATTGATCACACGTTTTTCTTTATAAATTTCAGATTACAAAATGAAATAAAAAAAGCCTGTCGCAAGACAGGCTTTTTTTTAAACGCCAAAACGACCTTTAAGGTCTTCGATTCCAAAATCAATCAGTAAATCATTAATTTTTTTCTTGAAACGTTCACGGGGCTTTTCGATTTTTTTTGCGATAATTAATTCATTTTTTAAAGAATGTTCCAGGCCCGTAAATTCAGTCACTGTCACTTTGTAGCCTTCGGACTCTAAGCGCAAGCAACGTAAGACATTTGTTAAGTGACTGCCAAATTCACGACTGTGCAAAGGATGTCGAAAAATCTCGTACTGACTGGTTGTTTTCATTTCGGCCTTAGCTTGATTCAAGGCACGGCTCACTTCGGCCTGACAACAGGGAATTAACACCACGTAATCGGCGTTTTTTGCTAATGCAAAATCGATGGCATCATCTGTGGCGGTGTCACAAGCGTGAAGAGCACTGACCAACTGAATCTTTTCTGGAATACCTTTTGCCGATACGGATTCTTTAATCGTAGATTCGATGAATCCCATTTTTTCAAAACCTAACAACAAAGCAAGATCTTGCGATTTTTTGACAAGGTCAGGACGAGACTCTACATTTAACACAGAGATTTGCTTGTTTTCAGAAACTAAATTTTTAAAAAATAAATCATACAAAATAAAACCTAAGTACGATTTTCCTGAACCGTGATCGACCACGTGAAGTTGTTCTTTCTGCGCCAGTTCTTTTAAAATAGGTTCAAAAAAATTATACAAATGATAAATTTGTTTGAGCTTGCGCCGACTATCCTGATTGAGCTGGCCATCGCGAGTTAAAATATGTAATTGCTTTAATAATTCGATCGACTGCTGGGGATGCAGAACTTCAGCTAAATTATTTTGGGCATTTTGCAAGTTGGAATTATTTTTTTTCATATTTTTAGCTCTTCTAAAATCATAGATTAACTAAGTTCCGAAATTTAAGGTGTTCTGCTTATCTTCTTCGGCAATTTTTTTGATTTCATCACTCGTCCACGTTTTGCCTTTTCCAACTCCAGGGCAAAAACCGGTGACTTCTTTGGACCAACTTTTTGCATTTAAAACTTCGGGCCAGAACGGCCACGTTCGGCATTGGGTTGGTCGTGCTTCATAGACGCTACATTGTTTCTTTACTAAGAACTGACAATCAGGCTTTTCAACGTCTGAGCGCAAATGCCAGATCCCATTGTGTTTGGCGCAGAATTTTTTCGTAAATGCGCTGGTGGTTATCTTCATAAATTTGGCAAAACGCTGGCGATCAAACTTGGTTAGGTATACAAAACCGTATTCTCCGCGCGAAGAGCAGCACTTTCCAGAGCCTTGGCATTCAAAGCGTAATCCATTTGCAATAAAATTAGAGTCAGGGGTCAAATTGTTATTTACAGGCATGCGCTTCTATCTTAGCTTAATGACGGCGAATATATGAACTTAAAAATATACGACTCCAAAGATTTTCCCGCATATTTGCCTAAACTGAATCACCTCTATGATGACTTATTTACCGATGGTAAGGGCTTTCGCTCAAAGTTAGTCAAAATCGTTGCAGAACCCATCAATTTGCCAGAAAACGCGATCCACCTTTTGTGTCAGACCATTGAATTTATTCACAACGCCTCATTACTACATGACGATTTGATTGATCGCTCGCAATTGCGTCGCGGAAAGCCAGCGGCATGGACGAAGTATACCCCAGAATATGCGGTCTTGGCCGGCGATTACTTATTAGCGCGGGTCATGGTGAACCTTTCAGGTCATGGCAACATACGTCTGGTTCAGTACACCAGTGAAATTATTTCGGATCTCCTTGAGGGTGAATGGCTTCAGGATTCCGTTGTTGGCGATTTTTTTGTCAGTCTAGAACAACTGGATCGAATTCATAATTTGAAGACGGCTTCATTATTTAAGTGGTGCCTACGTTCTCCGTTTATTGCGCAAAATAATCATGATCCGGTTCTGCACCAAATCTTAGAAGAGATGGGTACGTTCTTGGGTCAATTATTTCAACGCAGCGATGATTTACTGGATTACAATATTCGTAATCATGAAGGCAAAGCGATTTTGGGCGACTTAAAATCTGGGTACCTCAATTCATTCGGTGCATTCGTTACTCAAAAAATGAATAAAAAACAAATTGATCAATTGATTCGTTCGCAAAATTTGGACGAATTCGAAAAGGCCATGACTGCTGTTAACCCTCAATTAACCTTGGCCGCTAGCGTTCAACAGTTTGATCAATTGAATCAAAAAATTATTGATCTGTATTTACATCACCTTCAAGAATTTGCAAAATTGGCGCAGCTTAAAGGTGGCGACCAAAATAGTTTAATCTCTAGTTTAAAAGTTTTACCAGATCTTCTGTACTGGAGAAAAAAACCGTAATCATGACTGAATCAAAACGACGACTCATTACTTTAAAAAAGACCGATGTTGATTTTCAAAATTATCTGATGGGCACGTTCTCTGATCAAGAAATTGCCATTCCGACTCAAACATTAAATTTGGGTACACAAAACGAAACGGTAACATTCGAAATTTTTACCGTTGAGGAAATAAAACGTCCTAATTATTTTATCTATTGGCTGCATCTAATAAAATTTAGATCGTACTTGTTTTTCTTTTTTCCATTATTTATTGTTCTGACTAAAAATTACGTCGACGACAGTTTAAAAAATCCGTTTTCGCTTTTATTTACAGTGATCGGTGGCCTGTTAATTTATGCAGGATTTAATATTCGCCAAGATGTGAATGATCACGTCTCGGGATTTGATCGAATTTTTTCGAGCGACACTGCCAAGCCGATTCTAAAAGGTTGGATTTCCGCCAGTGAAGCCAGTTTCCTAAGTTGGTTCTTAATTGGAATTGGCACCGCGTTTTGCATTCCATCGTTTATTTTAGAAAAAGAACTCATTCGCGTTGCGCTTGTTTTAGGGGTTATTTTTGTTGTGGCTCGCTTTGCGTTTCGTAACTCATTTAAAACCAAAGAAGTTGGCGAAATTGCTGTATTTTTATTGGCTGGTCCTGGAATTAGTTCGGCTTTTCAGGTGGCCCTTGGCGGCGGCGTTGATACCGAGATTTTAGCATTTGGCCTGCTTTGGGGTTGGGCCGTTTTATTTTTAGTACACTTAAATAATTTTATTTGCCTGATGGATTCTAAAAAATTTGGCTTAGAAAATGCCATGATCAAATATGGTTTTGACCGGTCTAAAAAATTTTTAGTGGTCTGGTGGCTGGGATTTATATTTTTGTGGATCATGCATCATTACTTTTATGCGGCGACGTACATGACGTGGTTTACTTCGTGTTTACTTATATTTTGGTCGATCCCGACGCTCATCAAATTTGCCGAGATTCAATCGCCGCTGGGATCAGATTTGCTTGAAGCTCGCAATAAAGGAAAACGCAATTTCTATTTAATGGTGATGCTATTTTGTTTTGAACAATTACTTTATATGGTGGTTAAATTAGGTTGGATTTCGCTTTGAGTATCGAGTTTCAAACCACGACTGCAGATGACGAAACTCAAAAAAAACAGTTTTTAGATTTTTTAAAAATCGCAGTCTTCAATAGTCCCGTAAAAATGCTTGTCAGAATCGATAACGGTCAATTGACCATTAAAGATGAAACCGGAAATAAAATTAATATTAATTTTAATGAAGATTTAGACTACCGCCGAATTTTAAAATCTAAAACTAGCGAATTAATTTCACGTGCGGTGGGCGGCGGAAAAAAATCGAATTACATATTAGATTTAACGGCTGGGCTGGCCGTGGACGCGATCTCGTTGGTCCGGTTAGGCTACACCGTTACGGCCGTTGAAAGAAACCCTTTGGTTTATTTAAGTTTACAGGCGGCCTATGAGCAATGGACATCAGATTTGAAAGACCGCTTTAAAATAGTCTACGGCGATTGTGTTTCGATTCCTCAACAATTAAAAGCGGGACTTTTTATGTTTCCGGATCAAAACCAATATACCGTAGCTTACTATGATCCGATGTTTCCTCAAAAAAAGAAATCCGCACTACCTCGGCAAGAAATGGTTTTATTGCAAAAGCTGACCAATGAGGATCCTGACGCCTTACAAATTATGACCCAGTTAATTCAAGGAAAATTCTTTAAAAGACTTGTTGTAAAAAGACCTTTAAATGCTGAAACTGTACTTAAACCGACTTCACAGCTTAAGGGAAAACTTATTCGCTATGATATCTATGATCAAACAAGCGGTCCTCAGCCAGTTTAAAAAAACCAGCCCCCTTCGTTCTGTCGAAGAAGGTCTTGTTAATTTTGATTTTCAATTAAAACCTGAACAACAAAGCTTAATGCAAATTTGTTTTTCGCCACTCGCCGGCTGGTTGTCTGTAATTATAATGTTGGTCGCGCTGTTTTCGCCGTTTCGTTACCAGTTTACCTTGGTGCAGTTTTTAGGATTTGATCACTCCGTGATTTTATTTTTAATGCAGTCATCGCTGCGGGCTGAATGCATAACTTTTATTGTCTTTTTAATCATTGGACGAGTTGTCCGTTTTGAATTTGTGGGAATTTTAATTCTGGCGTGGTTACTTGGCAATGGTGATATCCATATCGTATTGGCTCAATCGGCTTTACTTGGAATTTTATTTTCGCAAGTTCGATTTCAGGTAACATGGTTTGGAAAAACTAAAGGTGCGGTCAAAAAAGTCATTCAATGGATTGTGACTTTACAAATGCTGGCCTTCGTTGTTTTCATTTTTTTAAGTTGGTGGTTGCTCGCCAATATTCGCGCTAGTGGTCTTTTTGATCATTCGATGCGGGCTTACCGGTTAGAGTATTTAATTTTGGCCTACCTGCTGTATCAGCTATTAGTTTTGACAGCATTGGGTCTATGGGGACACTTTTATTTTAGACGCAAACCCGACCCCTCGGTTTGGAACTTAAAGTATAGCAGCGTTTTGTTATTACCTCAGTTTTATTTAAGCAGTTCGTTTCAAAAGCTGTTTGAAGCTAAAGTCACGGACCTTTATTCACAACGACTCAAGCAAGACGCCGAATTAAAATCCGATGATCCGGCTTATAAAATTATTCCGCACAAACTTCGCGAAATGCAAAAGCAAGAAACTGAATTTTTAACATTAGCCAAAAAGATGATCGAGTAATTTTATGTCCGATCAAGATAACAAACTTTTAAAAAAAATTGCCGAGATCGAAAAACTTTTGCAAGCGAAAGAAAACGAAATCTCGACGTATAAGGCGCAGTTGTTTCAGCTCTCAGACCAGCTTGATGAAATGATTGCGGCCAACGAAACAGAGCTGACTGCATTGAGAGGTTTATTTCAACAAATGGTTCCAACAGAGATGCCACAAATTAATGGATTTGAGTTTAGCCGTAAGTTTGTTTATGGAACAAAAACAGGTGGCGATTACTTCGATTTGTTTCTAAATAAAGATAAGTTCAAGTGGAGTTTGCTTATTTCCTCTGCTTCAAATTACAGTACTTCGGCACTTTTACTGTCGCAGATCTTCAATAACTCAGCCTTGTTTTCGGACAACGTCACGTCCGTCCACGATAAAATTAAAAAGTTTTTAACTGATGTAGCTTCAACTCCGGGAGCCTCTGATTTTAGTTTATTTTTTGGTCAAGTTGATCGCCGTGATTTGAGTTTTGAGTTTTATTGCTTAGGTCACATTTGCGGCGTAGTCACTACGGGTGGAATGACGCAAATCATCTCAGCTGAAAGTCTAGGTGCGGCCGGCCGAGGAGATACGACGCCACTGCCCGTTAGAATAATTAATCTAAATCTAGAACCTAAATCTAAAGTCTGCTTTGTGACCCCAGGTGTTTTAGACGTAGTACCGATTCAAAAGATCGCTGCTATTTGCCAATCTATGGCCAACCAAGATGTCCATAATTTGCGAAACGAAATCTTCTTTCAGGCGGAAGTGCTGTCGGGGCGCAACCAACCCCTCAGGGACCAAATTGTCTTCGTTTTTGAAATTAAAGAAAATTTAATTAAAATAGCTAGGTAGTCGGAAAATCACATTGAAAAAAACTGGTCTCCTGCGGTACAGTAATTGAATTACAAAGAGGATTACTATGGCAGACGTGACTATTTATGAAGGTGCTTTAGATAAAGGATTAGAAGGCGTTGTCGCATGTACGACGGCGGTCTCATTTATCGTTGGAAATAATTTAAATTATCGGGGTTACACGATTGATGATCTTGCTCAGCATTCAACTTTTGAAGAAGTGGTTTTCTTACTTTGGAATAATCGTATGCCAAATAAATCTGAATTAGCAAAGTTGACTGAAGACTTAAATACAAACATGACTTTATCACCAGAATTAGTAGCAGTATTAAAAACCTTACCAACTAACATTCACCCAATGGCCTGGTTGCGAACTGCGGTTTCATTATTGTCGCACTGGGATGCTGATGCGAATGATAATTCATTAGAAGCCAACCAACGTAAAGCCGTGCGTTTAACAGCTAAGATGAGTTCATTAGTTACAGCGTATGAGGCGATTCGAAATAAAAAAGAAATCATCGCACCTAAAGCCGGTCAATCAATGGCTTGGAATTTTATGAACATGTTAAAAGGCACTGAACCCGATGCCGAAACAGTAAAAGTTTTTGATACCTGTTTGATTTTACATGCCGATCACGAATTGAACTGCTCTGCGTTCGCAACGCGAGTAACAACATCGTCATTATCGGATTTGCACTCTGCAATCGTTTCTGCGATTGGAGCACTTAAAGGGCCTTTGCATGGTGGCGCTAACGAGCAAGTCATGGTGATGTTGAAAAAAATCGGAACTATGGAAAAAGCTCAACAATTTGTTAAAGATGCCTTAGCTGCAAAAGAAAAAGTAATGGGCATTGGTCATCGCGTTTACAAAGATGGCGACCCTCGTGCAGCAATCTTAAGAAAATTTTCTGAAAAATTAACGACCAAGATTGGCCAACCTGATCTTTATAAAATATCGACTTTGATTGATGATACTATGCAAAAGGAAAAAGGTTTAATGCCGAATGTGGATTTCTATTCTTCAACAGTGTATTACGCATTAGGAATTCCAACGGATTTATTTACTCCAATTTTTGCGGCGTCTCGAGTTTCGGGATGGATTGCACATGCCAACGAGCAATATGAAAAAAATCGCATCTACCGTCCACGCGGCAAATGGCAAGGTAAAGAAAACTTAAAATGGGCTTCTTTAGAAACTAGATAATTTCTAACATCCAATTAAAAGGATTTACGATGGCTTCGATTTTTACGAAAATAATTAACGGTGACCTTCCGAGCTATCGCATCCATGAAGATGATTTAACAATTACAATATTGGCTCTAGACCAAGTTAATCTTGGTCATTGCTTAGTGATTCCGAAACAAGAAGTAAATCATTGGTTTGAAGTTCCCATTGAAATCTATAATCGCGTCGGCACTAACGCTCAAAAAGTTGCAGCCGCAATTAAAAAAGCCACGGGCTGCCCGCGAGTTGGAACTATCGTTGCGGGATTTGAAGTTCCCCACTATCATTTGCATTTGATTCCGGCGTGGTCGATTCCTGATTTAGATTTTAAGCGTGCGAAACGTCACGGCGACGACGAGATGAAGAAAATTCGCGATTTAATTATGACCAATTTAAAGTAGTCTGGCACCGTTATTACTCTTCAGCTACAGCCTAAAAAGGCACACCGTTCACTTGTGGGCTCCCATTACTAAGCTCGCCAACAGCCGGTAAATTTGCGTTCAGTTGTACACCTCGAGTTTTCGCAGACTTTAATACCGAATTAACACATTGGCCGGAGGCTTTTCCAATCAGTGAACCTTTAATTCCTGCGCCGCCGACGGAACCCGTAAAATCTGAATTTGAAAAATAAATATCGCTCGCGTCCGCATCTAAACCGACGACCCCACCAATCAGACCTGTCCCCGTAATTGATCCAATGAATTTCGAATTTAAAATGTGAATATGGCCATACTTAAATTCAAGCGCTACTGTGGAGTTATCATAATTTTGAACATACATTAAAGTGGAACTACTAGATCGTCCGACCCGACCAACAATCCCCCCGGCACTGGCACCTGGGCCGCCAACCGCAGTGATCACGGCCTGGGATTCACCGACTTCAAGGTTACCCACCATGGATAGATAAATCAGAATTCCACCGATCGTATTGTAGTTGGTTGAATTAATTTGAACCGCCGAAAAACACTTGTAACAAAAAGAACTAGCGACGCCACCAATATTGTAGCCTCCAACAAAAACTGAATTGCTTCCCGAAGCTAAAGTTACACTCGCGACTCCGACCGCTGTACTATAAGAAAGATTTCCAACGTAACGAGCTTCATCTGAAGTAAAACTTTCTATCGCATAATTTCCAACACCGTAGAACCCTTCCGAATACGTCACGCGATTTCGGGTGTAAACATTTCGTGCGTAGAACCCTTCGACGACGACGGAAACGTAGCTGCCATCTAAAATATTATCATAGGCATAAATATTTGTTACTTTAGCTCCATGAATTAAACCAACTGGTCGCCCTGACAAATTGTTATTTTCAAAAACCAAATCATGAATATAAGCAAACCCCTTCAATAAATGCACATTGTTTTCACGATCTAAATAAGTGCCATTTTTGATTCTGTAATTGCGACCATCCAAAGCACGCAATCCCCGACCATTAAATGTTGGACGAACAACCGCAAGCAAATCAATGTCAGCGCCCAAAGCGAAATGGGTTCCCGACCGCAACTGATCAGACACACTGGCCGTCGTTGCAAGAAGACTAGCCCAAGTGCAAATGATAAAGGGGTCAGCCTGTGTTCCAGTGCCGCCATAACTGCCATTTACAGCCGGAGCCTGAGCACAACGTGGATTTTGCGCAGCAGCTACAGGCAAAGCAGGAAGTGCTTTGGGAGTGATGTAATTTTTGGAACCAAAAGTTTTTTCTGTTAAATTTAAATCAGGGTCAAAAGCATTTTCCGTTATTCTCAAAGGACCCGGCATTATTTTTGAAATCGCCAAATCATTAACTTTAAAATTCATTCTTAAACCATTGGCTGCAGATTGAATTAAAACCCCACCGCGAGCAGGATCCGCAATATAGCTGGTAAAGGGCTGGCCTCCCGCATCGACCATTGATTCAACTTGGCTTCGTGAGTCTAACCATTGTCCGCGAAAAAATTGCTCAATACCGAAGTTTCTATTAACGGTGTAAATCGGTGCGACGGGTTCACTACAAACGGGCGCCAACTGGATTGGATCGACCGTCTGCGAAGCCCCGAAGCCGATACGCTGTGGGGTTCCAAACGACCAAGCCGAGTAAAGTATTTCTTTTATTTTTGGCACGTCAACAACTTCAATAGCCAACCGAGAATTTTGAACGGCTCCAGAATTATCACCCCAAAAAAAATATTTTTGATCAACGAAATAATTTCCTGGCAGAATATTATCCCCATAGCCAGAGCTTGGCGGCAGACGACTAAGTCCATCTTCTGGCAATGTCGTTGAAGCTTGATAGCCACACGTAGTTTGACCGCAACCGCCCCAGAGTGATTCGTTCACAGTGTTTGCGGGGCAGGGCATTGATTTTCCATTTAATTTGCAGATAGGAATTTTATACTGAATGGCGGACCATCTTCCTAAATTATAAAGTTTTATACTGGTGTCGTTGTAACTAATGACAGGCTTGTTATAACTGGAGCTAGAAATGTTTGACGACCAAGCCCAACCTTCAAAAGTATACAAAGGGACCCGAATCGTCAGTTTTTGCTGAAAGCCCCTATAAAACAAGAGCAGCTCATGATCTTGGCCGCCTCTTAAAACTGAAAACCTTGCCAAGAACATCGCTGAAGGGAAAGTTCTGGGAAATTCTGTTCCCAGAGGCTGGCCATTATACATAACAGAATACACCGTATTATCAGTTACTTTTCGACTGATACCATCTTCGTAGACGGCCCATATTTCGGCCCCAATAAACAGGTTCAATAATTTATAGCCATTCGGAATGGGCTCTATGGATTTGTTTCCGGCCATAATATCATATTCATTATCACGCAATTCTAAACGGACAATTCTAGAGCTGACTCCGGACACAGTATCAAAATCAACAGCCTGGGTGGTATAGGAACTTGTCAACCGTGAAACTGGGTCAAAGGCTGCGAGTGTAAAAAATCCCGTTTTTTGTGGTCGTACAATTCCCTGAGAATCCACTGGGAAATTGATGGGGTCACTGGATGACCATGTCACTTGATCTGTTACGACTTTCACGGCGCCCGTTGCA
>JAYVHE010000329.1:0-13241 GCA_043771495.1 Bdellovibrio sp. | reverse complement strand
GCCTGGCACCGGCGGGGAAATAAGGCCTGGCACCGCCAACTCGACTTGCGCGCGGCTGGTATCAAATGTAATTTAGTTTTCGCCAACAAATCACCTAACTAACAAAAGGAGTTTGCAATGATCAACAGTGGAACACGATTTCCAGAATTTCAGTTACCGAACCAAGACGGTAAAACTAAAACCTTAAAAGACTATGCTGGAAAATGGCTTGTTCTTTATGTTTATCCTAAAGACGATACTCCGGGATGCACAATTCAAGGTAAATCCTTTACGTCTGAAAAAGCGCAGTTTGATAAATTAGGCGTGAGCATAGTTGGTCTTAGCCAAGACGATGTAAAATCCCACAAAGACTTTTGCACCAAATTCTCTTTCACGATTGATTTACTATCTGATGTTAAGGGTGATTTATTAAAAGCCACTGATGTCGGACAAACGGATTACAAAGGCACAAAATATTGGAACCGCACAACTTTTTTAATTGATCCTCAAGGCCAGTTAAAAAAAGTCTATGAGAACGTAAAGCCAGAAGGCCATGAAACAGTATTACTCAAAGAAATCGCAGAATTCCAAACTGGTAAATACGTAGCTACTGCCCAACCTTAATCGACTCTTACTCTGCACCAGCGTTAACTGCTGGTGCAGGAACGCTTTATCACCAGTTAAATTCTTCATTTATTTAATCCGTCTGACATTCAGTACTTGATCGCCGATCTCTAATTCATCAAGTACGGAATCACCCATGATCAGTTTTCCAAAGACAGTGTAGTTATAATTAAGATTCCAATTGGTAATTAGGTTAATGTAAAACCCACCACCATCACCGGAGTGCATGTAATCACTTCGGGGCATTGCAATGGTGCCGCGCTCTTGTTTTAGCCCGATAATTTCGGCCCGCGCATCGGCGTTGGCTCCACTTGCAACAGTGATTGGGCGATAAGACTGCGCCACAAAATTATCAATCACGCGGTGGAAAAAATTCTTGCTCCAAAATCCTTGTTCGATTCCCCACAATACTTCAGAGACATGTAATGGAGCCACATCATTAAATAAAGCAAACACCATAGTCCCTTTTGTCGTTTGCATTTCAATCAAAGGTCGACGCTCAGTCACGCGGTACTTAGAACCTGCGGAATCAGTCCACTTTGGAAGGCGCAATGTGTATTCAGCTAAACCAAACTTTTGAAGAGCTTGTCCGATTTGATTCGCCAGTTTCCAGTTTTGCTCTAAAGGTAATAGTTTTAAAAGCAGTTGATGATCAGCTGCATTTTTTGAATCCGTTAACTGCCCCACAACTAGTTCTCGCAAGTAAAAAAACATTGGAGCTAGAGACGCTGCATAGACTGATTCTAATAATGTGGCTCTATTCGGATACGCTTGCCACTTTAAAAGTACGGCTGCAGCTTCATAACGTTCTTCGAATGTTGCGCCCGTTAATAGCTCAACCACTTGCGGATATAAAGCTTCAATACCGTTTTCTTGTATGTGAGTTAACGCGTAACTTTTGGCAAAAAAGTCAGAATCAACCATGGCTTTTTCCAGAATGGCTACCCGCTGCTCACCTAAAGAAGTACTCGCATCAATGACGCCTTTTTTTAAAGCCAAATCATTTCCGGCAAAAACTTCCAAAGCAAAAACGCTGCGATCTTCTGAACGAGTTGTAAATTCTTGCGCTGCAATTTGACGAACAGCTAATGATTCATCCTTTAAAAGTTTTTTAATGTCATCAACAGTTAACTGATCACTCACCGCTTGTAACATGGCCCGACGAACCTGACGGCGTGGATGCGACAATAATTCTGGATTCTTAGCCCATAATCCTTCAGATAATTTCAAAGTTCTTAAGGCCTCTAAAGCACGAACAGTAATTCGATAGTCAGAATCTTTGAGTGCCGACATCAATGCCTCAGGATTTTTCTTATCGACAAAATTAACAAGGTCCACGGCCAAATAACGAGTTGTAAAATCCGAATCATTAAGTAATTTTGAGTAATCTGAATAAACCATTTCATCGTTTGCTAAGTAAGCCACTCGTGCAAAAGCTTGACGTGACTCTGCAGACATCGACGAACCAAAGTTTATAGAGCGAAAGTACGCCGCAAATTCTGCATTCATAAAATAGCGGTCTGTGGGTGCTTCAGGGTTATAAGTATTTTGACGATGAAAATAAATGGCCATGGCAACCCGAGCTACATCTTTTTCAGACAAACTCGTAAAGTCGATCGTCTTAAAAAGAGTTTCCATTTGCGAATCCAAAGAGCGCGGAGAAATCTTCGCGTAAGCTTCAAAACAAGTTGCGACGTTATTTTTTTCAACAAGCGCTCTTTCTAATATCGCAAGAGCAGCTTCCATCGAGCCTGGAACTACATCCCGTCCTACTGTTGCATACTTAACATGATACATTTGGCCCAATGCCAAACAGTACGCATCAAAATTTTCAGATTTAATTTTATCACTCGAACTGATCAAAACATTTAAAGATTCTGGAGTTAAAATTTTCATTAAAGTCAAAAGCGCTTGCGACTGCGTATCTGAACGAGTTGAATTGAGCGCTAAAGCTAAACCAGCATCCGCTGCATTCTGATCTTGAACAACTTTATCCCAATCTGCTTCGTCAGCTAAATTTACTGAAAACGAAGCCGCCGTTAAAGACAAAGAAAATAGAAATACTAAAAGAGTTCTAAAAATCACGGAATCCCCCTTGGAAATAGAAACCGGATCATAGAAAATTTGTTTAGCTGAAACAACAAAAATATAGGTGCTAGATCCAAGAATTTTACCTGTCGCGAGACAGGTGAATTGGCTCTTTTTAAGTCTTAGTTTTGCGGCAGAAACATATTGAACATATTGAACGTATTGAACGTATTGAACGTATTGAACGCTGTGAGCATTTCGCGATGCTCATCCGTCCATGAGAACGCACTTCAGACGGCCATCGTGGCCGTCTGATTTGAAAAAAGGGAAACGCGCTCAAAAAATCCCCGCCCCCAAAAACCCATTCTCCCCGCCGTCCGGGCGGGGAGAAGCGAGAGTCCGAGAGCAGAGCTCTTGGTAGGCAGGATGTCTGTCCCACAAACCCCAAAAATAAAAAAGGCGCGTCATCAAAACGCGCCTTTTCAAATCAAACCTAAAATTCAAATCCTAAAAAAAACTACTTCCCAAAACCAAAAGTCGGGACCAGCACCTGAGCCTGGTCATCCATAATATTATTAGAAAAGCTAAAACGGTTATGCGGATACAATGCTAAAACTTTACCGTCTTTTGCGCCTTTAACCAAATCAACCGATTTATTTTCTAAAGCACCAACAGCAATACTTTCGCCTAGGTCAAAAAACGCTTGGTCTTCAACACGAGTCGAAATTTGGAAATGTGGTTCTTCAGATTTTAAGAAATCGTCAAACTGAGTTGTGTTCTGTTCGTTTTGTGAAGTCACAACTTGGAAAGAAATCGAACCGTCGGCGGCTACCGCTAATTTATCTAAAGCCGCTTCAACAATCACTACAGTTGAATTATTGAAAACCAACATTTCTTGTTGATCTACAATAGCATCGTCATATTTTTCTGCCGTTTTTAATTTTTCTAATTCAGCTGATTTGTCTGTGATCTCTGGATTATTTAATACGTCAGTTACTTTTTTCTCAAACTCAGCACGCAATTCACGAGCTTTTGCAGCATCTAATAATGTTGATGTAAAAGCTTCTGTGATTTGGTTTGGAATCGATTTTAAAGACGCGCCTAAAAGTTCTTGTTCAACAACGCCATCTTTATTTGAATCGATCAAGACACTCACGTCACACGCCTGCCATGTTGTTAACGGCTGGTATGTTTTAACTGCGAACTGGACGATTTGTTGTTTTTGACCGGCTTCATCAGCGCGCTCAACGATTTTGTAACCAACCGCTTGTAAGTCACAGTCTGCATTCATGAATGGTAATGCCATTGGTTTACGTTCATCAACGCCCACTAAATTAAACAAGAACGCTTCACCTGCGTTTGAGCTTGAGTTTGCTAAAGTTAAAGTTGCTATCGCACCATCAGCATCAATTTTAGACGTTGCTGCTACTTTAAATTGGCTGGCAGAGACTGAACTCAATTTATGAGCTACCGCTAAAACTGGAATTCGGTAAGCTTCAACGCCAGCGATAGAAAATTTAACCCAACCATCCATTTCACGAACGAAGAATTCGCCCATTTTAGAAGAGTCTAAGTTAAACACTAAATTTAATTCTGCTGATTCACCTTTTTTAATGGCTAAAGCAGAAACTGAATTCATGGTCATAAATTCGTTACCTTCAAATGAAACTGTTAAGGCTAAATCCTGACCGCTGATATTTTTTAAAGAAAATTTCGAGCGTAAAGATTTACGACTTTCGATTGTGACTTCACCGAAAGAAACTGAAGGAGTGCTTGCGACTAATTGCGCCGCAGCTGCAACGTCAGCCTGAACACGACCTGCCCCTTGACGAGACACCGCATAACGACCTGCTGAATCGCCGATTGTTTTAGATGCTCCCATGACAATATTTTTTAATTCTAAAGCTGATAAATCATTGCCTTTATCAACCATGGCCTGCTTAACAAGCGCCATAACGCCCGCCATATGCGGAGCGGCCATTGAAGTTCCAGACATTTGAACGACTTCGGCGCCTTTACCCATGGCTGCAGAGATAACGTTGTTTCCTGGAGCAGAAATTTCTGGTTTTAAATAGCCATCGATTGAACGCGGACCTTTCGACGAGAAATCTGTTAACTGATCAATCAGCTCTGGTTTTTCAATTTTTATAACACCTTGAAATTTAATCCGAGCTTCAAAGCCTTCAGCCATAGCCGCTTTAACTTTTTGACCAACTTCAAGACTGATCATAATAGCAGGAATTTCAAATGGATCAGATGTTCCCATTCTAAATGGAGCACCCGGGCTGTGATTTGCTAAAACTACGCCGATCGCGCCGGCTTCAGCCGCGCGTTTAACTTTAACATTAAAAGTGACAACACCACGATCAACTAAAGCCACGTTTCCTTTAACAGCAGCGATTTGCTCAGCTGTTAATTCTTCGTTCGCAAGACCGATGTGAACTAATTTACCTTCAACATTTGCATCTTTAATTGGTTTAGTTGTAACAGCTTCAACGGCTTCAACAGCAATTGTTTCGCCGTTTACAGTGATTTCAGAAGAATCAAACTTCCAGTTTTGGTCGCCGTCATCGATAGATGCCGCTACTGATAAGGCTTCTGTTGCAGTTCCTGGAGAGCCCACAATGTAGTCTTTTGGACCTGAGTTACCTGCAGAAATAACGGCAACTGTTCCACCGCGAACTAGATTTTTTAAAGCTTCAGCGTAAAGAATTTTTGGATTTCCGTAGCTAGAGCCTAAAGATAAATTCACGACGTCTAATTGATCACCAAGGTCGTTATCGCCATTTGGATCCGCCGAAAATTCTAAACCTGCGATCACGATCATATCGCTTGTTGAACCTTCAGCCCCGAAAACTTTAACTCCATAAAGTAACGCATCTGGAGCCATACCATTGTAAGAATCAACGCCATCACCGTGACCAGCAACTGTTCCCGCAACGTGAGTTCCATGTCCACCTTCATCAAGTGGATTCATATCTGGCTTAGGAATACGGAAAGAAAATGCAGGCGAAGCTGAATCGTAAGTCGTTCCTACTAAATCGATACCACCAACGACTTTTGCACTTGGGTAGCCAGTTGCTTCTTTAGCTGGATCAATCGCTTTGAAAGCTTCGGCTGTTCCAACACCACCGAACATGGCGTGCGTGTAATCGATACCAGTATCTAAGATCCCGACTTTCATGCCTTTACCTGTGATGCCCATTAAATTTAATTTTTCAGCGCCAATAAATTTTAAAGAATTGCGCTCAGTGATTGAAAGCGCCACTGGTGCTTCTAAATCAACCGCTGTCGGACGAGCAAAACTTGTTACTTCTTCAAACGTGGCAATGAAGCCCACTTTTTGCAATTTTTCGAAATCAGCCTTGGCCGCTAAAACGACAACTGCGTTTAATACAAATTTGTAACGGAATAAAACTTGAACATCAGCAGAGATTGCTTTTAATTCTGCAATGGCCGTTTCTTGTTCGCCCAAGATTTTTTTCAATAAATCTTGATCTACTTCAGTCTTGCCATTTTTACGTGATGAATTTTCTAACAACGCCGGAGATTTCAATTTTAAAATCGCCATGATGGTGTCTTGATTTTGTGGACGCGTGCTGATGATTTGCTGCACGTCAGAAATCAAAGGTAATTGAGTCTGGTTGTTTTGGTTTGCTAATTTTTTCTCGCAAGATGCGTAAGAAAACAGGATTACTGCTGCTGTAGCCATTTTGACGTACACTGATGTCACTTTAACTTTGTTGATCATTTTGCCCCCGCTAATTAATTAAAAATCTATTCAATATGCTAATAAAATAATCTAATAGGGTATTTTTAAAGTCAAAAAGGCCCCAAATCAAACTCTATTCAGCCAAAGCTTTCAGAGATTTCAATTTGTGGACCAAACCCAGCTTTCTATAAAATATTTTCACTAAATTACAGAACCTATGGTTCAAATGAACAGTCAGCCTCTGGATATTTTGAAACGAAAGTGTATTTCTGTCCGTCTATGTAAAAAAGTAAAGTTGTTTGGATGTAAGTGAATTCGCCGGCGAAGCTAGAGTCTTTCAGAACGGCTGAGTAGAATGCCCAAGGCTCGACAGTCTTATTAGACTTCATCTTTATAGCTTCGCCTGTGCCTACGCATGAAACTTTATTTGGCCCGCTCCACTGGCAGTCTTTAGCGGACCATGACGTGTTGATTTCTGAATCCAACTGCAGAATCACGTTTGATTTATCCGTTAGCATCTTGAGGTCTTCAGCGACGACTTGAGTATCCCAAAAAGGAGCATATTGAACGCCGTTGTGATGTTTAACGCTTACTTTTACTCTTTGGGTATCACCGGATTTTTCAGTGCTGAAAGCAAACGACGTGGTTGCAAACGGAGACGTCACACAAAGACCCTTATGATTTTTCCATGGCTGTGCATTTGCGAAAAATGATGTGAATGTGATTACAAAAATGGCTGTAATCAAAAAGATTACGGCAGTGAATGAAGATTTGTTCATATAAATCCTTAGGCACAAACTGTTCGGGCGCCCTGATGCCGCCAGAATTGACCACGACTCGGAAAACAAAACAACACCATACCGACTGCATCATGAACAAAAACGTTGAGTCTAAATTCAACTTCACTTTTAATAATACCTTAGTAAATAACTTATTTATTTAACGAAACTTTAACTAACAAGGAGAAAACTATGACAATGATGAAAACAGCGATTCTAATCGGAGCATTAGCGTTTGTAACTGGGTGCGGATCTTCAAAGAAAAAAGAAGAAGCTGCAGCAACACCGACTCCAACACCTACAGCGACAGCGACAGCACCAGTTGCTGAAACTAAAGCTGAAAAAATGAAAGGCGAAAAGAAAATGACTCGCCCTGCAAAAGCAGCGGTCAATTCAGATCCGAATGCGCGTGAAGTAAAATGTTCTGCGGGTGGTGACGAACGGTTATTAGCTGTGAGCGCTCAAGGCGAAGGTTGTGAATTAAAATACACAAAGGCTGGCGAAACAAAAATAATCGCGACTCAAGTTGTTGGCGATGGTCGTTGCGTTGAAGTCATGGGTAACGTTAAGAAGAATCTTGAAGGCGCGCAATTCGCTTGTCAGTAGTATTCTCGAAGAAATCGTCTCCACAAATTGAATTTGTCTTTATAAAGGTGCGGTTAAGTTAACCGCGCCTTTATTTTAATAAAAATACTGAAATCAATTATTCACAATACTTATAATAAACTAACTTATTATTAATTATATTAATGCATTAAGTCCGGCTATTCCAGCAGCTGCATCGCGGTCCAATGGACTGCATTAACTTAATAAAGGGAGAAGTTTATGAAAATCAAATCAGTTTTTATGGGGTTCGTGCTAATGACTACATCAGCAGCATGGGCCGGAAAATTCGAAATCATCGGAGAAGGCATTGCTCTGCGCCCCGCTGAATTTATACGTGTTGATATCAGCGTGAATTCTGAATGTCATGTGACAGCAATGAACGCTCGCCGTGCCGTCGATGAACTCGTTCAAAAGGCCATCGTTTCCTTAAGTCCGTTTAAGTCCGAAATTCCAGATCAATTAATGATTTCACCAGAAGCTAATGTTCAGAAAACAAAAACGGCTTACATCAACAATGAGCATGTTTTAATTTGCGATGAGTCTCAAAGTTGGACCTCGGCAACGTCATTGCAATTTAAATTAAATGACTTGCAACAATTGGCGACGCTGCAAGATGCACTATTAGTTTTAAATCCAAAAGCAGTAAAACCAAACGCAATCAATACGGAAAGACTAGTTCTAACATTGTCAAAACCAACCCCTGGAGTGTTGGCTGACTCATGGAATGAAATGTCAGATCTAGCCCTACAACGCGCGCACCAAAATGCACTTCGCCAAGTAAAAGTTTTAGCTTTGGGTATGATAAATCCTAAAATTGAATTAGCAAAAGTCACTGCAGCTTCAACAGGTTCATCAGGACAATTAATTTACGATCAAGTGAATGCCGAAGGTGATTCAAGTGGTGCGGGACTTGGTGTTGTCTCTGTGAAGTTAGCTCGTCAGTTTACTTTTAGGGTTGAGGCTCAATAGCGGGATTTGCGGGAAATATAGGTACGAAACTCATCGAAAGCAATATTTCTTAGTCTGAGACGACTTATTCGACCGGTAAGTACGTCGCATTTCGTTTTGAAGCGTCATCAAAGTAATTGGCAACTGTAAAACTACTGCGCATTTTTTTAATGGAGATCCTTTTTAAAAGGAACTAGGGTGGCTTAGCCTTTGCCTGTATAATGAATTAGGGGACTGTTGATCTATGAGAAAACCTTCAATTTTTATTCGTCGTTCTGCACTGATCATAGCGGTTGCGATCGTGTTGCAAGGCTGTTCAAAGATTGAATCGAAAAAATTTTCAACGCATGAAAATATACAAAGCCAAACCGAAATTCCAACAACTCCGACAAAGGACCCCCAATCAGAACCAAGACCAGAACCTGCGCCGTTAGAACCCATAGTAGCCCCAGTTGTCCCAAGTGTTAACTGCACCTATTCGGCAGACGTGACTACGGCAGTGCCGTTCGGTGGACAAATAAGCGAAAATGTAAGCTGTGCCAATTTACCCACCGGTGCAATTGTTAGACTTGTCGGAACTAAAGATGGCGCTGCGCAATTCAATCAAATCATCTCTGTGACAAACTTCTTGCGCTATAATTACACCACTACAAACAATGGCAGTGCATCCATGGCTGGAACTTATCTTCGACGCGTTGAAGTTCGCTCAGGAGTTAACGCTTTACTTTTTACTACACCAACCGTTAGATTCGTTTTTTTGATACAAGTCGTTACACCACCACCTCCACCTCCACCTCCACCACCACAGGCTGCAATTCACTGCAGTTATACAATTCTAGGTTCTGTACCATTAGATTTTGGCGGATCTCTTATTGAAACAGTTAACTGTGCAAACTTGCCTACTTTTGCTGAAGTGCGAATAGTCGGAACTAAGAATGGCAGTAACGAAATCAATACAGTAATTCCGGTCTTAAATTCAGTCCCATTTGCAGCTACCCGCACCAATGATATGGTTGATAAAGCCGGAACCTACGCACGTAAAATTGTAGTTCTAAATTCTTTCAGTCAAGCGGTGTTGTTTGTCTCGAATGAAATGAGTTATGTGCTTTTGCCGCCGGTAGCACCGCCACCACAGGCAGCAGTGAATTGTAAATTCAGAATTATGGAGTCACGCCCCGAGATCGTCTTTACGAGTAAGGTTTCAGAAATGATCTATTGTTCAAATTTAACTGCACGCACAGAAGTGCGACTTGTTGGAACGAAAAATGGAATTCAGGATGTCGATAAGGTTATTGCGGTTACAAATCCTGTGACGAATCCATATAGTAAAGAAAATTATGGTGATTTTTACTATACTGAGCATCAGTACAATGATGCTTCTGAAAAGGTGGGTGCCTACACACGCCGAATAGTTGTGAAGGACACCATCAGTCAAAATATATTATTTGTTTCGTCTGAACGAAATTATCAGTTTATGCCGGAT
This sequence comes from Bdellovibrio sp., assembly GCA_043771495.1. GTDB lineage: Bacteria > Bdellovibrionota > Bdellovibrionia > Bdellovibrionales > Bdellovibrionaceae > Pseudobdellovibrio. The sequence goes on along the minus strand of JAYVHE010000329.1, from coordinate 3,082 downwards.
CTAGGCTGTGTTGTTACAATCACTGAAACCGCGCCTGGTTACGTCAATGAGAGCGCTAATTGCAATTACGTTCCTCCGGGGGCCGTAGTTAGTCTTTACTGGCCCACTGAAGACGGTTCCTATTACAGACATACGATCACATTACCTTATTCTGTACATCGAAAGCATAACGAATTTGAACTGATGTCAGGCGCTAATCCAAAGTACTACTATTACCGGGACATAGAGGTTACAAACGAATCACGAACAATTTATTATGCCGCTAATCATTTTGACATTTTCATTTGGAAGCAATAATTCTAACTCATCCGCTTTAGCTACGGAATCGTTAAAGGCTAACTTGAATAGGATTTTTTGTCTGAGTTGAGATCGATTACTTTTTTTTCTTTTTGTCTTTATTTTTTTCTTTGCCTATATCTTTTTGCAGTTCGCGCTCGATATCACGACGGAGGTGGCCCAGCTTGCCTTTGTTAATTTCGTGACGACGGATTGAGTAACCTTCGACGTTATCATCAAAATTTTGAATCTCTTGTAAGCCAGCAACATCAACTAGTAATCCCGCCGCCATTAATTGACGTAAAGATTCTTGATATTTAAATTCAACAACCGCAACACTGACCGGCGCTTGTTTATAAATTGCTGACCGATACTGTGTGGCTACATCTGTAACTGTTACGTTTTTATCGACAGTCATTTGCACTTCGTATGTTTGACCAGTTTTGCTATTAACCAATGGCACTTTGTAAGAGTCACGCTCGTAAAGAGTTTCTGATTCAGGCTCTAAACGAGAGCCTTCTTTATGAATACGACGAATGGCTTTGACCATTAGCCGAACGGACTCCATATTTTTTGCATTCACAGCCGCGTCTTCATGCTTATTTAGAACTTGCATACGTTCCACAATTTCTTGGTAGTCACGTTTAGACAATTCCGGAGACAAAAGCAAATTCGCATCTGAATCGTGAATCAATACGCGGGGCTTTACAACAGAAGATTCATTTTCAGGATTTTCAATTTTTAATTCAAGCCATGAAATTTCTTTTAAGGAATCCAAGACGATAAAATTCTCTTTTGTAATTTCTAAACTCTCAGCAACATGACCATATTTTCGTAACCGAATTTTTACGATAATATCTTTGCCGCTCGACGCTTTGGCTAAAAAGCGGTTAGCATAGCCAGTCCAAGTTACGTTCTTGTATCCATCACGCAAGGGATCTCGCACAACCAATTTGTAATTCGGAAGCGCTGTTTCGATCTTGCCTTTAAATTGCAAAAGAAGTTGCACGAATGCACCTACCGTTAAAGTGTATTTGCTTTCCGAGCGATTACCCGTCGTTGAATCTGAAGATGTTTCTAATTCGATAAGATCATTAATCGGCGCGGATTGCTTTTTTGAAAGCTTCACCGGTTTTAACTGTTCTAGTTTTTGTTCACTAAATATTGACGCTTGACGAAACAAATCTTCGCAAGCGTTTTGTGCGAACACAAAATTTGAAGTTAATAATAACACCCCGAATATCCATGCTGCCACAGCAACAACCCCGCAATTTTTCATAGAGCAGGACTATAGCAAAGAACAGTTAAAAATAAGAGGTTCAATAATTTCGACAGTGATTTTTACAAACCTCTAAAAGCAAAAACACCCAAGTCAAAGAAGTATTTACTTGGGTGTTTAGTGACTTTACAGTTTTAAATTACAATTAAACGAAAACTATTTAGTATTGGTGACTACTTAGCTCCCTTGGCTTTTACTGAAAAGTCGATCAACTGACTTGCATGCCGCAATCCTTGACCAGTTCGTGATTTTTCTATTCGACAAGCCACTCCAAGATCAACATGACCAGAACTCATTCTTTTTCCAGCGCCATCGACGACCTGATAAACAACGTAGAAGTTTGCGGGAGCAGTTACTCCAACTTGACCCGATAGGGCCTGCGCTTCGGCATTTGCGACATTCTTGGCGTGAACTTTTCTTGACGAATCATACATCTGGACTTTGGAAACTTCGGCCCTCATGCCCGAAGCCTTTTGTTGCGGTGTGATCTTTAAAGCTGATTCTAAAACTGATAAGTTCGTATCCTCAAACAATACGCGATCAGCAGTCGCTATAATAGTGTTTGCTAAGTCCGAATCACCACAAGTGGCGGTTTCAACATACTGCAACTTGCTTGTTTCTCTTTCGGCAAAAGCTGAACTTACTGAAAATAGTGTAACTAAAGTGAGTAAAATATATTTTTTCATAAAAATGATCTCCGTCCGATAAATTATTTAGATTGTAAGTCTTTAAGTTTAGCTCTTGGCACGTATTTGATTGTCGTTACGTAGTCAAATTTTTTCTGCGATACTTTTTGACCTTTAAATTCACTTGGCATACCCGCATGAACAACGAACGCGGTCGGAGAATAATTTCGAACACTGGCCGCTTGATTCAATTGCGCACGGTAACCTTCTTTGACTTGTACGGGAGCTGGCATGGCTTGCGGAACTTGCATACCCATCGCTTGATAGAACTGCGGTGGCATTGGCAAATTCAGAACCGCACTAAAATAAGTGTTCGTTTGCGCAATCAATGGGGCCATCATCGTGGCAACTGCTTTGTGACCGCTCGACAGGCCCTTAGCTTCCTTATCTTGACCAGGTAATGAGTAATTAATTAAATCTGACGTCAATTGTGGATTAGCACCCAATTGATTAATTAACATTGGGATACCGTCTATCATACCGAATAAATCTTGTTCGGCCACAGTCTCAGAACTGAATGCTGAACCGAATGTTTGCATCGGTTTGAAAAACTCAGAAACACAAGAAGGCGTTTTTCCACTTTTAAATTCCGCAGAGGTCGTATCAGGATCGCAATCTTTCAACGACAGAACAGTCCATGCGAACTCGGAGCAAAACATCTGTAAATGCTGATTAGCCTTCAAGTTTTGACCTAATAACAAGCGAGCAGTATCTGCGATGAATGCAAGATCGGCTTGACCGTTAACCTCTCGGTACATGGGACTATTGTAATCTGAGTTGAACGATAAATTTGCGGGATAGATTTTTTTCTCACGCGCTTTAACTAATGACTTTTCAAACC
>JAYVHE010000328.1:0-4687 GCA_043771495.1 Bdellovibrio sp. | reverse complement strand
GGTCCACGAAGTTCCAGTCAAGTTTTACAAATCAAATTCAATCAAGCCGCTTCCGATTCCAAAATCAGGTCGATCAATTCACGAATTGAAAAAGTTTATAAATATATCCGACGAACAGGATTATATTTTATTTCTGTCGTTTATAGTTGGAGCTATGTATCCAAGCAAACAGTACCCGCTGCTGATATTGCAAGGACCGCAAGGATCAGGGAAAACAACCGCGTCTGATATTCTAAAAGAAATAATTGATCCCAGCATACCAACATTAAGATCATTCCCTAAGCGTGAAGAAGATATTTTCATTGCGGCTAAGTTTTCACACTTGGTTTGTTTTGATAACTTATCAGGAATTAACGCCATGATGAGTGATACGTTATGTAAAATATCAACAGGCTGTGGCATTGCCGCGCGAAAACTTTATACAAACGATGAAGAGTATTTTATCGAAGTAACGCGTCCTATTGTCATAAATGGAATAGATGACTTAACTGCGCGTCCAGATTTAGCCGACAGATCTATTGTTTTGAATCTAGAAAAATTGACCTCTCTAGGACGCATTAGCTCATCCCAGCTTGCAGATGACTTCCAAAATATAAAGCATTTTATTTTAGGGAACATTTGTGATGCCTTATCAATGGCTTTACAAAAAAGAAATGAAATTTTGTTATCTGAAAAACCACGCATGGTTGATTTTTGTATGACCGCCTGTGCTGGACTTCAAGCGTTCGGCTACACAGTTGACGATGTTGCGTCGGCTTTCATGAAAAATAAGTTTGAAGTTGCATCTGAAACTATCGAATTTAATACAGTTGGAAGAGCTATTAAAGCATTTATGTTAAGTCGAAACTTTTGGCAGGGCTCTGCGAGTGAATTACTATTAGAACTACAGCCAATAATGCAATTTTCTGAAACTGGTTGGAGCTATAGAAATCCGAGTCAGATTTCACGAGAATTAAATAGAGTGTCGCAAGCGTTACTTTCAGAAGGTATAGATGTTAGTTCACTCAGAACGCCCAACAAAAGATACATTGTTCTAAAAAAGACCGAAAAAGTGGTGTCACAGGCGTCATTACTGTCAGAATCAAATCAAAATAAAGCTGAAACTGACACATATGACGGTGGTGACAGTAAAAATGGCGCTAACTTATCAGGCGGGTTTAATGGACAGCAGTAATTTAATTCAAAAAAGAATGATGACCATTGACCAAGTGGCTGAGCTGTTGCAAGTTCCAAAGTCTTGGGTTTACGAAAAAACTCGTAACCGCTATTCAGATAAGAATCCAATTCCATGTAGAATCTTTGGTAAACATATAAGATTTCCGCCTGAGCAGTTAGAGCGCTGGATGCAGTCCCAAGACAGTTCTTTGAAATTCAGAGATAATAAAAAAAGTAGGCTATAAGAAAGGAAACTTATTATGGCGTGTTTAACTAAGTATCGAGGCAAACCAACTGTTGATTTTGAAGTTTTTGGCAAACGAAAAAGACGATCATTTAGTACCAAGACTCAAGCAGAGGCTTTTTTAAGAGATCTAAAACTTCGTGAGATTGATAATTTGATCGGATATAAAGAATTAAAAGTCATTCCTGTGCTTGTTGCTGTTGAAGAGTATTTGCAAGTTGTAACTCCTAAAAAAGAAATAAGGACACGAGAAGTAGATTCACAGACTTTAAATAAATTCGGTCAAACTTTTAAAGGTTTAAATGTGCAAGAGGTTCAACCTCAAAATCTTGAATTTTATCAAATGCAGCTTACAAATGAGGGGCTAAAGGCTTCTTCAGTGAATCGAAAATTTAATGTTATCAAACATTTTTTTCGTAAATGTACTGAATGGAAATACTGTCGAGAAAATCCATCACTAAGTTTAAGTAAATTAAAGGAGGCTCCTGTCGTTAGACGGCCTTTAGATTTAATGCAGATTGATGCGGTGATAGACGCCTTGCCGAACTGGGCAGCAAGAGCATTTTATTTCGCTGTGAAAACGGGGGTCCGTCGAAGTGGGGTTTGTAGTTTAAATTGGGAGTGTATCGATTTTGAGAATGGCAGCGTCAAGATCTTTTCAAAAAAAGGTGGGCGACAAATTGTTGAAAATGATATACCGATGACAAATGATATACGAAGTTTGCTTTTAACTTTGTGGAATGAAAAAAACAAATCAGCTATCAATAAAGAGTTTGTTTTTCTGAACGCTCAAAGTGAAAAAATAATTCCGTCGACGCTTACTCGAAAATTGATTGATGTTCGAAAAAAATCGGGTGTTCCAAATGCAGGATTACATATCGCTAGACATACTGTTTTAACGGATTTATCGAGTGCTAACCAAAGTGGTGCAATAATTCAAAAATTAGCAGGCCATTCGAGTTTATCGACGTCGCAGAAATACGTTCATCATAGAGACAGCGAATTGAAATTAGCGTTGGAAAATGCAGAAGTGATTAAACCGATTAAGATACCGTTGAAATTAGTGGGATCATGTCGCTAATGGTATCAATTTTTGATTTTTTTGAGAGTGAAATTTCCAACCACTTGAAATGATTGGCGTTCCCAGCGAGATTCGAACTCGCGTATCCTCCGTGAAAGGGAGGTGTCCTAGGCCTCTAGACGATGGGAACCTTTAGACGAAAAAAAAACGATTCAAAATGGTGGCTCGCGATGGATTCGAACCATCGACCCTTTCATTAAAAGTGAAATGCTCTACCAGCTGAGCTAGCGAACCATTTGAATCGAATCGACAATTTCTATTAAGATAGGGGACCAGTCAAACGCTTTTTTCTCTGTGCTCAATCTTTAAACACGGGTTTGATCCACAGTGTTTGCTCTCTGTCGGGACCGACGGAAACGACATCGATCGGGCAGCCTGAATGTTTTGCTACGAAGTGAATATAATCCGTCGCTTTCACTGGTAAATCCTTAATGTTTTTTATCTGTGTGATGTCTTCTTTCCAACCTGGCAGATATTCGATCACGGGTTCGACTTTACTGACCAGATCAGTTGCTGTCGGAAAATCGTGAATGATTTCACCGTTCAATTTGTAGGCTGTGCACACGCCAATTTCTTCGTGGCCTGATAACACATCAATTTTCATCATCGCTAGGCTGTTAATCCCGTTTAAACGGATCGCGTGCTTTAGCGCGACCATATCAAGCCAACCACATCTGCGCGCGCGTCCTGTGGTGGATCCGAATTCGTGCCCTTCTTTTTGAAGCTTTGCACCGATGTCATTGGTTAATTCTGTTGGAAATGGTCCGCTGCCAACGCGCGTGCAGTAGGCTTTAAACACGCCAACAATTTTTTGCAAGTGATGTGGACCAATCCCTACGCTTGTGGCCGCAGAGCCCGATAATGTCGACGAGCTTGTCACAAACGGGTAGGTACCATGCTGAATATCTAACAAAGTTCCTTGCGCGCCTTCAAATAACACACGCCGCCCTGTTTTTAATTTGTTCGATACGATAAGTCCCACGTCGGTTGCGCGGTAGTGTTTTAATTCTTCAACCACGGTCTGAATTTGCTCGAAAATATCTTTCGCACTGATTTCAGGAGCGTCATACATTTTAGTTAATAAAACATTTTTTTCTTTTAAGACAAATTCAAGTTTTGCCATTAAATTTTTTGTGTCAAACAAGTCACTCATGACTAAAGCTCTGCGCGATGCGCGGTCTTCGTATGCGGGACCAATGCCTTTTCCAGTGGTTCCAATTTTTCCTTCAAGCAAACTTTTTTCGCGCGCTTGATCAAGTGCCTTGTGATACGGAAGCAACACAGTGGCGCTATCTGAGATCAATAGCTGTGTATTAGAAATTGAAAATCCAGTTTCCTTTAATTTTTTAATCTCTTGTACCAAACCAAAAATATCAATCACTACGCCAGAGGCAATAATACACATTTTATCCGGGTGTAGAATCCCAGAGGGGATTAAATGCAGCACTGTTTTTTTGCCATTAACAACCAAGGTGTGCCCGGCATTTGATCCGCCTTGAAAGCGCACAATCAGATCTGAGTTTGTCGCAAATACATCAACTAACTTCCCTTTACCTTCGTCACCCCATTGGGCGCCGATAATTACGACTGCAGACATTCTAGTTTCCTTCCTGAAACGAAAGTGATCCCCATTGATTAACAAGTGGCAGTTCATTTTCGGTTTGTTTTTTCATAAAATAATTTTCAATTTGCGTAGCACCTTGCAACGACGCTTTGTAAAAAGCTTCTTCGGTGTAAGCTCCCAGATGCGGGGTCATAATCACATTTGGAAGCTTTAGCAGTTTCGAAGTTCGATCTAGTGGCTCTTTTTCAAAAACATCTAAGCCTACGGCTTTAATTTTTTTATCTCGAAGGGCTTCGGCTAAGTCATCTTCGTGAATAGCTGATCCTCGCGAGGTATTAATGACTATCGCTGTTGGGCTAAGCATATCGAACTGAATACGATTTAACATGTGCTTCGTTTCTTTGGTGCTAGGAACATGAAAAGTAATTACGTCAGCTTGTTTTAAAAGTTCGTCGTAACTGCAGCGTTCAGCTTGCGTGTTCTCGAAATTAGCGTCATCACAGTACGGATCAAACGCTAAAACCTGCATGCCAAAGGCTTTTGCTATGATGGCAACGCGGCTGCCAATGCGCCCTAGTCCCACAACACCTAAAATTTTTCCGCTTAGTTCAGTACCCAAGTAAGGTTCACGGTTCCAAGTTTT
>JAYVHE010000327.1:0-24320 GCA_043771495.1 Bdellovibrio sp. | reverse complement strand
TGAATTGTTAACGAAGGGAATTTCTGGCTGAATTTTTTCAAAAATAACGGAATCAAATATGGAGCTAACGTCGGAATCACTCCAATAGTAACTTCACCTTTTACTTCGCCTTTATCGTCATTAATAATATCTGAGAATCTTTGCGACTCATTCAGAATAACTCGCGCCTGATTGACAAGTAACTCACCAATCTTAGTAGACCGAATCGGCTGATGGCTGCGATCAAAAATTTGAACGCCAATTTGCTCTTCTAATTTTTGAATCTGCATACTTAACGTCGGTTGCGTGACTCGGCAACTTTCAGCGGCTTGCCCGAAATTTTTGAATTTTTCAACGGCGACGATATAACTTAATTGCGTGAGAGTCATGGGCAGTACCTTATCTAAATAACAGTGGAATGGTCATTTCTGATAGCTTTGAGCTTTTAGGGAATTTAACGTTTTCAAAGTGATTTTTCAAGGTAGCAATTAATTTTAAATTTTTATTTTGTGGCGTGTGTAAATCCATTAATGAGTTAGAGACTAATTTAAACTGATCTACGGCCCCTGATTTATTGACGCGCATTCGCAGTGCTAGACAACCATGCAATGCCGGTTGCTGCGCTAAAAAGTCATTAAGGTCGTGGAATACTTTATTGAGGACGATACCCACCTGACGAGCGCCTAAACCACCAACAACGTACGGCCGTGGCTCGACGAACCAGCCATGGACTACTAAGCGAGCCTCAAGGGGATCGCGCGAGCCCTTAACCTCAGTAACACCATGGGGGCGACGCGGATCAAACACAGTCAACTGATTAAACTGCGGCTGAATAATATGAAAAAAACTTTTGTATTCGCGATCGGACTGGTCGTTAAATCCGTTCCAGTAATTTAATACGTCATCTTTTAGAATAAAGGTCTCACCACCATCAAATTTTCGTTTTTGGGGCGTTAACGAATAAACAAAGGCCCATGGTCCATGCGGAACATCAGCGTGCATACGCTGATAACAACCATCGACATAATAACTAAGCCACGGAGGAGAAATATTATGGCAACCCAAATTAACGCGTCCCCATTGCACCAGCTGCGAATGAAAATCGACGTAAATATTTTTGGAAAAAAAGTGATGAGCTGGTGTTCTTAAATGATGATATTGATCTTTGTAATACCAAAAATCCCAAACAAATCGGCGTGGATCTGTTGATCGCGGATCCGAAAACACAGTTTCGAACTCAGATCGCAAGGCCTTTGCGTTTTTAAAAAATGATTTTTCAATCGTGAATACGTTATTGAACTGGGACATAAATAATTTTTAGGGATCCGCCCACTTCGTTAAAATTGTTTTCATACCATTTAAAATTGTAAAAATAGACTTGGGGCATAAAATAAAATCTAGGGTTTGGCCTATAATCTAAACCAACTCCGTAAGTCATAATTTTTCCATCGACGACATTGATTTTGTAAGATCCGCCAGCATCAGAAGGTGTTGCTGTGTGCTCGATTTTTCCGGACGTTTGAAAATGTTGGTAATTAACTCCAATAAATGGAATTGCTTTTTTGAAAAACTGATACCCTAAAGAAAGTCCACCAGTTCCACTAATTAAACTCGAAGTTCCCTTCCACGGAAAACCACCATTGCCACCAATGCCATTTTGATTCCCTGAAGTTTCTGCCATTTGATAAGAACCCTGTACATGAAGGGTGGCGTGAAATGTACCAGGCTGAGCATCTTCACGAAAACCACTTAACAAGGACACTTTAAGTTTTAATGAAGGAATTTTTGAATCAATTAAAGTTCCACTTAATGTCGCGCGCTCAAAAAAGTAATAATTAAGGCTCGATTTAGTTAAAAACAAATTAGAAACAGAATGTTTCGTCGTGGTGAAATCTACCGGCCTTTTTGATGGGTCTTCATGTAATTTTAATTGTTTTGAGGTCAGCGCAGAAAAATCAATCCCATAGCCGGTTTTGCGACCTTGATGTTGTGGGGATTCCAAATCTGAAATAGGTAAAGTTAAATCCAGCGTTGCGCAGCTAGAAAATAACAACATCCCAAATGCAACTACAATCAAACTGAGTTTGCTGTTCATCATTTTACGCTGAGATAACTTTTTGATAGATTCTGCCAAAAACACTCTCTCCTTGAACGTTTTTCATTTCTATTTCTATTGTATCGCCTATTTTCATGTAAGGCGTCTTAATCTCACCTTGAGTTAATTGCTCGAGTGTTCTTTTTTCCACAAGACAGCTAGAACCGGCATTAGCGTCTTCATTTGAGACTGTGCCGCTGCCAATTAATGAACCCGCAGCTAAATCGCGAGTCTTTGCGGCGTGAGCAATTAATTGCCCAAAGTTAAAATGCATTTCGCCGGCGTTAGCTTTTCCAAAAAATTGACCATTGTAATTAACTGTTAATGGCAAGTGCACTCGACCGTTTTTCCAAGCAGCCCCTAACTCATCCACCGATACTGCAACTGGTGAAAGAACTTTGTTTGGTTTACTTTGAAAAAATCCAAACCCCGAAGCCAGTTCCTCAGGAATAAGTCCACGTAAACTAATATCGTTAATCAATACAATAAGTTTAATATGTTCTAAGGCTTTCTCTGCAGTTACGCCCATCGGAACGTGATCAACGATAACCCCAACTTCGGCTTCAAAATCAGTTCCGTGTGCGAAGTCGACTTGTTTGATTGGTTCCGTTGGTGTTAAGAATCTTCCGCTTTCGGCTTGATACATGAGCGGCGTCGTTAACAATGTTTCCGGAAGTGGCGCCTTACGTGCTTGGCGAACTAATTTAATGTGATGAATAAATGCCGAGCCGTCAGCAAACAACCAAGTTCTTGGCAAACACGATGCAAAGATACTTTCATCTTTGATTTCGATGGCACCTGATAAGTCTCCAGAATTTAATTTTTTATATTTTTCAAGTAACAATGGAAAAGTATGACCACAATTTTCAATCGCAGTTAAAAGCGTTGGCGCAATTTCTTTTGCCGAACAATATTTTTTTAGATTTTGGCTGACGATGACAAGGTCCCCGTCTAAAGAACCCGCTGATTTTAAAGTTGCTAATTTCATTCTCAAAGAGTTTAATAGACTCACATGTCAAATTCAAGTGAACATCCGTCAGAAATAGTGCTTTATAACTACTTTCGTAGCTCAACTTCGTATCGTGTCCGATGTGCCCTGAACGTCAAAAAACTACATTACACCTATAAGCCCGTTCATTTGCTAAACAATGGCGGCGAGCAGAATCAAAAGGCCTACCGAGACATAAATCCTATGGGCGGAGTTCCGACGCTGATTCACAACGGTTCTACAATTGCTCAATCCTACGCCATCGTGCAATACCTGGAAGATGCATTTCCAGACACACCAAATTTGTTCCCTAAAAAACCTTTTGATAAAGCCCTTGTTAATCAGTTTTGCCAGATCATTAATGCGGACCTTCACAGTTACGCCAACCTTAAAACACTGCAATATTTGGAAAAAAAGTTTGGGGTCGCAGAGGCTGCGCGTACCGAATGGATCTATTATTGGTTCGAAAACGGCTTTCAGGCTTTGGAAATTTTTTTGCAAAAATACGGCGGTCAATACAGTTATGGCGATGAGGTTACTGCGGCCGATTGTTTTTTGGTTCCGTTAGTTTTTACAGCCCAACGATTCAAAATGGAAACGTCAAAGTTTAAAAAATTAACCGAGGTGACCAATCACCTCAACATGCGCTTAGATATTATGACAGCGCATCCATTCAGGCAGCCTGATACCCCAGACGAATTTCGCCTTAAATAGCCCATGGCCAGGTAAGTAGTGCTACTTGAGCGGTGTTGAAGCGCCAAGTGCTTTGATGTCGTTCGCCGCATCGCCAATCCACTTCGTGAAACCGCAACCTGATGTGTAATGAGGGGACTTTTCGGATGAAAATACTAAGTACGTTTTATTGAGAACAAATGCATATCCACAGGCTGGATCGACGCCAACTTTGATTCCTGCTTTTAGGCCAGTTACGCCTTTCCAAGCGCGCTCGACAGCAAAATAAACGATCCGATAGTTTTGTCCATCTGGTTGCTTGGTTTCGCTAATGGCCTCGCCCAAAAAAACTTTATCGGCTTCCTTAAGGGCGTTTTCTCGGGTGTGAAAATATTCACATCTGCACTTTGCAAATGCCGAAGAGTCCGTAAGTCCGATTGCCAACAAGAGAGTCGATAAAAATATTTTGCTAACCATTAGCATATTATATTGATCTATTTGAGCGATGACAAGAAACCAAATGTTCTTAATCCACTACCTGTTACTCTATCCCGAGCTTTGCTGAATTAGCCTTTGATTGTACAAATCTCCAATAAAACTGGTTGTGATGACGACAGACTAATCTTAAATTATGAACCTCACTTGAACCGCCTCGCGAAAAAGCCTTAACATGATCAACTTGTAGCTGAAACCGCGAATTACATCTTTTCTGCGTGATGGGGTGAATATAAGAATAACAGCCTTGATCTCTTTTGAAAATTGAGTTTCTGATAGCAGCGGGGATATAACGCGTATTCTTCACCGGTGGTGTTGCTATGTGTTGAGTTCTGGAAGTAGGACTTTGTTCTGCTTTTGAGCTGATCCAGTTGCTTCAATAAAATCTCATCTAAGCACAAAGTGACTCGTGTTAAATTTTCCGAAATTTGCTTCACAGCTTCTTGTTTTGGTAGATCAGGAGATTTCTCTAACAGAAGCTTCTCTGATTTAGAATACACCTTGGATTGATATTTTTTCTCTTGGCGGAAAAAAGTCTGAGCTTGAGTCACAGTTACTAAATTTAAAGTTCCATTTTGGATGGATTGTTTAACTTGCGGAAGTTCTTTGGTAATCCGTAGTGCTGAAATTCTACGGTAAGCGGCAGACTCTGAGTATTTCAGTTCATGAACACAAAATTCTAAAAGCGAGCCATAACCTTTTTCTAAAGGCAGCGATCTGTGTTCGACCTCCTCTAGAAGCTCGATGATTTCTAAAGTGAGTTTCCTTTCATCCGCTGATTTTTTATATAAAACTTCCAGTAGCTGTTCGTTTTTGAGTAAAGATAATGTCATGTTATGTCCTCTTTTTATTTTGTGATTCTCAGAATCAAGAGGAGACTATCACATGTTTTTAAAAGTGATTTTTGCGCTTAAAAATCGCGATTAGGGTATCAAAAAACTAAAAACACGAACGATGACGAGAGAACAGTTTCAATCGCACCAATGCAATATAAGCGCCATTACATGCACATTAGTGAGCTACTCAAAACGCAAGTGCAAATCAAAAATTTACCAAAAACCTCAGTCAATAATTTTTTAAATTTATTTTATTTTTTCGCAGCACAAAACCACCGGTGGAGTTTTCTTTAACCTTCACCGCAAAACAATCAGAGAAATTTTTCCAACGAAATAGTTTTCAGACAGCTGATTTCCAGCTTTAGAATTAAGAAAAAACTCAATTGTTATTAGCTTATGTGAATTTTTTCATGAATCGAAAATAAGTTTTTTCGATGATATCTAACTGATATTGCACGCCACCCTCGGTGATGGACTGTTTGATTTGAATATCTGACTCTGTAAATTGTTTGCCTTTTTCCAAAAGCAAATTCATTTCCTTATTTGCTTCTTCATTAAAATAAGGCACGTAAAATGAATTAATTCGGCAGTTCGATGTTAAAAATCCTTCAACGGTATTCACTTGATCGATAAAAACCTTCGGGCAGTGACTAATTGTGATTTCAATATCCTGAGCATTACCAATTAATTTAGTCCATTCACGAGTTCCCGACGAATTAATCAATGTGATCCCATTTAAATTAAAATGCAAATAACTCAATCGCGGGAGCTGTTTCGAAAGCGTTGATACAAACGGCGCAAAGGTTTCGTTGATGGCACCTGATAGTTCAAATACGATCTTACCGTTGGTCTGCTCAATTTTGATATTTAATTTGTTTAAATCGCTCATCTATCTTTATAGTTTTATAACATGAATCGATTTTTGAATAGTCGAGAAAACTTTTTCACTTTTATTATACGGCATGATGATCGAGACACGCGTACATTGTTCTGTAATGCATCCCAAATAAATTGATTCTGAATATTTATAAATAATAGAAGACCCAAGTCCTGCCCCACCGCGTCCAAAATTGATGGATTGCCCTAGGCCAACTGTAAAAGCATTCTCAATACGCTTTAAAAATTTATCGATTCCTAATGTTCCATAGTAATCAATGGCCGAAATCGCAATAAGGTCTTTCTTTATTTCAATTCTTAAATCGATGCTTTTTGGTGTAACGTTTTGCCGCTGCATAGGAGCCGTAATTTGCGCATTCATAATAAGTTCTTCGATGACTTGGACCATCGGTTGCGCGCGCGACGTCGTCATATCTAAGCCCAACCACTTAAAGATGCTCTCGATGTGAGTTAACCGATTGTCTTTGGGTCCAATACTAAACAATTTCACTAATTCCGGATCTGATAAAATATTATAATGAGAATGAAAATATTTTCGATAGTCTTCAGATAGATTATTTAGCCGCTGAACTTTATCTTCCAAGCTTTGCATTGAATTTTGAATGACATGGTGAATTTCTTGCCGCAGAGCCATATTCAAAACTTGTTTTTCTTCGATTTGATCAGTAACAAGTAGATTCTTTTTTCCGGGTTTTTTCTTAAAATCGCTTAACGAAAAGAAAACGTTGATCCGATCCGCTTTGCTTAAAAGGGGTTCGGAAATTTTCTTTCGATCTTCGAGTTCAACTGTGTATCCTAATGTGTCCATAGATTATCTAAGGACATTGTTACAATTCTTCAGATTTCAGACAAGACTTGCAGGGTCTAGGCGACCTATCCCCGACCAAAAAACAAGAATGACCATCTATCAATGGCCGGAATAAACAAGAAGACTAGTACTGAAATATTCGTCCACATAAAGAATGATAACCAACCCTTGGTCGCTACGCTTTTCTGAACCTTGAAGAATTCTTTCAATAGCATAAATGCAAACGGAAATACAAAAAGCGCAAAGGTCCAGCTGACCTGTAAGAAAAATGGCGCCATCAATGCTACACCGGCGTAAACAAACGTATACAGGCCCACATGGAATAAAGTTTTCTCGACACCAAGAGCGACAGGTAAAGTCGGAATGCCTCCGAGCTCGTAATCATCTTTAAAGCGAATGGCAATCATCCAAAAGTGTGGCATTTGCCATAAAAACAAAATCATAAATAAATAAATTGATGCCGGCGAAAAAATATTGATGTCATTCGCTGCAAATCCAATGGTCACAGGCAAGGCTCCTGGGATAGCTCCTGGAACAGCCGCAAAAACCCACTTGCGCTTCCAAAACATTGTGTAGCAGACATTGTAAAGAAAAACTGAAGCTAGCGAAACTAACCCACATACCGTGGTTAATTTAAATAATAAAATTAACCCTGCCATTAACAAAGCCATCGATAAAATGAAGCCCGCTAACGGTTTTAACTTTCCACTAGCCAGTGGCCGATTTTTAGTTCGCGGCATCAATTGATCAAGCTTCCATTCTTGAACTTGGTTTAATGCCAAGCTACCAGAACTTAAAAAATATAATCCACCGACGAATGTTAAAAAATGTTGAATACTAAAAGCTTCTTCGATGCGGTAACTGGAAGCGTATCCCGCAATACCAGCCAGCACAGCAAAAATGACAATTCCAAATTTCGTCAGCTGACTGTATATTTTGAACACAAAACTTACAATACTGAGCTTGTTGCTAAACGCGTGTAAATATCAAGCACGCAAAAGAAAACAAGAACTAACAAAAATAAAAATCCTGTCGCAAAAATTATTTTATTTAATGGAGTTTCGTATTTTAAATGCATGAAATACGCCATCACCAAATAAGCTTTCACGCCGGCGATCGAAAAGGCAATCAGTGGTGAAAACGGCGACGTATAATTGCGGAGCGCATGCATCCCGACGGTTAAAAACGTCAAAACAAATAATGCGCCAGCAATTTTTAAATAAGTCGATAATGGCGTTATGTGATGTTCTGTGTGTGTATCGTTACCCATAAATATCTCCTTTTAGCCGACCAAATAAAGTAGTGGGAACAGAAAAATCCAAATTAAATCGATGATATGCCAAAAAATTCCAACGCCTTCAACAAACGTATAATAATTTCCATTGAAGTCGCCTCGAGTCGTTCTCCAGATAGACCAGCCAATAAGCGCCATGCCTAGTATAACGTGAATACCGTGAAGACCAGACATACAAAAATAAAATCCAAAATACATTCCTAAATTATTACTTAGAATCAGCGGCTCGCCGGCCGCTTTTAAGTGTTCATTCAGTTGGGTTAGATTCAACATATTTCCAGGAAAAATTCCCATATGGAATTTATGAGTGTATTCAAAATACTTAATCACCATGAAAATCGCACCACACAGGATTGTTAAGGCTAAAGCCCAAACCGCCTTGCGCGTTTGATTGATTTGGCAATAGTAAATTCCTAAGGCCATTGTGAACGATGAAAAAATCAGAACTAATGTATTTACAAAACCCAATTGCCAATTTAAAAATCGCGCGCCTTCAGCAAACATTTCTGGATACTGTTGATGATAAATAAAATATCCCACGAACAATCCACCGAACATCATGATCTCGGTCACCATGAACAACCAAATACCTTCTTTAGCTGATACTAATTGGTGATCGGCGCTTCTGTAGTGCTCCTGAACCGGAACACCGTTAATCATCTTACTTGTACTCATATGGCCCCGCAGTGACGATTGGTTCTTTATCGAAGTTATGCACGACAGGTGGAGACTCTGTTTCCCACTCTAACGTTTTACCGCCCCATGGATTACGCGGAGCTTTTTCTCCAGAAATTAATCCTTGGATAATAACGAATAAACCAATTAAAAATCCGACCGCGATTAACCATGAACCCACTGTCGACATACGATTCAATGATTCATACGCAGGAATGTAATCGAAATAACGACGTGGCATTCCCATCGCGCCAAGAATAAATTGCGGAAAGAATGTTACGTTGAAACCGATAAAGATAAACACCCAAGACATCCGCGCCCAAAATTCGTTATACATTTTTCCGAACATCTTTGGATACCAGTAGAAGAAACCGCCCATGATGGCCATTAATGTTCCACCCACCATGACGTAGTGGAAGTGCGCGACAACGAAGTAAGTATCATGGAAGTGAACGTCAACCGGTAGCACCGCCAGCATAATTCCAGTAACGCCACCAATGGCGAATAAGAATAAGAACCCTAACGCATATAACATTGGCGATCTGAATTCGATGGATCCTTTGTACATCGTCGCGATCCAGTTAAACATTTTTATTGCTGTTGGAACCCCAACCAGCATCGTAATAAATGAAAACAAAACACCCGCTATTTCCGATTGGCCCGAGACAAACATATGATGTCCCCAAACAAAAAATGAAACGGCAGCAATTCCCAATGATGAATACGCAATAGCTGTATATCCGAAAATTGTTTTCTTAGAAAACGTTGTCATTAACTCAGAGATCACACCCATGGCCGGTAAGATCATGATGTAAACGGCTGGGTGCGAATAGAACCAGAAAAAGTGTTGGAACAATACTGGATCGCCGCCCAGTTTCGGATCAAAGATACCAACTCCAAACGTGCGTTCCATCGCAATCAATAACAAAGTGATCGCCAAAATTGGCGTCGCTAAAACTTGGATAATTGCCGTTGAGTAAAGTGCCCAAACAAAAAGTGGAATTCTCCACATGGTCATACCAGGGGCACGCAATTTATGAACCGTTACTATAAAATTCAAGCCTGTTAAGATTGAACTCATACCCATAATAAATGCGGCAACGACCATCATTGTTACGTTGGTTCCAGAGCGAATCGAATACGGTGTATAAAATGTCCAACCTGTATCAACTCGACCAAGAAACATTGTGGCCACTGCAATCGCAGCACCTAACATTAAACAGTACCAACTTAACAAATTTAATCTTGGGAAGGCCACGTCTTTTGCGCCAATTTGTAATGGCAAAAAGATATTTCCTAAAATGGCTGGAATTCCCGGGATAATCACCATGAAAACCATGATGGCCCCGTGATACGTTAAGACTTGGTTGTACACATCACCCGTTTTTAAAACTTGGCCAACAACTTCGCCAGCGCTATTTGCAACGTTGTAAGCAAACAACTCACCACGAAGTAAAAGTGCGGCAATGCCACCGATTAAAAAGAAAAACATCACAGATACAAAGTAAAGAATTCCGATTCTTTTATGATCCAATGTCGTCAACCAAGACATCAATCCTTTTTCTGCGTTTAAATAATTTGAACCTGCTGGTGCATGTCCCATTTTATAACCTCTGTTACTTTAAAGTTTTAATATATTCAATTAATGACGTTAGTTCTGATTCGCTCAACTGCCCTTGGAATGCAGGCATTTGTGAACGAGGCCCATAACCTTTAGCGACTTTAACTTGTGCATTTAAAATTGACTCACGTAAGTAGTTTTCATCCGCTGTAACTTTTGAACCGTCTTCCATCTCGTGATCAGCTTTACCGAAAAGTCCTAATAAACTTGGACCCACTAACCGAGCCTGGGAGGCCACGTTGTGGCACGAAGCACACGCGCGAATTTTAAAAATTTTAGCGCCTCGCTCAGCAATAGGTAATAAGCCGATATCTGATTCTTCTGTGAGCCATTTATCGAAATCTTGTTGCGAGACCACTCTAAGTTTCGTGATCATACCCGAATGAGAAGTTCCACAATACTCAGTACAAAATACGTGAAAGTCCCCCAGCTTTTCGGCTTTAAACCAAAGCGCCGTGTATCGTCCAGGAATTGCATCTTGCTTGATCCGAAAACTTGGAACGTAAAAAGAATGAAGAACGTCTTCAGCCGTTAAAATGATTTTCACATTTTGATTGACGGGAACGACCACTTCATTAGATCTAACGCCATTTTTATATTCGCTGACCCACGCCCATTGTTTACCGGTAACGTGAATTTCTAAGGCGTCTTTGGGCATTTGGCGCATGTCGTGATAAATCACCCAGCCCCAAGCAAACACGAATAAGAAAATGATCAACGGCAACACCGACCACAAAACTTCTAAACGAGTATCGTGTGTGATGTACGCGGTTTTATCATTCGCCGTGCGACGCTTGTATTTGATTGAGAAGTAAATCATTCCGCCAATTAAAATTAAGCAAGAAATCGTACTGACAACGACTAAAAATGCGTAAAGATTATCGACTTGCGCTGCAATTTCAGTTCCCTGAGTGGGCATGAAAGATTCTGCGTTAGCGTGCGTAAGTAGTAATAATTTGTGTATTAGAGACCACAGCATTGTTACACCTTCTCCCTTCTTGATCGAAGCAAAAATGGCAACAACCAAAATGACAAAAGCAACACCATTGCTGCTCCACCTAGTTGCATCACTCGAAACACTTGAAGTCCATATTTGGATTTGTGTTCGTCGTATTTAAAACAATATAGAATAATTGCGTCCATGATACTTCCCACTTTTCCTTTGGAAGTTTCATTCAGCGCTAATTTCATATCTTTGGCGTCGAACTCAACCCCATGTAAGTAACGAGTGATCTTTCCTTCAGGAGAAACCATGATCGCAGCCGAAGCGTGTGACCATTCGTTGGCTTGTTCATTCCAGCGAAATTCAAAACCAAGCTGATTAGTTAATTTTGTGATTGTGGCTTGATCGGCCGTCACAAAATGAAAACCGTTTTCAGTGCCCGGACGATTAAAAAGTTTCATGTAATTGGCTTTTTTCTTGGCTGCTAAGTCAGCCCCTTCACGCGCATCAAAGCTAAACGCGATCACCTGAAATTTTTGACCTGGATTCCAATCAATCTTTTTTAACGAATCAATGACGCCGTTAAAGTGAAAATTACAAAGTCCCGGACAATTAAAATACATCGGACTAATCATAACGGCTTCGTCATGTTGGAAAAAACTTGAGAGTGGAACCAATGCGCCCGCTTCGTTGCGAACTTGCATCGTTAGATCAATTGTCTGACCGGTTTTTTCAACGATGTTCACGCCCTTTAATTGTTCGGGTCTTTGCGCCGAATTTGATGGCGTCGTAACTCCCGTATAAGTTTCACTCGTGCGCTTTGACGTGCTTAAGTCCGCAAACGCAGCTGTGCTCACTAAAGATGGGGCTAAGAAAAAAAGTAAAACAAAAATATTCATTGAGTCCTAATCGGCTGTAGCTGCAAAAGCGGCAACAGCCTCGGGTGTGTCCGTTGATTTTTGAGCTGTGATCGTTTCAATAAAGTGTAAAACCGCCCAACGTTCGAAAGGTTTTAATTGCGCTTTGAATCCAGCCATTTGTGTCCCAGCAATACCAACTTGTAGCATTTTGTAATGCGCGATCAGTCCAGAGCCTTGAGTCCATTTGCCTTCAACCAAATTGCGAGCCGTTGCGATACCGCCAACTAAATCCCCACTGACTCCGTGGCAAAGTGCGCAGTTTTGTTTGTAAACTTTTGCTCCCGCTTTGACGATATCATCTGTTGCAATCCACGGATCTTTTGCCGCCGCTAAATCAAATTGCACTTCACCTGGTTTGGCTGGCTCGGAAACATTTTCACCAAGATCGATTCCTTGATGAATCACAACAATATAAAAGAAAAATGCAAAAACAAAAATAATTGAACCTAATAGTGCGAACAAACCACCACTGTTGTGGTAATCCTGTTGGTTGGACATATTCAAACCTCTAACTTGTTATATGGACTTAAGTTATAGCCGATATCCATAAACCGATCAATCATCCAAAATCAAAATTTAAGCGACTTTTTTCAGGTACAATTTTGCTAAAATTATGGCCAGCAACGAGCGATCTCGACAAACGTCCTCTAGTTTAAAAAAGCGGATAGTGAAATAATTAAATTTACTCAGATGATAAATTTAAAAAATTCTAAAATAGTTGGATTGATTTTGTTAAGCCTTTTTGGTTTTGGTTGTAAACCGGGCGATGCACTTCGAATTGGCGGCCAAGATGTTTTTTCTTTTGGCGCCCAGGAAGCCTGCCACTTTAACAGAAATTCTTATGGCGTTCGCATTTCATGGAAAGAAGCGACTCCCACAACAATGATAATACATAAATCTGTTCCACCTGAATTTGATGTGGCTATTCAGGCTGCTGCTCAAAAGTGGAACTCAGGTAAAGGCCGAAATCTGATTTCAGTGTTTCGCGACGACAACTGGGAGGGCGCAGCTTCTTCGGATAAGAAAAATGGAATTTTTTGGCTGACCGATTGGGAAGATGACGCCAATAGAGAACAAGCGCGGACTTCAACCCGATATGATTTGAGCCGAATTGTTGATACCGACATCAGAATCAATGCTAAAAACTTTGTTTATTATGTCGATGTACAAAAAATGAATGCCAACAACGAGGTGCACTTAGAGAGTTTATTAGTGCATGAATTTGGGCATGCGCTGGGGCTGCAACATTTTAATGAGGCCGGTGTTATGATGCCCACACTAAAAGGCGGATTGGTGCGCTCGTCTCCGTCTTCGTATGAGTTAAAGGAGCTTGGCTGTGAATACTAAATCTAGCTTCAAAATTTATGGGATCGTTGGAGTCGTCGGACTTACTTTGTTAGTTGCGACGGCCTATTTGATGTCGACCAAACAATCTGAGCATCAACGAAAAATCGCTTCGCTGATGGATCAAGCTAACCCGGCGTGGACAAACGGGCAAAAATTAAAGTGGGTCGTAACTAAGCAATTTAATATAGAAATTTCCGAACAAGAGTTGGTCGTAAGCACAAACCTGGCGGCTGACATCTGTACCAACAACCACGGCATTGCCATCAAACTTAAAGCCAGCGAAGTCATGGTTGCAGGACTAAATCCTGAAATCAAAATGGTGCTTGGTTGCGAAGCCTGGTTAGCCAAGCCTGATTTTAAAATTCAAATAAACTTAAAAGAGTTGGCTGGACTTCACCTTCATAAAGAAATCAAATCTGGCGATTTACAAATTTCGCGCACATTAATTTACAAAGATGATGAATGGCCTACGGACTGGACGCTGTCGGCGATTGAAGTCATTGGCCCAAATGGTTTTGAAATAAATCAATTTGAACTCCAGGAAGCTCTCCAAAAATTATTTATTGTTTCGATCAAATAACTAATTAGAAAACTCATTCGATGCTCGTTAAAAATTAGGGAAGAAAAGTGAATTGGCTGCTGGAAAATCTTTTGTTCAAAACTGCAATGGAACCCGCGAAGTTTCTTCAGCACCAGCACTGGCGCCAAAAGGTGGCTCTGCCGATCCTCAGGTGCTAAAAAAACGCAGATAAAAAGTAACATGGTCCAAAAAATGAAAAGCGAACTATGCTCCTGCCTAGTTCGCTTTTACGAATTTTCAGCCTCTGATTAACCTTGGAGGTTCCGGATGCCGAATATCAATTTGTCTCCCCGACAAAGGAAGTATCGACAAGTCGGTAAAAAAACTCGAGCTTTTTTAAGATTAATTTTGTTAGTCTTAGAAATTCTGCGCCGAGTATTTGAACTCTTTAGTTAATTGAGAGATGGTTCTTTCAACACGTACGTGACTAACTGGACCAAAAGCCAGCATCGCAAGATGCGGACGGGACTGAAAATCCCAGAGCTGGAAAATCAGGGAATTGTAGATTGGGTGGGGGCATCTAGCTGGGGGATGTACTTTCTAAATTTGAAATCGACGTTTGCAACAGCATGAAATTAATATTTGATTTAATTTATGGCTATTTTCTATGAGAAGAAGTTTAGCTTAGACTAAATGCCAGTCCTATTTCCAGCGCGCGATTTTTTTAAAAATTAATCCAGCGACGTAAAGCACGACGCCCGTTAAAATTAAATTTGCGACGCGAACAACGGCCGTGGCTTGGCTGGCATCATAAACAAGAGCCTTGGCGCTTGCGATCAACAGTACGATTGTCGACGACTTTGCAAGATCGCGATCTTGTTTTGCAAACCCGACTCCTAAAATAATTCCCGCATAAATGGCCCAGGCTATAGAAACGGCGATGCTTCCTTGGTCGTAGCAAATACGGTAAAGGTTAATCACACTGGTCACATGTAAAAACATCAAAATCGGAATTTCTTTGCCAGACACAAATCCGGTGGACCGAAAGTAATGTACATAGCCAGCAAAAATGGTCAAAGTGGCGGCGATAAATATTGATAAATCAAATGGCTTATTTAATAAATGACCAAACATTCCAAATAATTCAATAATTAAAATAAGCCCAACGAATACGTTCGCAATTTTTAATTCTTGGGAGCTCGCATTTCCACCATTCCAAAAAAGTAATCCAATTAAAACAAGTGGAATTAAAAATACTTTAAATTGATCTGGCATAAGCTGCATGTAGCCTGCGTGAAATAAAATAAAGAAAATAAAACCGTAGACAACCTGGCCACTTTCCAGATTTCCAATTCGTTCTTTAGCTCCTTGATATAAAGCAAAAACAAATCCCGCAAAGGCTAAACTAATCCAAGGAGCTAATTTAGGATCAATGCGGTTTAAGAAAAAATAAGTACACCCGTAAAACAAGATCAATACGGGCGAATGGAAAATCGCCATACTGTACGTCATAGGTTTTTTTTTATTTGTCGAGTAGTCATATACACCAAATGAAAAAACCATAAATTGCGCGATCAATACTCCAACCACGACCATTAATTTGTTTGAGTCCGCCAATCCCAGGTTTAACAAACTATAAATTCCAATCCCCAAATAACTGGCGATCAAAGAAATTGTGCGACTACTAAAAAACAATGCGATTTGCGTAAACGTGATCGCACAGAATACAAAGTACGTCGATAATAATGTTAAGTCCTCATTACGCCCTAACATCATGGGAGCTGAGTAAGTGCCAATAACTGTGATTACCGACAACAGCTGAGATTCATGAAAATCGGCCAGATAGATACTCATTAATGAAACTAATAAACAAATTAAAATCGAGGCTTCTGTAGAAAGCAAGCCAAAGTGGGTCGACGATGAAACTGCAGCAATGAATAATACAATACTTCCCGCCGACGACAGAAATCCGCGGTATTCGTTTTCGATTTTTTCATAGAAACAACCAAGACCGACTAAAATTATTCCAAAAATAAAAATCAGCCCTAATTGTCTAACTGGCGTTAACCATTCGGCGTCGTAAGCCATCTTAACTAAAAAAACAGCCGCTAGTACAAAACAGATCACTGAAATAATTGGAAACAAAATTGGTGAATCTTCAATGGTTTCCGTTTTTGGCTGGGACGGAAAGGGCTTGAACAACGCGGGCTTTTCGTTTGGAGTATTTGGAAAAACTTGCGGCGCTAGCGAAGGTGACGGTTTAGGTTTTTCATTGGGGCTTGCAGAGCCCAACTTTCCTTCAACGATCATCATCACTAAACTATTATGTCTCTCTTTTAATTCTTGGATCGATTTTTCAATCAGCGTTAATCGGTCTTCTACATTAGTATTTTGATTATTCATGACCTAATTATAGGACTTAAACAAAATGATGTTCAACCAAATTATTTAACCATGATGATTGGATCTGTGACTTCAGGCTTTTTATCTTTTTTCGGATCGAAAACTCTTTTGGTAACGTCTTCGCTTTCGGGTTTGCTGTACTGAGTACGAATTTTTTTAATGAGGCGCTTTTCACGACCTTCAACGGTCATGCGACTTTCTAGTTGTTCTAAAGTTAGGTTATCAATACGAAAATATTTTCGTCCTTGAGTTAAACCTTTTTCTGGAAAGCGCATTTCAAATCGTTGCATCAAAGCATTATAATCATTGGTCATTGTGGTTAATTTTTTATGATTGTCTTTTAATTCGGTGGCTTGCTCGGACGTCATTGGATTTGTTTCGGATTTACTTTTCAACAGCTGCTCTTCGACAACTTTACGTTGCTGGTCGATCTTGCCTTTTTTTTCGCCCAATTCTTTTTGAAGCAAGATCCACTCTTGAGTTTGGTGGCCGGAACCGTCTTCGGGCTCTTGTTGCACGACGGGATCGTTTGCAAAAACAGAAATACTTAACATCGTCAGAAAAATGGTTGGTAAAAATAATCTAAATTGCATTTTCAAAACTCCAATCCAATTTAACATCAACAAATTGTAGGCGTTTTGCCAGAATGTACGCGGACACAGGTTTGATATTTTTGATGACACACTGACCTTGCGAAACTGATTTCATGATTTCTTCGGCGACCCAACCCAGTTTTGAATCGTTGATCGAATCATAAAAATAACCAACGACTTCTTTGGTATCTAAGCCTTCGACTTTTAAATTAAACGTTAAGTTCGCATCGATGTTTTGATTACCAAAATTTTGAATGTCGGTGATTGCATTTTCTAATGCACTCGGGACTGACTGCTGTATAAAAGTTGGTTCGTTTTGTTGGTACAATTGTGTTAATGAGAAATCCGCAGGGATTTCTTGAGGAATGCCATTAACACTTGTGCCAATACTGGTTTCAACATTGGTCGCGCTGTTATCGAATTCGGGCTTCCCATCAAAATTTAGGAAGTAAACGGCTTGGCAAGACGCACAGGTAAATAAGGCTCCGTATTGAGCCTCGGTAACTCGTACATCCGTGTGACAACTAGGACATTCCATTGCCCCTCCTTTGTGGTGGGACCTTTACAGTCCCTCCAATGTATCTACTTCTTTTTGCGACGTTCAGCGCGATTCAATGGACGATCATCACCTTGCGGTGGACCAGCCGTAAACTTACGACGAGCACTTGCTCCGCCGCCACCGTTAGCTGGTGCTTGATTTTCCGCAGGGATCCCAGAAAAAGCTGAGGGATTTTCCTCGGCACCGGCATAATTAAGCTCGCTCAAATCTTGTTCTTCAGGACGTAAGTTTTCAAGTGCTTCTTGAGCAGCATCTTGAACCAACTGAACTCGCATTACTTTTTCTACGGTTTCATTTTTAATAATATTATTTAGAACTTCAAATTCTTTGAATGCTTCTTTTTTATATTCAATCAATGGATCTTTTTGGCCGTAAGCACGTAAGTTAATACCTTCTTTAACTTTATCAATACGATAAAGATGTTCCTTCCAACGTTGATCGATCGCATTCAACATGATCATCGTACAAACGCGCTCAAAGTAAGGACCCATTGATTTTTTCTGTTGTTCAAAAATTCGTTTTACTTGTTCAGAAATCGTAGTTTGGATTTCGGAAGCTTTTTGCATTTGCGACGGTTCTAATTTAAAGCCAAAATGCTGCATCAAAAAATTATTTAGACCATCTAGATTCCAGTCTGTTTGCTTGGCCTCTTCCGGGACAAAAGTATCTAACATCACAGAAACCACATCGCCCAACATATCTAGAACAGTTCGTTCGATTTCTTTACCTTCTAAAATTTGTCGGCGCAGTTTATAAATGGCATTACGCTGTTGGTTCATGACGTCATCATAATCAAGTAAATGCTTACGAATATCAAAGTTGTGTCCCTCAACTTTACGCTGAGCCCCTTCGATCGCGTTTGAAACCATTTTGTGAGTGATTGGTTCGTCTTCAGGAATATTTAACATTCCCATAATCTTTTGAATCCGTTCACCGTTAAAAATACGCATTAAATTATCTTCTAACGACAAATAAAATTTTGATCCGCCGGGATCCCCTTGACGACCTGAACGACCACGTAATTGGTTGTCGATACGTCGTGATTCATGCCGTTCGGTACCAATAATATATAATCCGCCGGCGGTCAGAACATCTTGTTTCTCGGCTTCGCACTGTGGTTTATATTTCGCCAACAGAGCCGTGAATTGATCATTAAATTCTGGAGCGTCTTCATTTCCGCTCTCTTTTTTTGCCATAATTTCGGCGTTACCACCTAATACGATGTCTGTTCCACGACCGGCCATATTAGTTGCAATAGTAATTCGACCTTTTCGACCCGCTTGCGAAACGAGTTCGGCTTCACGCTCGTGATGTTTGGCATTTAAGACATCGTGCTTTACGCCTTGAGTTTTTAAGTATCTAGAAATGGTTTCAGATTTTTCAATCGACGTTGTACCAACCAGAACCGGCTGTCCAATTTTATTTCTTTCGATCACGTCATTAACGATGGCTTTGTATTTTGCGTTTTCAGTTTTGAAAACAATATCTTCTTCGTCATTACGCTTAATCGGCCGGTTCGTTGGAATAACATTAACACCCAAATTATAAATTTTTCTGAACTCGACGGCTTCTGTATCTGCGGTTCCCGTCATTCCAGAAAGTTTTTCATACATACGGAAGTAATTTTGGAAAGTAATTGAAGCTAACGTTTGATTTTCGTTTTTAACATCCACTTTTTCTTTGGCTTCAATGGCTTGATGCAATCCGTCACTCCAACGACGGCCCGGCATTAAACGGCCTGTGAATTCATCGACGATCACGATTTCACCGTCTTTAATCATGTACTCAACATCTAAACGATACACGTAATGGGCGCGGATGGCTTGGTTCACATGGTGAAGCAATTCAATATTTGCCGGATCATAAAGATTATCTAATTTTAATAATTTTTCGACTTCCGAATTGCCTTCCTCAGTTAATGCTGCTGATTTATTTTTTTCTTCGACTTTAAAGTGAATATCTTTTTTCAAAAATGGAATGATTTTATCAACCAAATAATATTTATCTGTTGAAGACTCCGCTGGGCCCGAAATAATCAGTGGCGTTCGGGCTTCATCAATTAAAATAGAATCGCATTCGTCGACAAGAGCGAAATTTGGTGCGCGCTGTACATATTCTTTCAAATCAAATTTCATATTGTCGCGCAAGTAATCGAAACCCAATTCGTTATTAGTCGCGTAAGTAATATCGCAACCATACGCTTCTTGACGTTCACGATCATTAAGTCCGTGAACAACAATTCCCACAGATAAGCCTAAAAAATTATAGAGTTTACCCATCCACTCAGCGTCGCGACGAATTAAATAATCATTCACAGAAACAAGATGTGCGCCACGTCCAGTTAATGCATTCAAATAAATTGGAAGTGTTGCAACTAGGGTTTTTCCCTCGCCGGTTCTCATCTCAGCAATTCCACCGCGGTTCATGACAATACCACCAATCAACTGGACATCGTAGTGACGCATACCCAGTGCGCGCTTAGAACCTTCTCGGCAAACGGCAAACGCTTCCGGCAAAATATCATCGACCGTTTCTTTATTCTTTAAACGTTCTTGAAATTCTTTAGATTTATTTTTGAGTTGCTCGTCGTTAAGTTTCTGCATTTCAGGTTCCATGCTGTTGATGCGATCAACGATGGGCTGAATTTTCTTCATTTCACGTTCGTGGCTAGTACCAAACACTTTTGCTAATATCTTTTGAATCATAGGTAAACAGGATAGATCTTAGCGAGATTAAGGTCAAAGCCGCACTGACAATTGTCTATATCCTTCGTACAGCGTTATTGCGACCGCTGTTGCCAGGTTCAAACTACGAATAGGTCCAGTCTGTGGAATCAGAAATGTTTTATCAAGATTTTCTTGAATAATTTCTGGGCGCAGCCCCTTGGTTTCTTGACCAAAGACGAGCCAATCACCGCGTTTAAATTCGGCTTCAAAAATTGTTTTTTCAACTTTGTTTTCAATAAAAAAAATGCGATCACCTTTTGGAACCGCGCTTAGCCATTCGGCATAATTGTTATGATAGCGCCATGTTAAATGCGGCCAGTAATCAAGGCCCGCACGTTTTACATTTTTGTCGGTGATTTCAAAACTCATTGGACCCACTAAGTGCAATTCGCAATTAAGGCCAACACAAGTGCGTCCAATGTTGCCAGTGTTTTGCGGAATCTCCGGCTCCACAACGACAACTTTAAACAAGCACTCATTTTTATGCATTCGATTGTTTACGCTAGATACTGAAAAACGTCTTTGCCTAATGGTGATAGCGCTAAACGACGACCTTTATCGACAATCAATTCTAACTTCATTAAATCGCGATACAACGTCAAATCTTTTACCAAAACAACATCGCGGCCCTTAACGTTTCCAAGCTGGCGCACAATTTCCTTTTGCTTTTCAGAAAGTGTTGCTGGCAATGGTGGCGTTTCCGTGAGCGATTTTCGCCAACAAGATCCCGAAATTTCAACAGAATTTTTCGGAAGTTTTGCTGGATTCATCATATAAACGCTTAATTCCTTGGTCGCGCCATCGGCCACAGTCAAGGTTTTGCGGTAGAACAGACTTTTTGTTGGATCCGTTGGATGCACACCATGAAATGAATCAAGGAGAGCTAATAACGTATCGTCGACAGAAATTTCTAAAATTTGGCCATCAATCAATGATTGATTAAACTGTTCATTTCTGTGTGCCTCTTGGTCTAATTGTGGATTTTCAATAAGAATTGGATATCCCACCGGAAGTCTAAAAATTCGTGCATGAATTTGACCCGGCGAAACAGTAAGGACATGAGATTTTATCTTCTGGAAATGAAACATTCCCTCTGCCCATGAACCAATCATGAAAAAGCTCAACGTAGTCATAAATCCCCCTCTGATTTAAAGCCCGTTTTGATACTTCAATGCGTTCGAAAAGTTCGTCTGTTCTATCAAAGACTATTTTTTTTCGCAATTTCATTTTCGAAATTAACCGGATAATTAGGTGGCAACCCGATTTTTTAGCAGAATTTTTTAATATTTACGTTATTTAATGACATTCTTTGACCCAAAGTTTTTTTTTGTTAAAATAATTTGACGAAAAGATGAATGTTAATAAATAGGCACCAGCAAAGAATAGACGAGAAAACACATGTCAGATCAAGTAAAAAATTTTAATCACTTTCAATGGTATAAACTCGAAGAGGGAATTATTACTATTGGTATCAATGAAACCGCTCTCGAAGATATTACGGAAATCACCACCATTGATATTCCACCTGAACAAGAAAAAGTAGATTCAGACATGGCGTTCGGAAGTTTAGAAACGGACGATGGCACTTTAGATTTGATGTCGCCATTTGAGGGCACGATTATCGAGGTCAATACTCAAGCCGTTGAAGATCCACAAATGGTTATTGATGATCCTTACGAAGAAGGTTGGCTTGTTCGCATCGAAGTTACCGAAGATCTTGATGAAGACGAAGAAGAAGATGACGTCGATGAGGAAGAAGACGACAAAGATTTCGAAGATGAAGAAAAGTCATCTGACGAAGAATAATTTACAGTTGTCATTTTGAATAAAAAATATATTTATTTTATGATTTGCGCCAGCATCTGGGGACTAACCTGGATTGCGATCAAATTTCAATTAGGCGTGGGCGATCCAAACGTAACTGTTTTTTACCGTTTTCTGTGCGCCACAGTTATTATGTTTGTTTTAGCTTATTTTCAAAAAGAACGTTTTAACTTTAGCCAAAAAGAACACTATCTGATGATGCTCCAGGGCCTCTTTATGTTTAGTATGAATTTTTTGTTAACTTACTGGGCCAGCAGCATGGCTCCATCGGCACTTATTTCGTTATCGTTTACCGCCTTAATATTTTTTAATATGGTCGGCGCCAGAATTTTTCTAAAATTACCTTTAGAAAAACGCGTTATCTTTGGCGCCATCATTAGCTTTGTAGGAATGGGAGTTATTACCTACACCGAAATGCAGGAAAAAAACTTAGAAGCGTATCCGATGTCGTTTTTAGGTTTTTTAATTGGCATGCTTGGAACTTTATCGGCATCAGCTGGCAATTTGGTGTCTTCAAAAAATCGCCAATTAAATTTACCGATAATCTCTAACACGGCTTTTGGAATGATGTATGGGGCGTTATTTACTTTAGTTTATTGTTTGATCAAAGGCGCTTCGTTTACACTGACCATTTCTCCGTCGTTCTTAATTTCGTTCTTTTATTTAACGGTGTTTGGTACTGTGGTTTCTTTTGTAAGTTATTTAAAACTTATTCAAATAGTTGGCCCGTCTAAGGCCGCATTTACGAGTGTCGTGTCGCCGGTGATTGCGCTTGTTGTATCCACGTTTTACGAAAAAATGGGTTGGACCATGCCTTTAGCCGCTGGGATTGTGCTTTGCTTGGTCGGAAACTGTGTGGCGCTTATATCTAATAATCGAAAATGGACTTAAAGCGTTGCAGTCTTTTGAAAAAATTCAATAATCTCTGATTCCTTAAAAAGCCACGATTTTACGATCGACCAAAAATGATCATTGTTAAAACTAATGACGGTTGTTGGCTTCCAAAGCACTAGCAACTGATTCTGAGATTTTGTTGAAACTGTTTTATCCTTGAGCCCTATCACCATGCCCAATTTCTTCGTCTTGTATAGCGGTTGTAATTCTGTAGGATCTAATAGGAACTCTTTGCTTAATGCTTTTTGATAGACCTCATCATTGGTGAATCCATATTTTAAATAGCGCTGGCTTTTCGCATCAGTCATGGCTTTCTGATCTGACGTAACAATAACTTCAGGAATGCTTACACCTGCTGTAATAACAAAAACAGAATTTAACCTTGGCTGATTTGAAGCCGCAACCGACGCGTGTAAACCCCCGACACTGGTTCCTAACATTCCGATCTCTGGCGTATTAACATGATTGATAACTTCGGTAATGGCCCGCTGTGCGCGCGTGTAAAGCCTTTGGTGAATGCCGAGTTCTATATTCCACTCGTTATCGCCGGTCCAATGATTCAATATATACACATCAAATCCGTTGGCCTGCAAAGCTTCGGCATAACTTGTATCTAAATAATTTGTACCGCCCGTCGGTGGCATAATTAAAATTGTCTTTTGCACCGGAGCCTGAGCGGCGTAATAACTAACGTCGACTTGAAATTCTGCTGTAGAGCCAATTTTGATATCTGCTTTTGGTGGAAAGTTCGAGCACCCCGTGAAAAAAAATGTAAGAAACACCACTTTAATCATTAGTTTTTGTTTCGATCAGCGATTGAGTGTCTGTTTTTAAATTTTCGCAGGTCGAATTAAAAAAATCCAATGACGTAAAATAAATGTTGCCGTCTTTTTCAAAATTAAATCGGTAGCGATTTTTCTGGTAAGTTTCGGTTTTGTATTTTTCGGTGATTTGAACTGTCGCTAAACCGTAAGATTCAATGCCCGCCGTTTTTTTGGTAGCCGCGCCATTGCAAAAAATAGTCTTTTCTTTGTTATTATACTCACACTGTTCGGCCGGCCATTCTAAGACGAACTCTCTACCCAACGCTTTTAGGTCATCGAACTGCATTTTTTGAAACGGCAGTGATGACTGAGACGTTGGACCATCAAACTGAGGCATTTGTTCATAGCCCATTGGATTTTTGACAACGATCGTAACTACGTCGGCCTTTTTTTCAACAAAGATCCAC
>JAYVHE010000326.1:0-7566 GCA_043771495.1 Bdellovibrio sp. | reverse complement strand
AATCCGGCTGAGTAGGCCGAGAGCGGTGTTTGGTCGGTGTAATTTATAAATTCCATCCCTACAGAAATTTGCCCTGAGTATACCGAGCGCAAGCTATTTAGAACTTCCATGTGTTGATCGCGGATCGGCGCCAAACCGTGCATTTCGCCTAAAATGAGGATTGTTCCCGGCTTGATCGTCGCCACAAGATCGCGGACAGTGGCGGTTGATAAGTCACTTCCATTATAGAGGCCCGAAGTCAGTGCTGGACGTTCAGATTCCGCTTGAGCCAGGCTTGCGTGACTGAAAACAAGAGTAATTATCAAGGATCCTAAAATGCGTGCTAATTGTTTAAGCATAACTTTTCCTAACCGCTCATGTGTGAATCATGAGTTTTTTTAATTGGGACAGTCTTAAAACTTGACTATCCTAGGTGAGTATTTTTATATGGTCACTTACTATTTTTCTTAAGTTTTTCTTGATAAAGAACGACAGAAAACTGAACCAGTTGAGGATATGATATGGCAAAAAAATCGGGACGAATCATTGTAACTTTAGAATGTACAGAAGCAAAAGCCGCTGGTTCTACAGTTTCTCGTTATACAACAACTAAAAATAAAACGAAAACTCCAGGCCGCATGGAAATGAAAAAGTACAATCCAAACATGCGCAAGCACACTGTTCACAGAGAAACTAAATAATTTTTTTCTCTCTGCTTTGAAGGGTTTGCTTCGTGATTTTAACGGATAAAGAAATTTTAAATTCAATGGAAAAAGGGCTCATCAAAGTTGAGCCTTTTGTTTTTTCGTGCTTAGGAACAAATTCCTACGACGTGCACTTAGGTAAGACCTTGGCCGTTTATACGGACCACGTTTTGGATGCAAAAAAACATAATCTAATTCAATCTTTTGAAATTCCACCCGAAGGTTTTGTTTTAGAACCGGCGCGTTTTTATTTAGGCGTGACTGAAGAATATACTGAAACTCACGCCCACGTTCCGTTTTTAGAGGGAAAATCCAGTGTCGGTCGTTTAGGTATCGATATTCATGCGACAGCTGGTAAGGGTGATGTTGGATTTTGCAATTATTGGACTTTAGAAATTTCTGTTAAACAGCCCGTTCGTGTCTACGCCGGTATGCCGATTGGTCAGCTGATTTATTTTGAAGTCAAAGGCGAGATTCAAAATCTTTACAACAAAAAGTCATCGGCAAAGTACACTGCAAAAACGCATTTACCTGTTGAATCGATGATGTTCAAAAATAATTTTTAATAGCTGTGGCTATGCCCTTCAAACACCACTAGACTTTAGATGAGTGTTAGGTAGCTTTATTGCCATTGTCTGGTAGCATTCTATTATGGCATCAGATAATCGTAGAACGCTCTTTATCGACAAACCTTTACAACTTTATTTATTGAAACTCATCGCGGGAAGCTGTGTGCTTTGTATTTTTGCGATGTTGTTCGCAAGCTTTGGATTTTATTTCTCGTTGAAAGATCTTTATTTACGTTCTGAAAATCCACAGCTGCTCCGCATTTTGAACCTAATCAATGACTACATATGGATTTATTTGGTCTACATGGCGACCTCACTGGTGCTTTGCGCGATGGTTATATCGTATGCATGGTTAGTAATATCAAATCGATTTGCCGGCCCGGCTTACAGAATTCGAAAAAATATTGAAGCCTACCTGCAAGGTGAAAAATTTATTAAAATCAAACTTCGCGAAAACGACGCCTTAGGCAGCCTGGCCGATACAGTTAACGACTTGGTGAAAAAGCTAGCACCGAATGATTACCCTAAAGAGGACGTTGAGGCTCCGAAGGTTTAGAGCTTTAGTAAAAAAAAACCACCAGTTTCCCGGTGGTTTTTTAAACTCTCGATTTTAAATTATACGATTAAAATCCAGAGCGAAAGTCGATAGAACTACCAGTTGATGTCGGCAGCGTTAACACCCATTTTATTAAGTGTAGACTTGTACATGCCTTTGATAAATTCTTTTGCTTGGTCAGGTTTTAAACCTAAAGCATTTGCAGAACGGTTTGTTAATTCACGAGCTGCCGTGTTGTCTCCTGATTCGAAATCACGGAAAGCTGCTAAAGCTTCTTTGAATTCGATACCGAAAACAGCCTTAACTGTTAAATCCATATCACGAGAAGTGATTTTTCCACGTTCGTGACCAGCAATAGCCCAAGCGTTTAATGCAGAAGCAACGCCTAAAGCTTTAGAAGCAGATAAGCCGTATTCTTTTTGTAACTTAGCCGCACCAGCTTTGATTAAAGCTTGGTTAGATTCAGCTTTGATTGCTTTAGAGTTAACATCGAAAGCCAATTTAGCATCTTTATTATTGATTGCTTCACCGAATTTAGATGAACCAGGATTAGCGTTGAAAAGAACGCCATTTTTACCAAACCAGTAAGTACGGTTTGCTACGTTTTCCCAGAATAAACCAGTTGTTCCAACACCGATTGTGTTGCCACCGATGTGACCAGCAAATTCATTAATATTTGCATTGTACTGGAATTGACCTAAGTCATTGTAAACTTGAGCGCGTCCAGAAGAGTCAAATTTTACGAACCAAAGATCATCAGAACCGTATCCGTAACGATCGTAATTTGGATCAGCTGATACAGTCGCGCGTTGGCCTGTAGCTGCAACAAAAGTACAACCTGGCTTAACTTCTTGACCAGAACAGTTTGCACCGTAAACAGTCTCGTAAGGACCTTGTACGATAACGATTGGTGGAGGTGCTGAACCACCGCCGCCGCCACCGCCACAAGCAGTAAGTACAGTTGCTCCTAGAGCCAAAACGACTCCTTTAATTAAATTTTTCTTCATGTTTCCCCCAATGAATTGCGTTTGTTTGCGTTTAGTTATTTAGTTTTGTGTAACTAATATAAAAAAAACTATTTAACAGTGTTGTTTGCAAATCCCAAGACCAACTTTTTTGACACCAGAAGTTGATCGTATAACGATGATTTTGCTTAATATTTAGTTAAACTTTTTAGTGCTTTATGAAGAAATCTCGAATGAAACTACAAAATAATAATTGTAAAAATGTAATAGAGGCGAAATGGAAATTTTAATTTTTATTGAAAGCTTAAATACAGAACAACTTTTGAAAATTTATCAAAGTCGAATTTTTTAATTAAAAACAGGAACTGCAGAACAGTTCCTATCTTTTTTAGTATTTTAGTTTTATGCGGATAAAACGATTACCGCAGTCATAATCAATCGCGTATTCTTGATTGATGTACATTGGGAAATCCAGCGGCTTACAACCTTCAGGTGATTGTAAACTTAAACGGGCTGGTGAAATCAATCCTATAAGTTTTCCTTGCTTGTCGTAGTCGGCTGTTAAAATTCGTAACGAAGAACTTAATCCACTACCCTCAGTAGTAAATAGGGCTGGCGTTTTAGATTGTGCCGAAACCGAAGACGTTAACGTCACTGGGAATTGCAAATCCACAATTAGGTCATCACCAATGAATGTGTACTTATTTAAGCTGGTCATGGCTTTTTGCTTCAACGTTAAATCGTGGTATTCGATTTCGGTATTGGTCATCACAAACGTCGCTTGTTTTCCGCCGCCGCTGTAAGCCGAACGTACGCGTAAAGGCGCATCGAACACTTGTTGTTCCGAAGATAACAACTGGTCAACGAATTTCATCGAGTTAAAATCGATCATCGAAATTCTTTGTTTTTGGTGAGCGTCGCCGCCAAACCAGAAGTTTCCTTTAAATTCAGATTCTTCAAAACTTAAATTTAACGAACGATCTTTGCGGGTATCGATTAAATTACGGTAGTTCCCGTTTAAAGATGCTGAAACATCTTCAAGTTTTTGTAAGTTCGTCGGTTTTTGATCGACGATCCATGCGAAGTAAAATTCATTAAGAAATGATGGTTTATTTGGAGTACCTAAATTTTTCGCGACCAGCACTGGAACTTGTCCCTTACGGATTTGATCAACACTGGGCTGGATTAAATCAACAATACGTAAACCCGGAGTTGTTGCGATTTGCGCTAACTCGTAATTTTTGTCCAAGTGGTACATGTAGATGTCTTCGCCTTCAAGTTCATCTTTGGCGGCTCCAGGAATGACTTTAAAGCCCTGCGCGACCCAAGCTGGGCGTAGTTCTGAGCCCACTTTTAACCACGTAAATTCCAATGGAAACAACGTGCGGTCATCGTAGAATTTAAAATATTTCTTGATCGACAAATCCTGATTCAGAATAAAAACGTGCAAACGGTAATTGCTTGAGCCCGTCAGGACCCCGTCAATCGTTTCAAATTCTTGTAAAGTGAAAACGTATTCGGACTGACCGTCTTGATCCACGTCGATTCGAATACGATGTAATGGTTTTGTCGGTAGAATATTACCGTTAATTTTGAACTTCACTGGCTGCGTAATTTCGTAACCGGCTTTGGTCATACGCGCTAAAGCTAAACTAAAATCTTTTTCACCTTTGCTAATCAAGAAATAATCGCGTTGATTTGGTGCTGTATCGTAAATTTCATCGATGAGGAAATATTTTTCGCCTTGTTGACGACCACGAGATAACGGCAATGATTGAACTTCGCTGTCTTTAGCTAATAAATTCAAATCTAGCTTTGTGATGATTTCTGCGCGTAGTGGAAATCGACGGTGAACTTGACCATTGATCAACACAACCGCTTCAAAATTTAATTCACGTGGAATACGCGAAAGACCCGGAACTTTGGCGTCTTGGATATTTAATTTAACGTTCAGCGTTTTGATTTCGCCCTCTTTCCAGCCCGAAGTTTGATTTGACGAACTTCCTTGGAATTGTAATTGCGAAATCGCCGGTAATACTGAATTTTTATTTGTGAATGCTAAGCGAACTTCAACGGCACCGCTGGTCGCTTTCCAGTAGTTTTTTAGTTTAAAACTAACTGGCAATACTGCGTTTTGACGATTCCAAATAATTTGTTCGGTTGTTTTCGTCGCGTTTAAAATAAGTGTCTGAGCAGGTACGGCTAATGATTTAATTCCATCAACCTGACCACCCAGAACTGTTTTTTCGTAAGGCGCCGGCGCAAGCACTGGAACACCAGGTTTATTAACAGGCCCCACCAAGACGGGAAGCTCTTTCTCGAAGGGGCGAGCGCCTAAAATTAATCGCGGGTAAATTTCATTTTTAGGTACGCCACGTGAAATCATATCAGCAATTAAACCTGCAACCAAAGGACTGGCTTGCGAAGTGCCAGATAAAATATCTACGCCAAAAAATCCTGGAATTGAAATCGAGCGACGTTCGGCTGGAAATAATCCAGTTACAGAAACTCCAGGAGCTGCGACATCAACACCAAAACCAAAATTAGAAAAACTGGCCATCGAGCCATCTGGTCTTGTCGCCGCTACGCAAATAACATTGTCATACTGACACGGACGTAAAAGGGCCGACGTTGAATCATTTCCAGCAGCTGCAACAACAATGATTCCTTGTTTTTGCGCTTCTAAAATTGCATCACGTAAGATTTCGTGATCTTGTAATTGCGGCCATCCAATTGATAAGTTGATCACATCCGCTTTTGCATGAATGGCGTAGATAATTCCGCGCGCCACGATCTGCGCGATTTCGCCACCCGAGGAATCAAAACCATTTCGTGTGGTTTCATCCGGAGATAAATCAATTGAAAATGGTTTTACGGGTTGATTCGGGCTAAATTTTTCTCCCAAGACTTGTACGGGAATGATTTCGATATTTTTTGAAACTTGCGCCACTAGGCTGGCAACGTGAGTTCCGTGACCATTGGGGTCACTCATCATTGGCGTACCTAAAATATTATTTGGTGTTGGATCAGCTAATACACTCCAGCCCGTACAATCCATTGGATATTTATTTTGATCGGCATCGTTCTTAGCATTTGAGCTGTCTAAAAATTCTTTCGCACACTGTTCAATGGTGTTGTCATTATTGTTTAAACAAGCTTGGTACAATTCAAGTCGCGCGCATTCTTTAGAATTTCTTGCGATACGATTAAATAATCCCGGGTGATTCACATCAACACCCGTATCTAAAATCGCCACGCGAACTTTGCGCATGACTTTATTAGATTCACTTTTAGGTGCTTGAATGTCTTGACCGACACGGCCTTGCAACCGGTAAGCTTGCGTTAAGCTTAAATCAAAAAGTTGAGCTACACCTTTGTTATTGATAACCCACGAGTTATCTAATAATTTTTGGACCCCGGGCTCTAATTGCGACGAGGGTAAACCCTGCGCTTGCAACCGCGAAACGAAAGTCATCACGATGAAATAAAATAAAACGCCGCCAAAAAAGTATTTCCCCAAGCCCATTTTAGATCCCCCAAAAATGCTAATTCCAAAAAACTGTAGAAACAGTTTGAAATTAGTAATGTCGGGAATCTAACTCATGTTTAATAGAATTTGCGGGAAAATTTTGACTTCCTGTAGTTAATACAAGACCGTTAAATATTCATACAATTTTAGGAACAAAAATTTGAAAACTAACATCGAAATCACACGAGATTCCATAAACAACGGTCGTTCGGCCACGATGGTCGATCGAAACGGGATTAAAAAGGGGCCCGGCCCCTTTTCTGACAGGATGTCACTCCCCTAGTACGGCATCATTTTACGATCAATAACCAGCGGAGATAATTCATGACGTCGTGCTAACTCACCCGTTAATAAATTTTGGTAAAGGTCTGCAGTTGGTGGTTCTCCAAATACGGGACTTTGCCAAGTTGCATCGACCGCGTTTTCATCTTTTGCACGGAATCCGAAAACATTTGCGCCGTAGCGGTAGTTTTCTAGTCCGATCACATTAAGCAATGACTGAATCGGCAACTTTTCATCTAAAATATAAAGAACTTCTGTGATCGCTTCAGTGGCGTCTTCAATTTTGCTCGCATCAAATTTACGAGAAACCGTAATCAAACGCTCAACCCATTTGGATAAACACGAATAATCTGTGCCGGCATACATGGTGTTCACAGTTGTCGGAGCATTTTCGACGCGCATGGCATCATTAGTACATTCGGCCTGATACTGTTCTTTGCCATATAAATTAACGATGCCATCGAAGACCGCTTTATCTTGAGGGCGATATTTTCCAGTCATTTTTTGATTCAATTTAAAAAATAACTTTTGTAAAAAACCGCGTTTGACTTCAACGTCTGCGCCCGGTGCCGGAATCGCTAAATCTGGCGATAAAAATAGTTTACGAACATTTTCTAAACCTTCGGGCTCAACTTTTAACGTAATCATGAGTTGATAGAACGCAATTTTACCAACGCGGTTAAAAACACCATCAGGTATCAATTGTGTGGTTTTTAAAGCGTAATCTGGAACACGCTTATTGACTTGCTCAATAATTTCGTCGAGGTCAGACTGTTTGATATCCCAACCGCCCCAAATATACTTAAGCATTGCTAAAGATGGCATTTTGGTTCCATCTTTTGCTCCATGCGAAGAAATTTCGCTTTGTGTCTCAGCGATTCGCCATTGAGCTTTACCCTTTGGCATACCGGCAGGATTAATCACATTTTTTGAAAGTGCTGGAGCATATTTACCTAATTTCGCTTTGATGTATGCATCCATT
>JAYVHE010000325.1:0-9111 GCA_043771495.1 Bdellovibrio sp. | reverse complement strand
GTAAATTGAAACACGACTGTTGTATCAATTTGAGGTGCCAGGCTACTTTTCCGGACCCACCGCGTCCGGAAAAGTAGCCTGGCACCCTTTTTCCCGTTTTGGAACAAATCGAATAATTTACTTTTTTTGCTGAGCCCAAGAGTTGCAACCTTATTTACCGTGGTGTGCTTCAACAATTTTTTAATTAAATTAGGTCTGATTTTTTCGCTGATTTTTTGCTTGAGCTCTGCGGTATTTGCCAATGGCGCTGGTTCAACTTGCATTGATTTGTTTCTTAAAACTGAACAGGTGACAAACTCCACTACAGTTGAACGCCGAAAAGGGAATACCCCTTTGCAATGGACTCCCTCTAAAAAATCCGATCCGAAAATTTTGGATTCGGTTCTGCTGCCCGATCAAACCCGCGTGATCATTTCTCATGAAAAGCATTTATACTACGATGACCACCTCCCCTACGAAAATGATCAGATGCGCTACTATCAAGAGACCATTGTTTACGTTGATGGACTCGCGCACGTATTTCGCGAGGAAATCCCCTTGGACCACAAAGTTCCCTTCGTTATCAATGCTAATTTAGACAAGGGCCGCAGGCTCTATGACCAAGCTTTAGAAAACGGCCGAGGAATTGTGATTTTTATAGATGTGAATGATTTAGGTTGGATTAATAAACATTTTAAAAATGGATTGGTTGATGGCGATCACTTTGTAGCCGCTGTATCTAAAGCTATTCGAGATATCTCAAATAACAGAGGGCTTGTCTTTCGTTTAGGTGGAGACGAATTCGGAATTTTAATGCCTATGATGAAACCCGAAGAGACCAATAAAATTTTGAAAGTCGTCCAAGAAAAAACCAAAGATTACGCCGAGTCTATCTTTCGGCAAGAGCAAGATCATCGTTGGGAAATCTACCAAAAAGCCAAAACTAAGCTCGAAGAAACAAAAACGGAACCGCAGAAATTTACTGAATTTGAAACTGAAGACATTCAAACGCAGTTCATCGCGGCTAGGGATAATTTTAGTTCGTTCATTAATTATTCGCAACCGAGCATAGCGATCGGCGCCACGTACTACGGTGGAAGGCCTGCAGATGTAATTCAAAAACAAGTTGAACGCAACGCTCTTCCCCACAAAGTGGCCATTAAAAAATCGAATCATGCCTCGGGCGCAACAATGGCCAAGTACGTAACCAATGTTGACGAAATTAATTATATCAAAGGTCCGTTGTTTGTGGTTGATTATGATTTTCCACTACTGCCAGACAGAACGCACCTCCCATCACCACGACGAACTGTAACTGATTTTAATAAGCAGCAAATCAAATGGACACGCCATGGAGATGTTCTTTATCATATTGGTCACTACAATATTTCTAATTTTAAATCTGATCATGGCGTTGTCGAACTTAAAGTAGAAACTTATAGAAACGGAAAAATACACGACGTCACAGATCTTCCGATCCACAAACATACAAAGTTAATCAACGGACAGTCGATAATTGGCCAGGACTTAATTGGAGAATTAAAAGGTTCGCCCACTTACAAAGGCCTTTGGATTAATTTGCTGAACTTAGGCTTAATGAATTATTTCGAACATAAATCTGAAACAGGCGATAAAGCCCTAGCGCGCGTAGCAGAAATTATGAATAGCTTTTTGAATTCTGAAACTGCACTGATCGGAAAGAAACGGATTGGGTTTAAAATACAGGGTTCTGAATTTCAATTTTTTATAGAGGGTATTGCCCCAACTGACCTGATTGCAACTCTAAAGATGCTACTTAATTCTGATCCGATTTTACGACAAATTTATGAGGATCAACTGAATTACTTGGTTCTAAAAAACGCAGCTGGCGAAGACAACTCTCAAAAATTAGAACAACTGCGCCGCTTGATGAACGGTCCTTACGTCGACATTCAATCGCGCTAAGAAAAGGTGCCAGACACCTTTTCTTACTTCGATAAATTAACTTCTAAAAGACAATTCATAGTTTCAGTAATTACGAATCGTTTAGCCGGCGACATTCTTAATACTTCCTTATGTTGAAGAGCGATATCGACTCCGCCAACATGTCCAACAACATAAAAATACGCTCGTTGATCAGCTGCATTTGTAAATTTCATTTTCACTAAATGCTCTGGAAGCATTGGATCTTTAATAACCGTGTAATGAAGGTCAGTAAATTTCTGTCCCATCCACTGTGCGTTTTGAGATCGTTTCCATTCAGTTAAAAATTCCGCGTCGTTTACAAGTTCGACTGGAAATTCACTCGCAAAAATTTCTAATTTTTGATTTTTATAAAGTTCGTAAACATTTTCAAACGGTGAACCAATAGATTGAAGGTCTTTCATAAAGCGTGAACACTTCACGTGACGAGCGTCAAAATTCTGGCATGCGTAATGTTGTGCACGGAGTGAAGCCACATAGTCTTGGGCTTCTTGGTTTAAAGTCATTACAGTTAATTCATGTTTGGCTTGGACTAATTTAATTCCATCCGCCTTCAAAATGAATGTACCTTGAAACTCTGGCGGCATCGCTGGTGGCGCCGGACGTGGCGCATTGATTTGCGCAAATGCTGATAGACCTAAAACCAAAATAGAAACAAATACAAAAATTTTATTTTTCATCGAGTAACTCCCCACGATTGTTAAAATAAAGCATCTTTATTTGGGCCTGGTCAATTCTCAACACCTTTGGCTTATCGAGCCATGTCCCCAAATTAATCGAACGCGCCGCACCTGTGTTTGTTTTAAACGTATAATCGTCCTCGATGTGCATGTGACCCGTAATAAGCAGATCAAAGTCATCAGTGCGGTGAACTTTTTTTGCGTAATCCCGAATCATCTGACGCAATTGATCGGCGTTACCTTTGCCATAGTTGCTGGATTTGTGGCGGCTGTGCGAACTGAGCCGCTCTCCGACGGGTTTCCAAAGAGCACTTGGGATTGCGTGCGCTAAAAATTCCATCCATGGTTTGCGAACTGTGGCGCGATAGCGGTGATAAGCTTTATCTTCGGTATTAATAAAATCGCCGTGCTCGACGCGAACTTTGTAATTTGCAATTTGAAAAATAGCGTCGTTTTCGTAAACGGGAATTCCCATTTTTTTCGACCAAAAAACATCAATATGAAAATCGTGATTGCCCTCGAAGTAATAGATTTTCAATCCGGCTTCACGCAGTGATTTTATTTTTTTTACAATTGGCCTAAAGGCTTTTTCAAAAGCGTGTCCGTTTGATAACCAAAAATCAAAGATGTCTCCGACTAAAAAAAGTTGATGCTCCGTTGGGTTTTGTTCAAGGGTGTTTAGAAACTGCAGTAGAATATTGCTTTGCCGATCGTTCACGTCTTTGATGTGAAGATCGGACAGAAACCAACTGGTCATAACACCTTTTAACAGAAACGAGCGCGTTTGAAAAGCGTCAGTATGGTCTAGGCGACCCCGTCGAATTACTTTTCAAATAGCTCTAAAAATTAATGATTTAAATCAAAGCTTTGTTTCTTACGAATAAAAGCTGGAACTTCTAAGATATCGCGAGCCATTTTTTTGGCTTCTTCGCGACTTTTTTCTTCATCCATCATCGACAATTGCTCAGGATTGGCTTTTTCTTCAGAAGGCATTGCCGTTTGGTTTTCACGAAATGCGCGAGCTTTTGCTAATAATAAATCACGTGCCGTTTGACTGTTGGACTCCGGAGCTGAAGTTACAACCGTTACTGGCGAAACAGCTGAAGAATAACCATTACTGTTGGTATGTACGTGCTGATGCGACGGTTGATTCATTGTCATGGTCATATCGTTTTGTAAATCCAGCGGTGCATTTTCAACCACGAATCCATGAACGTTTTGTTGAACGTTTTCTAATGGAGGTAGTGGATTACTCATGACTGGTTGTTGATAATTCTGTTGCTGCTGCTGGCCCATTTGATGAGCTGGTTGCTGATAAGTGTGCTGTTGCGGCTGATAATACGGTTGAGGCGGAAACTGCTGAGTTTGAGAGTATTGCTGCTGCATCGGATTTTGTGGCATAGGCTGAGGCGCCCCCGGCTGCATTTGTTGTTGTGGAACCTGTTGATTTCCTTGTGCAGGATACCCAGATAAATCAAATGTCAAAGTTGGAGACGATAAAAACGACTGCATGTTTTGAAAACTTGGTAATGTAGCCGCGTCTTTTTTATCTTCGCGAGCAAAACCAGTGGCAATAACAGTTACACAAACCATGTCACCCATGTTTGGATCAATCACCGCACCAAAAATAACTTCCGCGTCTTCGCTGGCAGCTTCTGTAATTAATGTCGAAGCTTCGTTCACTTCGTATAAAGATAGATCCGGTCCGCCAGTGACGTTAATGATAATGCCAGTTGCGCCCTCGATTTTTACGTT
The DNA here is from genome assembly GCA_043771495.1 of Bdellovibrio sp. GTDB lineage: Bacteria > Bdellovibrionota > Bdellovibrionia > Bdellovibrionales > Bdellovibrionaceae > Pseudobdellovibrio. The sequence goes on along the minus strand of JAYVHE010000325.1, from coordinate 4,735 downwards.
CTCTAATAACGGCGACGAAATCGCTTGTGTCGCTGCAATCACAGCGCGGTTATCACCAGACGCTTGACCAGTTCCCATTAATGCCAAACCTTTGTTAGCCATAACAGTTCTGATATCTGCGAAATCCAAATTGATTAAACCACGAATATTAATTAAATCTGAAATACCTTTAACAGCTTGTAATAAAACTTCATCCGCTTTTTTGAAAGTCTCTAATAGCGGAGTTTTTTCAGCTGCGATTGTTAATAATTTTTGATTCGGAATTACGATTAATGCATCAACATTGTCGCGCAATTCATTCAACCCGACTTCAGCGTGCTTAGAACGTTTTTTTCCTTCGAAAACAAACGGTTTAGTGACCACACCAATTGTTAAAGCCCCAAGTTCACGAGCAATTTTTGCGACGATCGGTGCGCCGCCTGTTCCCGTTCCACCACCCATGCCGGCTGTTACGAAAACCATGTCTGAACCTTTGAGCTGTTCGACGATATTATTATAAGACTCTATCGCTGATCTGCGACCTACATCTGGATTTGCTCCTGCGCCTAAACCTTTTGTTAAATCTGCACCCAATTGAATTTTATGCTGAGCTTTACTTGAATTCAGAGCTTGAATATCGGTATTTGCAATAACGAATTCAACGCCATTCATTTGCCCTTCGATCATCGTCGCTACGGCGTTACTTCCACCGCCACCAACACCAACAACCTTGATGTTCGCTCCGATATTTACATTCTCTTCTAATTCAAACATGTAGCCTCCAAACGTTATAAAAAATTAAAATAAATCTGAAAAAAACTTTTTCACTTTATCAGTAACAGTCCCAATGCCGCCACCGAATGGATTTGTCATAAATCCTGAATCTAAAATTTGCGAATTCTCGATCGCATAAATTAATAAACCTAATGAAGTTGTAAATTCTGCGCCTTTAACAACTTCTTTTAACCCGCCAACACCTACTGGCGTCCCTTTACGAACTGGTAAATCAAAAACAAATTCACCCATTTCAACAAGGCCTTCTAATTGACTGGCTCCACCGGTCAATACAATTCCCGAACCTAATAAAGGATGTAAACCACTTAAACGAATATTATTTGCTATTAAATTTAAACACTCTTCCGCACGCGCTTCTAAAATTGTTGCCAATTCTTTGCGTTGAACTGTTCGTGACTTGCGGCCACCGACGCCGTCGACTTCGACAGTGTCTTGATCGCCAACTAAGGAAGCCATTGCACAACCGTATTTTTTCTTTAACGTCTCTGCAAAAATTTGTGGAGTTCGCAAACCAATCGCCACGTCTTGGGTAAAGTGTTGTCCACCAATGGGTACATAGGCTGTCAAAACTTGGCCGCCGTTTACAACATAAACTAATTTTGTTGAAGCCGCGCCGATATCCACACAACAAACACCTAATGATTTTTCATCAGGACTTAAAACTGAACCAATATTTGCAACTTGATCTAAAACATATCCGGCCACTCGCAAACCAGATTTTTCAATACACTTTGTTAAATTTAAAAGTGCCGATTGGCTGGCCGTTACGATGTGAACATTCGCTTCTAAACGAACGCCGCTCATTCCCACTGGGTCAATGATACCATCTTGATTATCAACTTTGTATTCACGTGGAATCACATGCAAAACAGTACGATCCACTGGAATCTGAATCGCTTTTGCGCCCTCAATTACACGTTCGATATCTTGAATTGTGACTTCTTTATTTTTGATCGCGACCATGCCGCGTGAATCCATCGATTGAATGTGCGAACCAGAAACTGAAACCCATACCTCAGAAGCTTTTAATCCCGACATCAATTCGGCTTCTTCTTTGGCTTTACGAATACATTCTGTTGTGGCTTCGATATTTACAACTACACCATTTTTTAATCCCGAATTTGGACAAACGCCAACTCCGACCACATCGATTTGTGTCGGGCTAAATGTCGCTCCGGTATTTGATGAATTGATGGGGTTAATTCGCGCCATCACAATTTTGATTGAAGAGGTCCCAATATCCAGCGAGCAAAGCAGAGGAAAGTGCGAGCTTGTCGAAGCACCGAAGGCTCCCATTTGATTCGCGTTCATTGATTTAGTATTTGCTCCGAGTGGACCGGCTTGAATGTAAGAACGGTTTTGTGATCGGCTCATGCTCATCCCTAAGTTTTGCTTAAAATTTAGATATTATTATCTAAATTGATTCTTTTCTAGACCTTAGTATCCATACAATGGTCCTATATTTAAGCTTATGGATTCTGCTGCATCCTGACAAGGACTTTTTTGGTCAAATTTGCGTCTATGACGCGTGCCTTCAGATCGTGTTTTTCGAGGTAATCGATCACTTGTGAGACCCTCGCAGCCTTCAATTCAAATTGCTCTTCACCCAAGTGAATCTCATACGGGGCGCGGATTGTACGAATCCAGAACCCAAATTTTGGATCGTAATTCACCTCTGAAAGTTGATCAATTCCGACCTTACCTTGAGCAGGTAAAGACTGTAATAACTCAATTGCTTTTTTTCTTTTCGCTGCATTTTTTAAAAAAATTTCGCCATTCAAGTGAGCTAAAGGTGGAATTTGTCGTGTGTCAACCGCCGGAAGTAAATCACCTTGATCAGAAACGGGATGGAAAACTCCATTTGCAAAATCTTTTGGAGACGCGGTAATGAATGAAAGTTTTTTTGGAACAATTCTAATTTCAACAGATGCCGGCCACACACGTTGCGTGTGAAACTCTTGAATCCAATCTTGGCTTTTTAGAACTTGGGAAAATTCTGAGAGCGATGTTCGCCATAACGATTTTCCTTTTTTCGCAGAAAATACAGTGGCTAATTTTTCAACGTAGGCGGCCGAATAGGATTTTTGAGATTCCAACGCTTCAATTTTTAATTCGATACTTTGAATTGCAAAAAAACCACGATGATCTAAAAACCAAATGGAACCAAATGCTATCGCCGGCATTAAAATAAATAAAGCCAACAGTTTTAACTTGTTGGCTTTACTAGAACCTTGACGACGAACGTGGTCGTCAAAATTCATTTGGTTATTTTTTACGGACCGATTAGTTGTATGTTGCAACCTTGTCTTCTCCACACTTCTCATCTACTTTTCCAGAAGTTGTGATGTTATTCAAATAAAGAATTGTATCCATTTCTTTCTCTAGTGCTGTACCCAGACGGTCTAGGGCACGTTCGCTATCTGCTAAATGATTTGTACCAAAACTGGTTTCATCAAACCATTGCGTGTTGAAATTAACCTTTTGACCGCCTTGTAATTTCTCATAAGACATCCAATTATTCATCGGTAACTTGAAAATGAACATCCAGTGCTTACAACCATCGGCCGGTGAATTAACAGTCACACCAGGCGCTGTAAAGCCGTCGGATGCGCTCATTTCATAGCTTGAAGCCACAAATGGAGAATAGGCTTGATCACGCACCTTTGGCGTTCCGTCAGCATTCTTCGATCCATCATCGTATGCCGAAGCATACCAATCTGTATGTCGGTTTACGGCGTTACGAATACGCGCATAAGCATCACCGGTTTTATGTTTTGTTTCTTTGGAAACTTGGAAAATTGTATTGAAGCCTAAATCTTCACGTTTCCAAAATTCTTGCTGTTTTTCAGTGAATAACAAATTGAATTTTGTGATCGGTTCAGGTCCAGGCATAGTCTTCAAAGCGTTTTGGTACTCAATCATATCTTTAGCGAATTGCTCTTCATTCTCTTTAATTTCAGCTAATGCTTCATCCAGCGCTGGGCCTTCAAGTACGATCTGCTTGTACTCGCCCTCGCCAGTTTCAAGATTTTTCACATATTTTTCTGTAACATACTGACCCGCTTCATTTTTTTCATACGGAACGTATAATTCAGGCTCATACGGTTTTTCTGCCATAAAACGGTAAGCAAAAGGTTTTTCCATTGGTTTTAAGTGCGGCATAATCGTTACGTTTTCGTTCGATTCATTAAAAATACTATTGTATTGCGAGTCATGCATCATCCACGTCGCAAGGCCTGCACGGGCCGCAGACCAACGGTATTTGAACGGCTCTTTAAAATATTTTTCGCAGATAGCTGGGTCTTCAGCAAATTGTGCATCAGTCCCTTTTTTAAAAGTAAAGCCGTTATCAGCTTTGTTACGCATACATGCGCCACCGATTGTCGAAGAATACCAAATCATGCCGTTAGATTCTGGAGAATTTGGTTTGAAGTTTGAGTCTCCGCGGAAATCATAGAAATAATCGTTATCACCAGGCTGACAACGGTTTGCTTGAGCTTTGAAATCTTCAAGCATATCGTCGTATTTTTTCAAATCCATACCTTTACCGTACCAATGACCTTCATCATCTTGATAAGGTTGATCATCGACTTCGTCTTCAGAATCATCACCTTTTGGTGGCATCGGCATCATTATCGCGCCAGCTTTGGCTTTTTTAATTACTTTCGGTTTTTCCATCGGTAAAACTTTTGCGCCCGTTACGAATTCGCTCATGATAAATTTTGTTTCACAAACCGAAAATGGCTTCACACCTTGGCGCTCTAAATAAACTTCGCCATTGGAGCCTTCATTTTTCACCATACGAGCTGCGCGTTCTTTGGCGATAAAAATTTGCTTGGTCGTTTTGATGTACTTAGAATAAGAGTGGGCCGACAATTGACCCCAAACATTGTCATTCATACCCGTATTAAAAAGCTTTTGCTTTACATCACGCAATGTATGCATGCGATTAACCCATTTT
>JAYVHE010000324.1:0-2344 GCA_043771495.1 Bdellovibrio sp. | reverse complement strand
GAAAGACGGCAAAATACTTGTTGAATTCTCAATCGGATTTTCTATGAGCAAAGATGAAGAGTTTTTTGTCATGAATGAAAAAAACAAACGTTCAGCTTTAATAAAAATCACACAAGTTAAAGGCAACAAGGCTTTAGGGACGATTGTCAAAGGGACTGCAAAACCTGGAAACACAGTCATTTCACGTAAAGCAACGGCCACAGCGGGTTTAAAAGCCAGCGAGTCATCAGCACCGGCTGACAGACCCTCATTTTTACGTTTTGATAAAATGAAATTAGGGATCAACTTAAAGATGATGATGAACGCGATTTCTGCCAAGCAAATTGATGGCAGCGGAAATTTAGAAACTGTAGCCATGAAAGGTTCGAACATGGGCCTTTCAGTTAATTTAGATATGCCATTGGCCGGCCGCTTAGTCGCCCGCGGTGAAGCTGGATTTGAAATGTTAGATGTTAAAGGAACCGCACAGTTTAATTCGTGTGATGGTAAGTTATCGACGAATTGTAATGCAAAAATTAACTACTTAACATTAGGCGCAGCTGGTCGTTACGATCTGATTCAATCCGCTTTCAACTTATTTGTGGTTGGTGGTGGATTAATTAAAATTCCACTTTCTAAAAAATCAACATCGTTAGATGAAAGCAAAATTGAAATGGCCAACAGCATCTACGCAGGTGCGGGTTTCGATTATTTAATTAATAACAAAATGTTTATCCCGATTGGTTTTGAATATCATATGTCGCTGAACAAGTCCGACACAGTACCAGTGATTGATCAGATGAACTTCACAATCGGTTACGGTATGACGTTCTAGAGTTACTTTCTTTTTAAAAGACGGGTTCCATGCCCTCGCCGACATTTCTACAATAAAAAAATCCCGAGGAATCGGGATTTTTTTATTGTAGAAAACGCGTCACGCTTGTCGGAGCTTTTAAAAAGAAAGTAACTCTAGAAATATATGCTATTCGGTTGTTCAGTTTTTAGATTCTTAGATTCTTAGATTCACAGTCTTTCGGCCACGATGGCCGAAGGCAGCGCCTGCGGACGGCTAGTCTCGACGCCCATGGATGGCCGGGCTCCGCAAAAATACATTACTTAGTCTGCCCTTCAGCTTCCTTCAACGGAGCTTCCTGCATTTTAATAAATTCCTGCATCTCGCGCTCACGTTTTTGGCTTTGATAAAAAAGTACTCCTAAAATAAGACAAATCACGACTGCGGCAATAATTTTTTTCTTTAGTGCTGGGCTCATTAATAAAATTTAAACTAACTTACTGAAAAAGTTAACCCATTTTTCGCTGAACGCCAATAATACCTTTGATTTTTTGAAGCGCTAAAACTGCATTACTTAATTGCTTCAAATCTTTGACTGAAACTTCGAATAAACAAACGGCTTTTTTATCGCGTGTGGTTCTAATTTGTGCGGACTCAATATTAATTCCTTGGACCGAAAAGGCTTCAGACATTAATTTTAATAATCCTGGAACGTCTTGGCCAATGACTTCTAATTTCACTTGGCGTTCTTGACCATCGCCTGCCGTTTTTGTCGTCCATGCCACATCAACGCGTCTGATTTGATCTAATTCAAAAACTCTTGGACAGTCCCCGCGGTGAATAATAATGCCTTTTCCACGACTGATAAAACCACTAATGACATCACCCGGGATCGGGCCACAGCATTTAGCGAAGTGAACTAAAACGTCGTCCATTCCATCGACTGAAACTAAAGAATTTGATTTTTTAGTTTTGGATTTAGCGGATTTGACCACTTTTTCCATGAAACTAATTGTTTCATTTTTTTCTTCGGTCTTTTCAGCATTCTGCGGTTTTAAATTATCGACCAAATGACGTGGTTCGAATTTTCCATAGCCGACTTGCGCATAAAGTTCTTCGACGTCGTGAACGCCTTGGGCTTTCATGTAACTATCGTACTCGGGGCCTTTTAAATATTTTGCGGCCGCCAAGCCAAATTTGCGAAATTCTTTTTCGACGATCTCTTTACCTAAGTTCACTGAATTGCGGCGTTGCTCTTCTTTAACGTATTGGCGAATTTTTGATTTGGCCTTATTAGTGACAACAAACTTCAACCAATCTTTCGACGGCGTTTGAGTTTTTGCCGTCATGATCTCGACACGATCACCGTTTTCTAGTTCATGCTTGAGCGGCACCATTCGTCCGTTAACCCGCGCTCCGGTGCACATACCGCCTAAATTCGTATGAATCGCGTACGCTAAATCAACTGGTGTAGCTCCGTCTGGTAACTCTTTAACATCACCTTTGGGAGTAAAAACGTAGATTTCTTTCTCCATCAAATCGGTTTTGACGACATCTAAGAATTCTTCAGAT
>JAYVHE010000323.1:0-15270 GCA_043771495.1 Bdellovibrio sp. | reverse complement strand
CAACAATGCGGGCTAATGGTTTTAATCCGCGTTTTTTAGCTTCTGATTCACTCATGATCACTAAAGCCGCGGCGCCATCGTTAATTTTTGATGCGTTGGCTGCAGTGATTGTTCCATCTTTTTCAAAGGCTGGTTTTAAGCCTGGCATTTTATCGAACATGGCTTTTGTTGGTTCTTCGTCAGTTGTAATTTGAAGAGGACCTTTTTTAGATTCGATGGTGACAGCGGTGATTTCATTTTTGAAATGCCCGGCCGCCGTTGCGGCGTGAGCCTTTTTATAAGAATCAATCGCAAATTGATCTTGAGCTTCGCGAGTAAAAGAAAATTCACGCGAGCAAATTTCTGCGGCATTACCCATGTGAAAATTATTGTAAGGATCCCAAAGGCCGTCTTTGATCATTGAATCGATCATTTGCACCGAGCCCATGCGATAACCTGTACGAGAATTTTCTAATAGATGAGGGGCCAGCGACATATTTTCCTGACCTCCGGCCACAACGATTTGATTTTGACCAAGACGAATTGTATCGGCCGCTAACATCACAGCTTTTAAACCTGATCCACAAACTTTATTAATCGTCATACATGGAGTAGAGCTCGCAATTCCACCAAAAATAGCGGCTTGACGAGCTGGTGCTTGGCCAACACCTGCAGTTAAGACTTCACCAAAAATTAATTCATCAACTTCAGTTCCTGCAACACCGGCTTTTTCTAAAGCGGCTTTGATAGCAACAGCACCTAAGCGTGGGGCTGGAAGTGATGAAAGTGAACCTTGAAAAGAACCGACTGCGGTTCTTTGTGCGGAAACAATGACTGCGTTTTCCATATATTCCTTTGTTAAAAACTTAAAGTTTGAGTGCGCATGAGCTAACGATCAGTGAGAAAGATGACTTTAATGAGTTTCGTCGAAAAAATAAAACTTAAATTTTCTGGATGGCTAATAAAGAAAAATAAAATGGGTTGACAGCTTTTGAAAGCTGTCGCAAGGCTAAATTAAGGACCGGTCAGACGGCCCCATGGAATGGAAGAGATATGGCAAAAAATAAAGCAGCAAAACCGATGAAAAAAGATGCAACTAAGAAACCTGTGAAACCTGTTGCTAAAGCAGCAAGCAAAATAGCCCCAAAAGCAGCTAAAGTTTCTACAAAACTAGTTGTAAAAACCGATTCGAAAACCAAGGCGGACAAAAAGAAGCCTGTGGAAAAGTCCACTATTTTGATTAAAAAAGATGCAGTTCAATTGAAAACAAAAACGGGTGGAGCAGTTAAGCCCATCGAAGACAAAGCTTCCGCGTTAAAAATACCTGCTGCTGGGGCGAAATCGGCAGATAAAAAAGCTTCAAAATTGAAAAATAAAAAAACCGAAACCAAGGATGACGACTTTGATGCGGATTTAGTTTCGGACGGTTTCGGTGATTCGGAAATTGCTGAATACGAAGATGACTTAAAAGCCGTTGAAGAAATCGATGAGCTTGAAGAGGGTGATTTAGAATCTGATGATGACACCGAAGAACGTGATGAAGAAGTTTATTTAACAGACTCTGAAGGGCGCAGATTGTGCCGCGTTCGCGATTGTGATCAAGTATCGACGGTCGATGGCTACTGCCGTTACCATTATTTATTGCTTTGGAAGAAAATTCAGATCCGCAAAAGCATTTTACTCGATGGAAAATTAGATAAATACATTATTGATTTAACAACACGTTATCCAGATAAATATTTGGAAGCGATTCGAAAAGATTTACGTTCCGAGAAAGATTTCTTGTCGGCGATTCAAGAGCTTGAAATTGATGAATCGGCACTCGGTGAAATGGAAAATCAAGAAGAAGAAGCGCAAACATTTGCTGAAGAATTCCGCGGCATAGGCGAAGCACCGACAGCAATGGATGATGATGGCGACTATTAAAAACACTTTTCTTGAAGAAAAATAAATTTGAAATACTATTTTTTGTTATAGGAGTTGTCTTAAGTATTCTGATGCTGAAGACACTCCGGCTTCATACAGATAATACGCAGCTGATGGATAAGTCGCTGCGTTTATTGCTCGAAGGCGAGTGGACTCATTTTGGAAATGTGGCCACTAAAGTTGGTAATATTCCTGGAACTTTTTTAACTTTGATTACTTCAGCTCCGATGTTTGTTTATTTTTCAGCCTGGTCGGCTGGCTTTTTTGTTTTGGTGTTTCATTGTGGTAGTTATGTTTTTTTGCGTAAATCACTTTTGTTGATTTATGAAAATCGAGCGTCTCAAATCTCTTTGGGGCTTATATTCTTGTCACTCATTTTTTGGTTAAATCCTTGGCGGGTTGAACAAGTTGAACTCTATAATCCAGGATTTTTATTTTTGTTCGCCGGCCTGCATTTGTGGACCGCTTTGAAAATGTATGAAAAGAACTTTTGGATGACCTTTTTCCACGTGCTGGGCATCGGGTTTTGTTTTCAAGTGCATTTTTCCTTTTTAGTGATTGGCTTAGTTTCACTGTTTTTATTTTTACGTCGGCAGATGATCGTTTCATGGAAAGGGTTCGCCTGCGGAACCGTGGTTGTACTCGCCAGCCTTATTCCTTTTCTTTTAACAAAGTTTTTCGCCGATGAAACCTTACAGTCACAGCAAATTCAGAATTTGGATTTTTCGAAGTCAGATGCATTTTTTGGTCGAAATTTTGTGTTGGTGTATCCTGTTTTAAAAGCGATTCTTTATTTTTTTAGAATGGGTTCTACCTATTTTGGCCGGCACATTTTTTCGGAAATTCAATTTCAGTGGATTGAAAACGAGATCTTGAGAGACGTGGTTTACTATGGGTTTCATAGCCTAAAATATGTTGTTACTTTGGCAAGTTTGGGACTTAGTTTTTATTTGATCGGCAAATTCATGCGTTCGCAGTTTCAACAAAAAATTTGGAAGCAAACAGTGACGAATTTAGAACCGAAAAATCGTTTCAACAACTACTTTTTTTATTTGTTTGTGGCGGCGGTTGTTGCCGCGGGTCTTTCTCCGGTTGAGTTTAACCATTGGCATTTAGTGATCTGTTTTCCGGTGATTAGTGTTTTTGTCATTACGCAGTTGTTAAATTATGAGCGGGTATTGCGGCATCAGAAAAAAATTATTTTAGGTGTGGCCGGTGTATTTATTGTTTGGGACCTATTTATGGCCGGCGGGAGCAGGTCTCATGAATTTGGACTTAATTATCAGGCGCAGTTTACGGAACATTATAAAAATAAATACGAAACGCTAGACGATCGTCTTGGTCATTCTATCCTTTGGGAGAAAATCAAAGTACTATTGCTAAATAATGAATAGTCAAACACAAGCTTCGACCCAAATTCAATCGCAACCCAACAAACCTATTCTAAAAAAAGCCACCGGCATTTACCTTTTAGCGTGCTTATTTATTTTAGCGCCGCTGGGAAATCTTTTGATCAGCTTTGCTGGTTCTGGAATCGATCGTTGGTATGACCCCAGTGTGCTTGGTTCATTTTTGCAAACCGTACCAATCATTGATTGGGTGTGGTTAAGCCTGCTTGTACTGACGGGGATTTTATTATTTAAACCGCACAAGTTGTCGTGGTCAGTGGCTATTTTTACCTTGTTGTTTGTATTAATTATTAATGCGACTCGATTATTTCAGGCGGATCCTAATTCAATTAATCAGACGTTTTTAATAGTGTTTTCGATGGTGGCCATACTCGTGACCCTCGGTGTTTTAGTTATTTCGTTTTACTTTCGGTTTCCTTATTTGGATCGTCGAACTAAATGGTTTTCCGATGATCACAATCCTGATCGACGCAACGATGGTCGTGATGAACCTTCTGATCGTCGAGACTAGTTCATTTGTCGACTGGACGAAGGTCGCTAATTCGCTAAACTCATGTCTGCTTTTTCAAGAATATAACGTAAAATATTAAGTAAAGTCATGAAGTTGCCGAATCAGATGATTGAATTGGCGACTGAAGGACTATGCGTTTTTGAGACGTTGAGTTTTTTAGAATTTTAATTGTGGAGCGTTGACAATGATTATCAATTTTTTTAGAAATGTTTTAGCAGCCGTAGCTATGTGGACGATGATTTTTTCACCGGTCGCCTTCGGATTGCAGTCGCAAAGTCAATTTAACCGCGTGACCCAAGATCAAATCAAAACGATGTTGATTGATTTAGGTTTAAATAAAAAAACCACGTACGCGCAATTCTGGGATCGCACCAAACACATGTATCCGGCGCAAGTTTACTCTGAAGTTGAAGCCTATTTTAAAGTGCAACCGTCAGCGGTCATGCCAGCTTTTGAAGTGACTTATACGCAAGCAACAGGTGGCGATAAAGTTCCGACGATCAAAGTGACGGATCGTGGACAAACTTACAACGTCGAAATTATCGGCGAGTTGAATGAATGGGCGCGCGTTAATCAAGTTTCGCTTTCTGAAAGCGATTTGCTGAGATTAAAACCAGCGATCGAAAAACTAAGTCCGGGCTCAACTAAATTAGAAACTTATAGAAAAGATTTTTCACGTTTTGAAGGATTTCCACGAATGACGCCGCAGTCGTGGCGCGTGATGAAACCAGAAGAACGTGCGGCTTACATCGTGAAAATGCGATTGTTGTGGTTTGAGGCGCGTCGTGTTTTAGAAGCTGGTGAGCCAGAAGCGCGTGCAATACCCAATCAGAAAAAACCTAAAAAGACTTCGTCGTATGAAGACTATTTAAAATTATTTCTTGGTGAAGATGCACAAGCGGCTGAACCTGGAAGTCCAAGTAGTCGTGAGATTATGATTATTGAACGTAAGGATAATAAGCCCGTAAAATTCGAAAAAGCGAAATTAGAAAAAGATACTAAAGGTTCGTTGTTTGGATCACCATGTTTACCTGAATTAAATGGCGGATGCGTCGTTGCGGGTCACGTAACAACGGATAATGGTCAGTACGTATTAACATTCAATTCAAACAGCCCAAAAACCTTAACGTGTGCTTGTGATTACGATCGCGTCGTTACTGATCGTCGTGGTGCAAGTGTATTAGCAGGCGGTGAGGACTACAAACAAAAGCAAGACAAGCTTGATGCGATTTGTAAAAGTAATATTAAATTTAGTTCGAAAACATCAAGCATTCCGAACGAAGGCCAAGGAAAATGGATCGCCTGCCAGCCGGAAGTTTATAGTTATAACCCAGACGACGGATCTCCATACTGTATCCACACAATGTCACAGTCCTTCCAGCGTGCGACTGCGTTTTCAACGAACATACGAGGAACAGACATTCAATCGTGTGATGAACAATCACGTTTAAATAAAACAGAATATAAACCGATTGGAACGCCGGAAGAAAACCGTGCGCGAACAGAAGTAGAACAGGCGGGTTCGTCATTTGAAGGAATGGTTTCTGGAGATTACGCTGAAACTAAAAAATATTTAAATGGTATGCTGAAAGCCGGAGAGATGGGCGTGGATGTTGACCTGATTTTATCTGAAAAAGGTTTTCATTCTGAAAAACTCGATAATTTCCTAATCGAGACTCAAAAAGGTTTTGAACGTGAGATTTCATCGGCCATTAAGCGTTGTATGGCTGGTGGCGCACGTCATATGCCTAATCAAGGTGAAGCCTGTGAACAGTTGCATCGCCGGTGGTTATTTACCGAGAAGTATTTAGCGCAGTTCCGTCAAAAATCATGTTTACCTGGAACAACATATTTAGGCGTTTACGATAAAGGCGAAAAAATCTTGAGCTCTAAAATGGTTCAAGCCGGAATGAAAAAGATTTCTAAAACAGAATTAAATAAAAAAACTTTAGCCGAGATCAGAGACATTCCAGTGTGTCAGTGTCCGGGAAGTTCCAAGATTGTTAAATTCGGGCAAAGCTGTACGGAACGAACGCCGGATGTTGTTGCTGCAATTTGTCCGATTGGAACAGAGCCTTACTCAGGGGAAAGCCCAGAGTTACGAACTCGCGAAACTAAAGAGATCTGTGCTTGTTTGCCGGGTAAGGACAAATATTTTCCAGTAACAGATGATAAAATTAGAAACGAAGAACTTTATAAAACAACTTGTGGTGCGCAAGTGCGTCCACCTGTAATTCCAACGCCGCCGCCTCCGGGCAAAACCGAAGTTGATTGTAATGCTCGATTTCCAAAAGCGTCTCCGGTTGATCCTAACAATGACTGTCGTTGTACAGGTGGGACTCGCACAGGGGATTATCCAGTTAAAAAATGGAAAAATTCATCGAATTCATCTGGAGAGGGTAATTACCCGCCGGCAGCAGAGGAGCCTGATGAATATTCATGTGATAACAATAAAGTAAATTTGTGGCCATTACTGCCGTTTGCTTTATTGCCATTGTTGTTCTTGAAAAAGAAGAAGGACACTCCACCTGCGTGCCCGGTGAATCAGGTTCTAAAATTAGGATTTTGTACATGTAAATTTAGCTTGCCAGGAATTTGTCCTGCAGGAGCAAATTCGGATTGCACGGGATGCGCACTTGTTCCTTCCTGTACTTGGCCACTCACCGGAGATCATCCAAACTGTATTTGTTACAATCTTAAAACATGTGTTGGTAAGAACGTACTGTTACAGCCCGCAAAATGTGAGTGTCAGCCGGTTGAAGGCGGAACAACGCCAGATACATGTACATCAACTGATTGCACAGGTGGAACACCAGCGTTACCACCAGTGGGTCGATAAAATTTTTATGAGTTAAACGGTTTTAAAACAAAAAGAGGTCAAGACATGAAAAAATTAACTTTAAACTCGATCAAATGGATGGCGATACATTTTTCGGCCTTCATGATGGCGTTTGCTCCGGTTGTTGACGGTTTTGCGGCAGAAAACGCAGCGAAAGAACTCAATGAAGCACGAGTTAAGGCGATGATGATGGACTTGGGGATGACAAAGTCGCAAACCCTTGGAAGTTTTTACGCTAAAAATAAATCGCAGTTTCCTCCGCGCATTCAAAACTTAATAGCGGATCTTTTTGCAAAACATAAAAACGAAAAAATGCCGATGTTTGAAGTGGCCACCGCAAAATCTGCAGATGGTCAAACAGTTCCGGTTATTCGCGCTCAAATTAAAGGAATGTTATTTAATGTTGAAGTTCACAACAACGATAAATTTTTTGCGAAAATCGGACAGACGGAATTAACCAATATCGATATTAATAATTTTACCGACATGTTCGAAAAAATGTATCGCAATGACTATAACTTTCGTCGTTGGGCGGATTCACAAAAGGTTGAATCGACTGGTTTAACTCTGACGACATCGGGTCCACAAACTAAAAATGAATTTTCGTTACCAGAAATTGATAAAGAAACGTGGAAAAAGTTAACTCCGGAAGGCCGCGTTCAATATATTTTAAATATGCGCCAGATGTGGGCCGACGCAATGAACGTATTGATGATGCAAGCCAAGGGCGGAACGACGAAGCCTTCAAAAGGTAAAAAAACTTCAAGCAGCGATTTAATGGAAGAAATTTGGAAGTTATTGAATGCTGATGCTGATGCGCAACCTGCACCGCCAGTTGGTCGAGAAGTTCGAAATGCAGGACAAGTCGAGGGAACGGATTCTAAAGTCCATGACTCTTCATGTTTGTTGGCGGGTTATGTTGATGATTACAAAAAAGGTAAGTGTGATGCCGATAACGTAATAGCGCGCTATAAAGGTGACAGTATTATTAGTACCGCTCAAGCGCAATGTGCTTCAGGAGAAATTGCTTGTAATCCGATGATCTACGGGATGCCGAAAGATGGGAAAGCAAATTGTATTACGATTAGTAATGATCGAAAATCAACTTTCCAAAAAGCCACTCACTGGTCAGGGCCGTGTGATCCCGTCAGCCGTTTAAGTACGAATGAAGTTTCATTCTTGGTCAACGATAAATTGACTGGAAAAGAACGCTACGCAGACGCAAATTATAAATTAAAACAAGATCAGATTATTGAAGTTGTTCGCAAAGAGCAAGAAGTGGACAACTACAAATTAACTAAAGATTTCCTTTCTGGCGTGATGAAGTCGCGCGATGAAAAATTGCAAAAAATGTTTTTGGATGGGAAAATTGATGACGACGTTTTAAAACTACTTATTAAGATTAAAAAAGATTTTGATGATGGAATTGGTGAAGCTCGTTTAGCCTGCACGACATCTGCAAAAAAAGGACGACTACATGAGCCAAATTTCTGGGGTGCCTGTGATCAAATGCATCGCCGTGAATTATTTGTCGGCGATTATTTAAGAACGAATGTTAGTTGTAAAGACGACGCTGGCTTTAATATGAAAACGTACAAATGTGAATGCCCAGTTGCTAAATTTGGCAAAGACAAAGTCGTTTTCCCTGGCCAAGCTTGTCAAGTTTCGACATCTGGAAATCCAGGCGGCGAACAATGTACTGCTGGTAGCCCAGCGGAAAGAGCTAAGTGTGGTGCCGCTGCCGCTGGAAAGTGCCCAGCTGAAGGAAAAATGCCAGACGGAAAAGCGTGTACACCTTTAGCAAGTACACTTTGTGAAGATGCTGGATTTATTGTTAAGGAAACGGGTGATCGCGCGGCTCATGGTGATGCAGCGATTATGTGTGTGTGTACTGATGGAAAAGGTCAGCCTTCAGCAGGAAATGTTGGAGCTACTTATGATCAAATTAAATCTGGTAAATTCAAAAAAGATCAATGTCCTGGAGCCGGCGGCTTACGCCCGAGTGGAACTGGCACTGCGGCAGTTACGCCAGCGGCTGATAGTGGAAGTTCTTGTGCTCAAGCTAAAGAAGATGCTTGTAATGCCAACGTAGATAAAAAAGGTAAAAAAACTCACGACTGGCTTAGAAGAACAAGTGATTCCGGTGCTGAGGCTTGTGATTGCAGAGCGAAAAAAGACAGCGACGAAGAAGGTTCGTGGTGGAAAGACAATAAAGAAAATGTCTACATGGCCGGTGTTCTTGGTGCGTTTGTATTATTAATGCTGAAAACAGCTCCGAAAAAACCAGTGCTTAATCCACCTGGTGACTTATGTACCAGTGGCCAAGCTTCGTGTCCTGGCGTTTGTCCGAAAGTGAACCAAGTCAAAGTTAACGGCGTTTGCCAATGCCGCGAACCGAGTCCATTGGAAGTTGTAATTAACGCTGCAGAATGTGAATACGGTCCTAAAACTGGAACAGCGACGACGCTGACTTGTCCGGATAGTACAACAAAAGTTTCTTCGATTACTGAATGTCCGAAGCAAACGTGTTCGGATGCTTCAACGGTTTACGTCGGACAAAGTTGTCCAACGGAAAGTCCAGCAACGAAGCCGACAAATGTTAATCCAACGGATGTAAAACGTTAATGATTATTGAGAAGGAAAGGCCAAAACCCAAAGAGATCGATGAAAATCGGTCTCCACGTGTTCAGGACGAGCCTCCCATTGCGTCTCAAATTCCTAAGACAGATCATGATGATGAGACCATGCAGAATGGTTTCATTGGCGGCCCTCAGAAACGCAGTGGCTTTAAATTAGTTGTGTGGATGTGGACGGCGGCGATCATTGATTATTTGTTGATTTTAGCGGGCAGTTTAATAGCGCTGATTTTGTTTTCGATGATGGTCACATCCATGGGCAAATCCACGGAGCTAGCCACTAGCTTTGCCGTCACATTTTTAAAATCCTTTTTACATCCAAAACAAGTTAACTTAACATTACTAGCCATGATTATTTCTGTCGGATGGACTTACTTTATCGTCGCGCGAGCTTTTATGGGCGCATCGATCGGCGAAAAATTCTGCGAGCTTCGCTTGGGGAAACCCTCGGAGCGCTTGGCACCGATCTATATCGTTCGACTGATCGGTCGTACCAGTTTGGTTGTAGCCACGGGTGTCGTTTTGATTCCCATCTTATCTTTGATTTTTCGTCGTGATTTAGCCGGAAAACTTTCTGGTGGCCTGTATATTTATTCCCTCAAATAATTTATGAAGAAAACTCCACAATCTGCAAATTTACAAGATCCCGTAATAGTGCCATTGTTTACGAAGTAGAACTTAGGTACGACCACTTAGGACGTATGGATGCGACGAGGAGTTACTGTGGGATATTCAGAATCGATCAATGAAGCCACTGCTTTAATGGTGGAGAACGAAAACTATTTTGAAAATACGGAATTTTCATTAAGTACGCTTTTAAATGAAGTTGTTGAAGAGCTACTGCCTTTGGCGACGACGAAATTCGTTAAAATAAATATCATCAATCATCAAAAAATGCCTTCAACATTATCGAGTGATCCCATGCGATTAAAACTGGTGTTACTTAATATTATTGGCAACGCATTAAAATTTGTTCAAGACACCGAGATTGATGTTTTTGTTGAGTGTAAAGCGACGTTGTCTAACAACATTAAGCTTTTACAAGTCACGGTTCAGGAATCTAAAACTATAAAAAAAGATCTTTCTTTGGGTCGACAATTTGGTGAGTTTCGTTTAGAGCTTTACCAAACAAAGCGTATGGCGCGCGTGCTGGGTGGTGACGTGGTTCTAAAATTCTCGACTCCTGATTTGGGAGCCAGTTTTGTGGCGACGTTTTTGGTGAACGATAATGCAGATAATTTCGCCTCAGCATTAATCCATTAGATTTTTTCTAATAGTACACACGTTTCAAAATGTTTTGAGTTTGGAAATTGATCCACCAATTTTAAATTGATCACATGATACTTTTCTTTAAGGACTAATAAATCACGACTTAAAGATTCGATCGAACAAGAAATATAAATAATTCGAGCGACTTCAGAGACTAAAATTTTGTGAGCAAAATCGCCTAAACCAGAGCGCGGCGGGTTTACTAAAAATAAATCGGCCTTTGTGTTTTCTAATTTTGGATTTAACTCTAGATTTTGCTGGAAATCTTTTGCATTGAATTTCAACGCCTCAACAGCCAAAGGATTATTTTCAAACACCGTAACATAAGATTTGTTAGCCAATAATGGAATCGTGTATTGACCGATGCCTGATCCGTATTCAGTTATATTTTTAAAATGAGCAGACCATTTTAATATCAATGAGGTTATAAAATCGGCAGATTTCCAGCTTGGCTGCGTAAAGCTGCCAACGTGGCCATACAGCGTGTTTCCTAGCGTCTTAAACCAAGGGTTTAACTCGGGGTCGATCAATTTATACTGCTGATCCTGAGCTACTGCGCGGATGAGCTTTTTGCGTTTTTGGCCGATTTCAATGATGTCGACAAGGTCTGCCAACGAATTTAAAAACTGCTTCTCAATCAGCAATTCTTTAACGTCAACATTAGCCATATCAAGCCACAGACCGTAACGACCGGTCGGAGAAACTCGTAGACGAGCCGAAATTTTTTTATCTGGAAACTTGAGTTTTTGTAACTGCGAGAATAACACTTGGAGCTCTGGCGACATTAAAAAACAACGTTCAATAGGTACAATTTGGCGCTCTTTATTAATTAATCCAAGGCCGCTCGCCGAAAACTGCAAATCAAACCAAACTCTGTGATACCCAGAGCCGACCGAGAAACTTTCAATAGCTTGCGCCGAATCAATTGTCGTTGACAATAAAGCGCTTCCAGATGAGCTTTTTCTAGCTAAGCGGTTAGATAAGTAGGGTTTTAAATGATCAAAGACAATTTGTTTTTTTTGATCAATTTGTGCTTCGATTGGAATGGGCCAATCTGTGCACCCGGGGCAGCTTAAAGAGTGAGGACATATGTTTAATTCAGTCACGAAAGTCACAGTACTTGTTTTTTTATTAGGAGTCCAGTTGGCCGCTTTTGGCGACGAAATTTTACCACCGACTCCGGAACTATCCGTCGATCAACTGAGCTTTAATTATATGTCTTCAGGTAGTGGTGGGTTTTGGTACGATTGCACCGCTAAAAAAGATCGCGAGCCGCATGATTTTTTAGTGCAGTGTAAAGACCACACTTTTCGAGTGCACCTGTTGGTGAGAACTTGGTTACCTGGGAAAGAGACAGCTCCTGGTCACCCGCGCTTTGAAACCACCTACGAGATGCATTACTGGGCGGATCGTTTAGCTCAAGGCGCTAACGATAAAATGAAATCGTCAACCCAATCAACTTGGATTACTGTAGACAATAAAGCTTTGGTGAAAAAAGTTTTGGGTTACATCGGTTTTGATGATGATTCAACTCAAGTACGCCTTGAAGTTAAATTTTAGTTTTAATTTAAAAGTTAGAGTTAAAGTAAATTTTAGTTATTTTTTTTAATCTGGAATAAGGAGTTTTTATGTTCAAGCTGGGTTTAACAATTGGTTTAATTATTGTCGTTGGCAGTCTGGTTATCGCTCAGTCTCCCCACTCGGGAGGTTCCGCAAAACCTGATGAAAAAGAACTGGCTACAAAAATAAATAATTCAGCAAATGAACTTTTAACGACGTCACGTCAACTAACGTTTGAGGGCCCACGTGCCGGCGAAGGTTATTTTAGTGCTGATGGTAAAAAAATGATTTTTCAATCCGAGCGCGAACCTGGAAATCCTTTTTATCAAATGTATGTGATGGATTTAACTAATGGACAAACCAATAGAGTGTCGCCTGGAAAAGGTATGACGACCTGCGGATGGATTCACCCAAACATGAAAACGGTGATGTGGTCGTCGACTCATTTAGATAAAACGTTATCGACAAAAGTTAAAAAAGAATATGAAGAGCGGAGTAGCCCTGTAAAAAAACGTTATTCTTGGAGTTTCGATGACACCTATTCGATTTTTACGTCGGATCTAGAGGGCCAAAATCTAAAACAACTGACTTATGGTAAGGGTTACAACGCCGAGGGATCTTATTCTCCAGATGGAAAATTAATTGCGTTTGCTTCAAACCGGGCCGGTTATCCTTCAAGCGGAATACTGTCAAACGATGATCAAAAACGGTTGCAACAAGACCCTTCGTATTTCATGGATATTTATATTATGGATGCCGATGGTAAAAATGTTCGGCAGTTAACAAATGTTCCTGGCTACGATGGCGGACCATTTTTTAGTGCCGATGGTAAAAAATTAACATGGAGACGTTTTTCTGAAAACGGCCTGACCGCAGAAATTTACACCATGAATATTGATGGCACTGAACCAAAGAAAATCACTTCACTTGGTGCGATGTCGTGGGCGCCGTACTTTCATCCATCAGGTGACTATATTATTTTTGGAACATCCATTTTAGGAATGGCGAATTTTGAATTATTTATTGTCGATAGCGTTGGACAACAAAAACCCGTGCGTGTTACATTTGCAGAGGGCTTTGATGGCTTGGCGAGTTTTTCTCCGGATGGAAATAATTTAACATGGTCCCACCGAAATGATCGCGGCGAAAGTCAGATTTACTTGGGCGCCTGGAATGACGCTTTAGCGCGAAAACTGTTAAATTTACCCGATAAAAAACCATCAGTACAAATGTCCGAAACGCTTTCGGGTTTAACTCCAGAAATTACTAAAGCCGATTCGGAAAAAATCGTTCGCTATTTAGCATCGGATTATTTTCAGGGACGTCCAACCGGCGGCGAACGCGAAATTGAATACGTTGAAAAGCTAAAAGCCCTGTTAGATTCTTGGGGGCTTTCGACGCAAGTCCAACGTTTTGAATTTACCTCAGGTGTAAAAACGGGAGCTGATAACAAAGCCGAATTCAAAGGTCGTTTTAATGCCAATTTAAAACAAGGTGAAGATTATCAATTGTATTCTTCGTCAAAAACCGGTGCGTTTATGCCCGCACCAATTGCGTTTGCGGGATTTGGGATCGTGGCCGCGGCCTCATCTGAACAGCCGGCGTTTGATTCGTACAAGGACTTAGATGTTAAAGGCAAATGGGTTATGTTTTTTAGTGATTCGCCGAAACCTGCGGCTCGTGAATTTAAAAAACACACGCATTTAATGGCATACGCGCGTATGCAACATAAGATTTCAGTGGCTAAAAATAAAGGTGCTTCTGGTATTATTATTGTCGAAGATGGAAATATTGGCGCGCTTCGATTCGAAGGGGCATTAACAGAAAACCACTTACCGATTTTAAAAATTTCATTTAAAACATTTTCGCAACTGGTTGAAAGTCATCCTGATTTAAAAATGAGCGGAAAAGATCTGAAAGCCAAATTTGATACCTTTGATGCGGTTCCTGGGTTTTCGTTTCCGTCACAGTATTTATCGGCGACGATTGGTTTAGAAATCGTTAAATCGACCGGGTTAAACTTAATCGGACGACTGGATCCAGCGGCTCCGTTTAAAAACAATCCGGCTCTATTAATTGGTGCCCATGGAGATCACTTAGGCCAAGGTCAGCAGGGGTCTTCGATGGCCACTAGTGATCAAAAAAATAAAATTCATTACGGTGCGGACGATAATGCCTCAGGGGTATCCGGTGTTATGGAACTAGCGCATTATTTTTCGGCTCCAGATGTGCGTTCAAAGTTGCGAAAGCCATTGATTTTTGCGATTTGGTCGGGCGAAGAAATTGGAATTTTAGGATCTAACCATTATATTAAAACGTTTAAAGATCCTTTAGCACGTCGTTTTGAAAAATCCATCGAAGCTGGACTCAATATGGATATGATCGGACGCCTTCAGGGAAATTTGCAAATTCAAGGTGTTGGTTCGGCCAAAGAATGGAATCGTATTGTCGAAAAATTAGCGGCAACAACACCATTAAATTTAGTTTTAACGGCCGATCCGTATTTACCAACTGATGCAATGGCTATTTACGTAGGAAAAGTTCCGTCAATTTCATTTTTTACGGGAGCGCATTTAGAATATCACACACCAAACGACACCGCTGATCGAATTAATTACGAGGGCCTAGTCCGCGTAATTGATGTTGTACGCAAAACAGCGGAGGCACTGAGCTCGACGCCGCAAAAAGTCGTAAAATTTGTTCAGGTTGAAGGAAACCAGTCTGAGACCACCGGTGGAGGTAATCGTGGGTTCAAAATATTTTTAGGAACGATTCCTGATTATTCTCAAGAAGGAATCAAGGGTTTACGAATTACGGGTACAGCAAAAAATTCTCCGGCGGAGGTGGCTGGTTTAAAAGCGGGTGATGTCATTGTTGAATTTGATAAAGTGCAAATCGAAAATATTTACGATTATGTTTATGCGTTGCAAACTGTAAAACCCGATACAAAAACGCAGATCAAAGTTCGCCGCGAAGCCCAAGTTGTAGAGTTAGAAATTACTCCGAAATTAAAAGAGTGAAACAAAAATTATCGATTGTTCACGCCCAAAAATTAAATTCTCTTCTTAAAACGAAGAGATTAATCCTAGAACCCGTTGTTGCGGAGCATGCGGCTTTGTTATTTGATCTTATGCAAGATAA
>JAYVHE010000322.1:0-16829 GCA_043771495.1 Bdellovibrio sp. | reverse complement strand
TAAGGTCAACGAGCCTAGGTCTCTTCGTGGGGCAGCTCGGAACTTACGTTTTACAGCGACTGACATAAATAACTCCTCTGTATGTTATTCTTTTCGGCGAACCTAGACTTTAGTAAAGGGACGGCAGAACTAAAAATAATTTAATAGGTTATTTAAAAAAAATATCGTCTAAGACTGTGTAAAAATGCGAATTTTTCGACAGTTTAAACTATTTATTTAAGACTTAGGGCCAGCTATCCGAAGAGATCCCTGATGTTTCATAATGAGACCATGGCTTTGCCAGCGCCGAATCAACTGAACAGTTTGTGTTCTAGAAATTAGATAATACCCCATGACGTCTTTGGTTTGAAATTCATATCCTTCAGCTTTATTTTCTAAAAAACGGTAAATCGGTTGCGGGCCCACATTTAAAATACTAATTTTTGCGGCCATCGATTTACTGATTGTTAACCGTTCGTCTTTCAAAGTGATTTTAATTCCATAAATTTTGTTAAGTCTTTGGATGAGTGATTTAATACGATCTTTAGCATTGGTAATTCCGAATGGCTCATCACCATAGATTCTGTCGTAAACGCAGGCGCTGTTAATGCCCCAGTCCTCAAATAGTTTAAGAAGCAGTATTAACTTCATCTCTTTATTGATTTCAAATAAATAGCGAGAACCTTTTTTAGATTTAAATACAGACTCACCTGAACCTAAGTTGATTTTAATAGTCGCTTTGTCATTGCCAATGTTTATTTTTTGGGATTCAGACTGAATTCTAGAATAAAATATCTCTTCAATGACTTCAAATTTCGAAACTTGTTCTGCTGTTAAAAGTTGGAATTCTTTTTGTAATGCGATACAAAGTAAAAGCGCATCTTCTTTAGCCTTTAATTTTATAAGTGTGTTCGTCGCTAGTTCTATATTTTTTTTACATAGCGCCATTAGATTAAATTGATAGTAAAACAAACTGAGCCACTTACTAAGATAAGCGGCATCAATGTTGACATTTTTTCCATCAAAGAATTTTTTAGCAGCGTGCAAGTAGCGACCTGCGTTTGGCCAATCGTTAAGGCCACAATAAATCTCGCCGATGGCTTGGTATACAAGTGCGGTTTCGTATTCGCTTTCAGCACGAGTCAGCAATTCAATATTAATGTCTAAAGCTTCTTGATGGCGTTTTAAGCCAACCAAACAATCTGAAAGACTTAACCGATCAAGCCTATTTTGGTATGTTTGATTTGTTGGAGCTATTTTTAAAAAGCTTTGATAGGCCTGCTCGTAGGAAAAATTAGTTAGATGAATTAATCCGAATATTCTGTGGTCTTCAACGCTATCGGGTTTGATATTCTGAATCAATTTAAACGCTATCGTCGGTGCACCCATTAAATTGGACAAGCGTGCAAACCAAAGTATTTTTCGACCTTCACGTGCTGCTGTCGAAAGAGTAATTTTTAAATTTTGGGAATTAATTTTTAACAGCGATAGAGCCTTTTGGTATTTACCCAATCGACGGTACCAGTTGCAACAAGTAAACAAAGCTTCGCCTCGCGAGCCATATTTACTGTAAAACTTTTGAATCGCGAGCGCAGTCGATTCAGTGTTCTTCTTTTTAAGAACCAATTTTTCAATTTTGTCTTGGGCGGTTTGATAGTCTGTCATCATAGTAATAAGTTAAATAGGCAATGACCAATTTTTACAGGTGGGCTTCCTGCAAGTGACCCAGTCACTCGCTGAGATTTAAAATTAAAGTCGTTAGAATTTAAATGCCGACGACAAGTGAATTCGACGACACCTAAATTCTGCCCTTTTTCGTTGTTTAGAATTGCTGCAAAAGTTTGGGCCCAGCCATCTTCGAAATTTCTTTTTTCTTTTTCTACGACTTCCCAGATTTTAACAGCAGTTACGATTTCGAATTTAATTAAATTTACAAATTCGATTAATTCCTTGGAATCATCAGTGTAAAAATTCTTAGTATTTTTTTCAGTGCTAAAATCGGCAAATTTAATTTTTACAAGTAAATCATGAAGTCGTAATCCTGGAGTACTGAGGTAGCTTTTAAAGGCCGTCATCCAATGGTCAAATTGCGGACCGGCGACTAGTTTTGCAAGGAAACTTCTAATTTTTGAAGTGTCGAATTTTTTTGGCAAACTCGGATCCGCGGGTTTCATCTCGGGATCAAAGATGTTGTACCCTAAAGTGTAATACGCATGAATAAAGACTTCGTGAATGAGCAAGAATTCTTTTTCTGTTTGGGTAAGTCCTTGATAGATGGATTCTTTGACACGGATTTTATAAGTTCCGATATCGTGGACGGCCAGCTGAACTTTCTTAGTGCAGCCCTCTGGTAAAACAATATTGTCATCATCAACGTCTTCGATTTCTTCTTGGGGAACGATTTCAAATTTGTTAATTGTTGAACGAATTTGCTTTAGAAATTCTTGGCGATCACTTGCTATTCCGATTGATAGCAGTTCAAAGACAAAGTCGCGCTTATGTTCGTGAGGAATCTGCGCTTCCATAAGCTTAAAGACATTTTTTTTGCTGGAACTAAAAATATCAAAGGTATCAGCTAAATAATACTTTTTCCCGAATAGCCCACTGTGGCAAAAAAGCGCATCACCACCTCCGCGCTCAGAGCCATTACTTGGTTTTCTAAAAACAGGTGCAGCTTTTTCAGTTTGCAGGTGGGTACAAGCAAAAAAAGCCGCAACACAAAGTGGTAAGCAAATTAGTGATCTAGACAGCAACAGGACTTTTGGCATTTTCATCTTTTTTAAGAATAACATAGGAGTATTGGCGTCCCTACCAATACTCCTATGTCTAGACTTTAGTTAGAATCTTTTTTATCGGCGGCGGGATTAACTTCTTGCTGATCTGGATTTTTGTGTGCATGGCAAAATCGTCTAAAAAGAAAGTCCTTGTGGTTACGCTCCTCCCAAAAACTAAGTCGGAAAGCTTCCATCGTTTTAACATGTTCTGTATATTGAACCTGCATTTCTGGTGTGAACCGTTTTTGATCCAAGCTAGTCCACACAAAATTTTCTACTCCGTGCGAGTAACCATATTTTTCGTTAATTTCTAAAAGTTCTTCTAATTGAGCGGCGCAAGTTAAAGTTAAAAATTCTTTATAGTTAATTCGACCGGCAAAGAACTTCGTTTGTGGATGGTCGATTGTCATTTCGATCATTTCTCCGTTCACTTTTGCTAGATAGACGGATTGATACTGATTTTCAGCAAGGGAAGTCTGCGTGATTGCAAAGAACAAAATTGCGATTAATGTTTTCATAAAAACCTTTCGTTTGGATTAAGTTAAGTGACCAATTAAGTGAGCCCAGTATATTTAAAATGCTTAAAAAATAGCGGAAGAAAATAAGGCTAATTAAAGCAAGTAATTCCAATAGCTTGTGAATTTTATGATTGCCTTAGTAACTGAGCTGACCGTTGTCGTCAAGTGATCTAAGATCCGTGTAACCGCCAATTAATTTATTATTCATCAAGCAATGCTTGGGCGCGGTCCGAGTAAGAACATGGGGTTTTACGAATTAATGTTATATCGGCCATTGTGGACTCCTAGTGTAATGTAATTTCGCCCTCTTTATTGTTCTTCCAAAATTTAATGTGGTGAGCTTTCACTTCGATCATTACTAATCCCGGAGTTTTTAAACCTTTTTTAAACCACAATTCTAAATCGGGTGTCCAATGAGCGCTCATCTCGTCGAATTTTTTTGTAAGACGTGCCTTACCTGAGACCGAAACAAAAATTTTGCTCAGCAGACCGTCGTTAATATAGGACAAGTTTACATGGGGATTCTTTTTAATTTGATGAATCATCCGAGTATCGCCATTGGTGAAGTAATAAGAAGTTCCATCGTAATTAACATCTGAATTATTGCTCATCGGTCGGCTCGATGTAATTCCACGCCCACTTACTGTTGTGAACATGCATAGATCTAATCCACGCATCATGAGACTTACTTGTTTAATGGTTGTTTTTGCCACGTTAAACTCCTTTTCTTCACCATAATAAATGCGATCAATACGGTTAAAGTAATAAGAGCAAATGGAGTGCCTAAAAAAATTAAAATTTAATTAACTGTTGGCTGCAATTCAGCTGCATGAGTTTCTGATTTATGGCGATTCATGATTAAAAATAATTCAGCAGCTGCACGAGCATCACTCATAGCCCGATGATGCTGGGTTAACTCAATATTAAAGTGTTGAGTTAAATTTTTTAGTCCGTAAGAAATTAATCCACGATGTATTTTTTTAATTCCCGCACATGTACACATAAGCGGCCTAACAAATTCTATGTCGACACGTTGAAATTCGCGCTGAATAAAACTGTAATCAAAGCGAACATTATGAGCGACAAAGATAGCGCCGCTAGTAAATTCTAAAAATTTTTCACCAATTTCTGAAAATGCTGGAGCGTCGGCCACCATTTCATTGCTAATACCTGTTAGTCGAGTGATGAATTCTGGAATACTTCGACCCGGATTTATGAGCGTTTGAAATTCATCAACAATAATTCCATTTTTTATTTTTACTGCACCAATTTCGGTGATTCTGTGCAAATTTGCAGTTCCCCCTGTGGTTTCTACGTCCACAACAACATAAGCTTGTTCTGGATCTGCTTCCCAACGCACACGTAAAACATCAACGCCAAAGCCGGCTTCTTTTAATAGTCGCAGTCGGCTTAACTGATTTGGTCGTAAACTATCACCTTCAGCTTTAACTTCAATAAATTGAATGGCGCCGTCTTTTTCAACCATTAAATCTGGAAACCCGACGTGATGACTTGAAAAATTCTGAGCCAACACTCGCAATACTTTTGCTAGATCGATGTCTTTACATTTTTTAATAAAACTTAGAATTTGCACTGCTAAATCAGGCGACCATTTAAATACATCGTTCAAACGCCCATAATTTGAGGCCATAGTCCGTAAGATATCTTTTTCAATCAACGAAGGTTCAGTTAACAGACCGAGCTTTCGCTCGATTTCTTTTTCATGATTAATATAAAACTCTGGTCCTGCTAAATCACTTGGAGATCGTTCAAATGGGTTATGCAAGCGGGCATTCTGTGATTCAAATAGTTCTGACCAAAAAATAAGTCCAAATAGACTGCCCCAAAAATTGTTTTCTGAAAATTCGGCTTTGTGACCTTGGGCTTCAAAATATTTAACAACGCCTAACTCAGGCCTTTTTAAATACGCTTCACTCAGGGCAATTTCTTGGGATTGTTGCAAAATCTCAGTGACGGTACTTTTGCGCTTTTTATTAAATTTTCGTAAATAAAAGTCTTCAGCAAATAAGAGCTCTTCATCGCTGCGAGGTTGGCGCTGAATGTCTTCCAAAATCTTTATGCAATCGTTCTTGCGATCTAATTTAAATAACAATCGGGCGCTTTTCTCGCGCGCCATAGGAGATTCTGAATAGCTCCAGGCTTTTAACGTTTGGTCGGCAGATTCTTCCATCCAGTATTCGCCGAGTCTAAAAAGCAAATCATCTTTTAACGTTTTGGTATTTTTAGACACACTATTTGTTGCCAGTGTTTGAGTAAACAGTTGTTGAACTTGCTCGTCAGTAAATTCGATCCAGTCTGAGTATAAATGCCTTACAAAAAAATAATCAGTACGAGCATCTTGAGCGCTAACAAACCGCGGAACGAATTCCGTTTTCAAAGTTTGGCTTTGGCGAATACCTAAATCGCGTAAGGTGTATAACGTTAAGTTTTTTTGAATCTTACCAAAAAATAAAAACATAATATATTCAAGCTGTTCGGCCTTTTGTTGAATAACCAGTTCACAAGGCGGCAAGAATTCAATTTTTAAATCTTGTAGATTTTTTTTTGCGACCTCAATGAGTTCATCTCTTGAAAGCGACTTCAAAAATTCAATCTGGTGGGCTTTCAGCCATTGCATCAATTGAACCTTTGTTAAAAATTGCAAAATCTCAGGGCGGTCTGATTCCAATGGCCCACGTATATAACCAACAGTTGATAATTCATCAAAAGCCGAATCGATGTTTTCGATTTCTGTGTATTTAGCGAACTTCTTTTTATCGAAGACAACACCTTTGCGATTTACCATTCGTACGTATGTACACTGCGCCGAAACCGAGAGTGATTTTAATGTCGAAATAAAGCTGGCTTCGACGGGATCCAACAATGTTACATAATAGTTCTCAACAAAATCCAGCATTTCGAAAAAATGAGTCTGATAGTATTTAGGAGGTAAAACTGGATGTGCCATTTTTCTTTCTCTAATTCTATTGGCAGATTTGATCGACTATAGTTTGAACTTGATCTGCGGGAAGATTTTTTTGAACCAAAACGCTGTCGAATACTTTATCTGATAAACGATTTCGACCCAACTTTTTAATTGATAAATAAATTAACAAATAAAAGAAAAATCCCAACCAACTGAGTAACATAGCCACAAATGTGATTGTTAGAATTGTATTAATCTGTTTGTTTACTTCGATTTTTTTGCCATCTTTGGCATAAACTTCGAATGTTTTATTTAAATCGTTCCAACGCTTATCTATTTGTTGCAGGTTTTTTTCTAAGTTAACAAATTCGAAACTTTTGTATTTTCGCAGTTCACAAATATAAATAACAATGCCGGTTAGTACCGACATTGTTGCTCCAATAGCTATTAGGGCCGCTAATTCTGGCATATTTATCCTTTAAACATCTACCTAAGGTATATTCCGTAAAGCACGTCAAACTTTTCAAAAACAAAACCACTACTGGTAGTTATAGTTCCATTTTTATTTTTAAACTGTGATTCAAAGCCAAATAAATTTTCCCCCAGCTTTTTCCACGCTTCGATATGAATTTCTGAAATAAAAAAAAGCTGATCCGAACAGGCTTTAAAAACCGCTTCTTTGGCGGGCCATAAATAAGAAGTATCTACCGCCGCTAAAATTTCTTTAGGTGTACTAACGCGAGCCAAAACGTTTTCATTCAGACGATCACGTTCGATTAGGTCAAAACCGATCGGTAAATTAGAAAATGCGTAACCACCCTCGGTAATCGAATGCGATATGGACAAAAAATTTCTTTTCAGCACTGGAATTTGATCTAAATTTAAAAACTCAACGCGGTCTTCAACTTCCATTGCATGTCGGTCTAAAAAACCTTGGCGAATTAAAGAACGATGCTCTGAAGCGGTCGAGCGCCAGTCTTTTTTAACAGTAATTTCTAAAAAGACTTGACCGGGCGAAAGATTATTTTTGATTAAAGAAATTTCATTTGAAAAATCAATCACAGCAGCCTACTGGGTAAAGCGTTCTGGCCAAGTTACAGGAACGCCCGACGTGATTTTCATCATACGGTCTAAAGACGTATGCGCTTTAAGCCTTAAATCTTCAGGTAGTGAAACGACGGGCTTCATTGTGGTTAAAGCTAAGTGAATTTTTTCTAAGGTATTCATTTTCATATACGGGCAGTCGTTGCAGGCGCAGGCTTCATCAACAACCGGTGCTTGAATCAGCTCGGCATCTGGTCGACGTTTTTTCATCTCGTGAAAAATTCCAGTTTCAGTCGCTACGATAAATTTTGTTTTAGATTTATTTTTTTCAACTTCATCTAATAGACGTGATGTTGATCCAATCACATCGGCGTAAGCTAAAACACTGTCTTCGCATTCGGGGTGCGCAATCACTAAAGCATCAGGGTGTTCCTGAATAAGTGCGTGCAAACGTTTGGCATTAAATAAAACGTGAACTTCACAGGCCCCAGGCCACATCGTCATTTTGCGATTTAATTTTTTTTCTAACCATTTACCCAAGTGTTGATCAGGCCCAAATAAAACTTCGCGATCTTTAGGAATAGACTCAACAATTTGCTGAGCATTGCTAGAAGTAATAATAACATCAGAAATGGCTTTTACGTCAGCGCTAGAATTGATGTAGGTCACACAAACCGCAGTGGGGTGATCACGACGCCACTGTAAGTACTTCGCGTAAGGTGAACCTTTAACTAAAGAACACCCAGCCCCAAGATCGGGAACTAAAACAGTTTTTTCGGGATTTAAAATTTTCACGCTTTCAGCCATAAAGACAACACCGGCTAAAAGTATATTTTTTTGCGGGACTGTCTGGCCGATTTTGGCTAAATAAAAACTATCGCCAATATAATCTGCTAAATCTTGAATGGGCCCGTCTTGGTAATAATGGGCTAGGATGGCGACATCTTTTTCTTGTTTAAGTTTTTTGATTTCGGCTACGATATCTCGCATGCAAATGGATTACACCTGGTCATTTAAATGTGCAAGATGCGAAGGGAATTTTGTTAAACGAATGTTAGGAAAAATGACTACTCGTGCCGATGGTAAACATCGGGATTTTATACGGACGCCGCAACCGACGAATTGTTCAAACGAACCGGAAAAATAAAGTCGAGCCAAGTTAGAGGTTTTTAAGCGTGAACTGAAGCGCCCTTAAGAACTTGAATAATTGATTTACTAACGGTCTTGAAAGTCTCAAGCACGCCTTGTCCTTGAAACGCACAGGCTTCGATTTCCATCGAGTTGTACTTGTTCAAGTGTTTGCGCAATTCAGAAATCGGTAAAGCATTTGGTAAATCACGTTTGTTATACTGAAGCACCAATGGAATATCGTTAATATTGTAACCTTGCTGACGCAGATTTTTTTCTAAATTTTCAAATGACTGCAAGTTTTCACCCATACGATCCGCTTGCGAATCTGCAACGAACACAACGCCGTCGATGCCTTGTAAAACCAAGCGACGAGTTTCATCAAATACGATCTGCCCCGGTACGCTGTACAAGTGAAAGCGAGTTTTGAATCCACGAATATCACCGACTTCTAATGGTAAAAAATCAAACATAAAAGTACGTTCGATTTCTTCGTTTAAAGCCATTAGTTTTGATTTTTGATCGGTCTGAAGGTTTTGGTAGATCCACTTGATGTTCGTCGTTTTACCGCCCAGTGAAGGACCGTAATAAACGATTTTACAGTGAATTTCTTTTGCGTTGTAATTAAATAGCGACATCTATTCGCAACCTCTGGTTGGATAACTCATAATTCCACTCTATTTTCTAACGCTCTACCCATAGTACGATCATCAATGAAATCGATGTCAGAGCCAATAGGAATTCCGTGCGCAATGCGCGAAATTTTAATATTTCGACCTTGCAGAGTCTTAACTAAGTATAAAGCGGTCGTATCGCCTTCAAGATCGGCGTCTAAGGCAAAAATAATTTCGCGAATAGGCTTACCATCTTGTTCAGCGGTATGAAGACGCTCTAACAATTCTTTAATTTTTAAATCTTTAGCGGTAACGCCATCTAACGGTGAAATCACTCCATGTAAAACATGATAGCGACCGCGGAACGCACCCGACGATTCAATACGAACAATGTCAGAAGGTTCTTCTACCAAACACAGAATTTCGTCGTTACGGTGAGTTTCCACGCAGAAACGGCACAAGTCTTTATCGGTATAGTTAAAACAGGTTGGGCACGAATGAATTTCGGCCTGAACTCGTAATAAGGCTTCCGATAATTTTTCTGGAAATCGATCTTTGGCGCGCAATACAAAATAAGCCAAACGCTGCGCGGTCTTAGGCCCGATTCCAGGAAGACGACTCAATTCATGAACTAATTTTTCAAGCGCGGGTATATGTAACATTATATTTTATCTATTGTTTTAAAATTTAAAATCCTGGGATGTTAACGCCGCCAGTGATTTTAGACATCTCTTTTGAAGATTCTTCTTTAGCGGTTTTTAAGGCGTCATTCACAGCAGCAGTAACTAAATCTTGTAACATTTCAGTGTCGCCAGATTTCATAACTTCAGGGTTGATTGTTAATCCTGTTACTTTGTTATCACCGTTAACTTTAGCGCTAACAGCTCCGCCACCAGCAGTGCCTGTGTACTCGCGAGTTGCTAATTCTTCTTGAAGCTTTTTCATTTTGGCCTGCATTTGATTGGCTTGCTTCATTAAGTTAGCCATACCACCCATTGCACCACCACCGAAACCCTTCATACTTACTCCTTAGTTTTTCCCGTTAGTTTTTGTTGCCTGACGGACTGGCCGTCTGCGAGCCAATTATTTTTAATTCACCTTTAAA
Source organism: Bdellovibrio sp. (assembly GCA_043771495.1). Taxonomy (GTDB): domain Bacteria; phylum Bdellovibrionota; class Bdellovibrionia; order Bdellovibrionales; family Bdellovibrionaceae; genus Pseudobdellovibrio. Next base: position 6,741 of record JAYVHE010000322.1, on the reverse strand, counting down.
AATCTCTTGTGCCTTTTGCACACGCGGATCTTTCATCCAAGTCTCTTTCATCTGGGCTTCATCGCTCGCTTCCTTCTTTTGAGCTAAGCTAACGGCAGAGTCACCCGTTTTAACTGGCACCGCTACTGTTTTGCTTGCAGAAGAAGCGCTCGGTTTTGCAGACTGAGACTTTTCACTTTGTACTTCGAAAGTGTAGCCTTCGCCGAAATATGAATCAATAAAAGCTTGCAGTTTTTTCTTAGTTTCGGCTTGCACCAACTGCGCTCCCAAAAAAGCAAAAGATGCAGGCAACTGAAACACGATTTTTTTGTCGGTCATTGAATCGGCGACGATTAAATTTTCAGTCTGCGCGGCTAAATAGGAATCGACTGTTTTTAAATACGTTACAAACGCGAGCCAGTTTTCGGGAGTAAACGGGGGCGGCGTCTTTGGCGCAGCCTGCTTTACTGGTGCTGACTCAGGATTTTTTTTTTCAACCGGCCTTGCGGCAGACGAAGAAAGCGAAGCCGGTTTGTTTAAGCTGGCTTGTGGCGAAGGAGCCGCTTTGCCAGTAGCACCAGCAAAGAATTCTTTAAGACTGGCCATCTTCGGCGCCTGACACATACGCAGTAAACCGATTTCTAAAATCAACAAAGGATCAAACCCGCGCGATACATCTTGCAGAGTCTTTAAGCCCATATCAAAAAGCAAATGCAAATCAGATTCTGAAGCACCTGTAACCAAAGTTTGTAATTGCGTAATTTCTTCAGCAGGTAGTTCAATGGTTGTTAATTCAGAGACTTGATCTGCTTTAACAGATTTAATTAATAAACTATGGCGAATCAACCGAAGGTAATCTTCTAAAAGTTGCGAAGGGCTGGTGCCTGATAGCGCAATTTTTTTTAAAGAATCGACCAGGCCTTCTTCATTGCGATGTAATAAATTTTCAAAAACTGCAAATAATAAAGAACGTTCAGTTAAACCTAAAATTTGGTTGACGGATTGTTCGGTAATTTCGCCGGTTGAAAAATTAATAACTTGATCCAATAAACTTAAGCTATCTCGTGCAGATCCATCACCTTGACGGGCAATCAACCATAAAGCTTTTTCAGTCGCTTTAATATTTTCTAATGAACAAATACTTTTTAAATGGCGAGTTAAATCTGTTAATGACAGCCGACGCAAATCAAAACGTTGGCAGCGCGATAAAATCGTCATCGGAATTTTTTGGACTTCCGTCGTCGCCATCATGAACACCACGTGTGGTGGCGGTTCTTCTAAGGTTTTCAAAAGCGCATTGAACGCACTTGTTGATAACATGTGAACTTCATCGATGATTAATATTTTATATTTTCCGCGTGACGGTGAAAACATAACGGTCTCACGCAAATCACGAACCGAATCAACTCCGTTATTCGAAGCTCCATCGATTTCTAAAACATCAACGGAAGAGCCGGTGTTGATTTCAGTACAGCTAATACATTGGTTACACGGTTTAAAATTAACTAAATTTTCACAACGTAAAGTTTTTGCTAAAATTCGCGCGGTTGAGGTTTTTCCGGTTCCGCGTAATCCCGTAAATAACAAAGCATGGGGTAGACGATCATTTTTAATAGAATTAATTAACGTGCGGCTGACGTGATCTTGCCCGACGAGTTCGTCGAAATTCTGCGATCTGTATTTGCGAGCCAACACTTGATATGACACTAAAAATTAACTCCAAAAAATGTAAAGGAAAATAAGACTGGGCACCCCATATCGCCTAGCCAGTCAGACACCGTTGCTTCCTTCCGGACCTAGCGGAATTCACTGACTGGTCTACCGTATGGGACCCAGCTTGACTTTTTTACTTTGTCGAGAGGGTTGGGTCACGCCCGGCCGCCGAATGAAGCGCAGCGTTGTCTCAGTTTGAGGCACTCGGAAAACTAAGAGCTGCCAAACAACGGCGCCTATCATTAGTTTCGACACTGGTTCGCACGGGAGGACCTCAAAAACTGGTTTTTGTATTGCTTAAACACATTTGGTGAGTTCTATCCAAAGAGGAAATATGACAAAAGCTTTATTAACTGGAATTTTACTTTTGCAAACATCAACGGTGTTTGCAAAATTTTCTTCAGCAACTTTGGAATTACGAGGAGTTATTCCTGAAGTAGCTAGTTTATCAACGATCGGGTTGAATTCGAATCTAGATCTAAGACCAGGCAGTTCGGTGAGTTCTGCTAAACTAGGTCGAGTACAAATTAAATTGAACGATGAGATTTCTGGAATTTATGTGTCGAGTAGCACCAAAAGCGGGACCCCTGAAAATGCAGATAACAAACCATTTGAACTTTCGCGTCCGTTTAAAATTCAGGTGAACAATGGCTGCAAATCTTTGAAAACTGGATCGGGAATTGTCTTAAGCCAGCAAGAAAAGAATATTGCCGTCGCGGAACTTTCGAATTTTGATGAACACACGATTTCTCAGGGTGGCATCATTGAAAATTGTGACCTTTCGGCTAGTTGGAGTAGCCAGCAAGTCGTTCAGGAAAAACAAAAAACAAACTCTGGTCTGTATAGTATGTACATTACCGTTACCCTGGTTTCGCAATAATTTTTTAATTATAGTTCGGTCGCCTAATCACCAAAAATTTGACTTGGCAATTCGACCAGCTTTAGATTCCGGGACTTGCCCATTTCACTGACGTTTTCTAAGCTATTTCAAGAAGATAGCAAGGAGATCGTTTTGAAAAAGCATTTATTTATTTTACCGATATTGAGTCTGTTTTTTGCAACACCAATGTGGGCCGCGTTTGATGTAACACCCATCGTGTTAACAGCCGCGCCGAGTGGTCCTAACGCGACCGTAACACTACAGGCAACTAACAACGGCGATGCGAAAACTCCAATTCAAATTGCAATTTATCATCGTGAGCCCGACATCGATGGCAAAGAAGATTACGAAAAGGCAAAAGATGCGAGTGATCTATTTCAAATTATCCCGTCACAAATTATTTTAGCACCAAAAGAAAAACGCACCATCCGAATTACTTACGTCGGTGAACCACGCATTAACATCGAGCAAGCGTTTCGGTTTATTGCCGAAGAATTTCCGATCGATGTTTCGGATTCTTCAAAAGTTAAAAATAAAACTGTGGCGGCGATCTCGATTGTTTCGCGGTACATTGGTTCACTTTATGTTAAACCAGCAGGTGTTGCGGCTATTTTAACATTTGAAACCGCTATTGATAAAGACCCAAAAGAAACTAAAATGGTGCTTACAATTAAGAACACCGGCACCGAGCACAAAATTTTAAGCGATACTAAATATAACTTTTTAACAACGGCGGATAAAAAACAATATCCCATTTCGGCGGAAACGCTAAAATCCATTGGCAATCATAATATTTTGCCCGGAAAAACGCGCAAGATTTCGTTTCCGTGGCCTAAAGAAATTCCAGTGGGTCCTGTAAAAATAGTTCCGGAACCTGTTGCGGTAAAAAACTAAAGATTGAAATTACTAGTCGTTTTATTTCTTTTTGCAGCGGCTTTACCAAGCCACAGTTGGGCGCAAACTCTAAGTGCGGCTGCGAAAAAAAACGAAATCGACAAAAAATTAGCCGAAGGCGTTGATACTTCAAATCGACGGCAGTTGACTGATCAAGAACTGTTAGAGAAATTTTTTAAAAAAGATCCAAATCAATCTGTGAATCAAAAAAAAGCCAAAGTTTACTTTCCGGTTTTTTATGAATCGATGGGACAGCCGCTAACGCAAATCGAAGTTTCCTTCGATAGTACAATCCGTGGAATCGAAAATTTAAAAGTTGATGCGGTTGCGGTTTTTGCTATTTTAGATGCTCTGGTAGATCCGTCTTGGATGCCCAAAATTGAAAGCTTAAGGCAGCAGTGTAACACGGTCATGGCAGCCAAAGCTGAACGTAAAAAAGATGCTCGCGATCGTGGGAAGGTTGATAATGAAGTTGACGATATTACATGTTGGAATGTTTTAACAAACTTCAGCGATGAAAATGTCTTAATTACTTTTGATGAAAAACTTTTGGAAATTCGGATAAAGGTAAAACCAGAATTTCGCAGCGTAAAAATTGCCTCACTTACAAATGCGATTACTGCCAGCGAAGACGTCACCCACGAGCCTTCGTGGCTATCAGGATACTTAAATGCAAGTTTAACCCAAACGATTCAATCCGATAATATTATTTACAAAAATGGCCGTGAACCAATTACGGGTCGATACGAAGGCGCACTAAAATTTGGTGATTTAGTTTTTGAAGCCGAAGCGCGCTCGTTAGAAAAACGCAGTGAAGTTGAAACAGTAGATCCCGATTTTGTTCGAGAAAAGGCCAGATTTGTTTATGACTTTCCAAGTTTTAGTACGCGAATGCAGGTTGGCGACTTAACGTTTCCGGTGGGGACTTTTCAGACATTTCGTTCAATGGCGGGTGTTTCGTTATTTACTAAATCAAGATTAAAATCTTCGAGCACGACATTGCCTGGAACCAATTACGATCTTAATTTAGCGCGCAGGTCACGCGTTACAGTTTACATCAATGATCAAATTAGCCAAATTTTAGACTTGCCAGCCGGACGACACAATTTGCGAGACTTTCCACTTACTGCTGGAAAAAATGAATTAAAATTAGAAATTACCGACGACACTGGGCGAACTGAAGTTCAAAACCACACCGTTCTTTTAACCAATGAACTTCTGCGCGAGGGCGAAGGCGATTTTTCTTATGCCTTGGGTGCGCCATCAACCGAAGCTGCGGGGCAGCGAATTTACGATGCGACCAATCAGACGATGTCGCTGTATCATCGTTACGGATTTTCGCAAGGATTAACTTTAGGTGGTTCGTACCAAGCCGATAAATTCCAGTCCGTGGGAACTTTGGAATTTTTATTTTCAACCAGCATTGGCTATTTTTCGGTAATACCTGCCGCCAGTACCAATAAAGGACATAGCGCAGGCAACGCTTTAAAATTGCGTTATACATTTGAAGACCTTCACAATAAGGGTAATTCAGGAGCCACCACGGCAGTTGAAGCCATGACAACAAGTTCGGATTTTTCACCGCTAGGGACGAGTAACCCCGTTAATCCAACTAAATTAAAATTAAATTTATCCCACGCGCGAAGTGTTTCTGCAAAAACTAGTTTGAATTTGTCTTTTACTTATGACTTTAACCGCGAATCAGCGGCATCGACGGGGGATTCATATTCGATCGCAGTGGGTAGTGGACAGCGATTGATCAAAGACCTCAGCACCAATATTGGGTTTCGCCATAACCGTGGCATGACCGGAACAGATGATATTTCGGTGAACTTCTTTTTAATTTGGTCTTTCCCAACTGAAAAACAATTTGTAACGGTATCATCGGGTGGTACTACCAATAGCCGCGTTGATTGGACGAGTTACTCCGTTGGCGGGGTTGGCGCGCACCGAGCGCGAGTGAATTACCAAGATAAATCTCAGGGCCCAAGTTACGGCGGCGACATCGAATACACAGCCAATCGTGCAACGATCAATGCGTCCCATCAAGTGAATATACTAAATCCAAATCCCAACTTGACGCCTCCATCAGAGAAAAAATCCGTGCACACCACTAACTTATTACTTGGATCAGCCCTAGTTTTCGCGGGCGGGAAATTTGCAATTACTAAACCGGTGTACGATAGCTTTGTGATATTCTCGCCGCTTAAAAACTTAAATGAAAATAAAGCTGTTGTTAACAAACAAAAAGACGGCAGCTACATTGCTTCAACAGATTGGTTGGGGCCAGCCGTGGCGAACGAAATTCCATCGTATTATTTGTCAGCGTTAAAAATTGACACTTTAGAAACCCAAAAAGGCGTTTCGTTACCGTCAGATCATTTTGTGGTTAAGCCGACATATCGTTCGGGTTACGCGATCGAAATCGGAACTAACGCAACAGTTTATTTAAAAACAAAACTTCTAAAACCTGATGGCACACCTGTATCAATGATTGCCGCGCACGCCGTTTACTTAGATGATACAGACATTGAACCGGTTACGGTTTTTACGAATCGTTTGGGCCTAGTTAGATCTGAAGGATTTCGTCAAGGTAAGTACCGCTTAGATTTTCCTGATGACGACTTCGAGTCGATTACGTTTGTAATTCCAGACGATGCCAGCGATGAGTACGAATTGCCAGCGTTGAATTTGAAAGCGAGCCAAAAATGAAAGTAACATTCAGAGCAACAACCACATTTTTAATTTTTCTAGTAATGAATTTTTTTAGTTTCAGAGCCTCGGCGCAATGTGGATTATCGATCATTGCAAATAATATAAGTGCCACTTGGGATATTACCTGGGTTATGCAATCGGTTTCGGTCACGGTCAGTAAAGCAAATCCAGCGGCGTGTACTTTTGGATTAGGAATTACTAAAGGCGCTGCGGCCGATTACAATCGATACGCTAGCGACGGCGCATTGCAATTACGCTATCAAGTTTACAACAATATTGCGGGCACAAATATTATTAAAGACGCGCCCGATACCGTAACCGTGAATGACGTCGTTATGGTTACGTTACCAGCGGGTAGTGGTCCGCAGATCGTGCAGTATTATTTTGATATTCCCTACGCACTGGCCACTGCGCCGTTTGTGGCGCACGCAGGAACTTACACAGACAGCATTACAATCAATGCCTACGAAGGCGCAGATCCTTCACTTTATGCAGCACCCCCAGCAACCAGTGCCGTCGTTGGCATTAGCGTGTTGATTGAAAAATTAATTAAATTATCA
>JAYVHE010000321.1:0-6411 GCA_043771495.1 Bdellovibrio sp. | reverse complement strand
TATAGAATAATTTTTTGCTTGTCTTAAATCAGCTTTGGTTAAGTTTGTATTGGCGAATCTGGCAGCGGTGAAATCGGTTTCGCGCAAAATGGCTTCGCTTAAGTTTGCTTCTGCAAAATCAGCTTCTCGAGCGGTGCAGTTTTGCAGTGTAGATTTTCTTAAGTCTAAACCCGAAAAGTTTCCATAATTGAGTGCGCACGACTGCCAGGTTAAATGCAAGACCGTTTTCGACGTTGTCCAATTTATTCCTACAGCTTTACAATCTTTAAATGTGACGTCCCTAAAATCTGAGCCTGTGACTACTAAATTGCTCAGATCGCTTTGCTCGAACGTGCAATCTGAAAAGCGGCAACTTTTGAATGTGCTTCCATTAAAATTGACTCGTGAAAATGTGCAACCGTCGAAGTTACGGCTTTCGATGATTGAACTGCGTAAATCTAGTTCTGTGAATTTTTGGTCGGTGAAGTCTGTTTCGGTTTCGAAAATCGTCTGGCTATTCATAAATCAAAGAATAACCAGACAAGCTAATTACGAGCAATGAAATTTACTCTTCAGTAAACTCTAGTGTCCGTCTTTGCGTAAAGCTTTTAATTCAGTCAATAATGCTGGAACTAAATCGTTTTGACCAGCCTGTAATGCTGCCAAGAGTTTAACAGAAACAATTGATGTTTGTGATATCATTGATTTGTATTTTGCGATCATTCCAGCTTGAACCTCAGGATCCATCTCAGTGACTAAAGTTGGAACCTTTGTTTGTGCGTGAACCGTTAAAATCACTAAGTTTGATGCTGCGTTAACTGAAGAATCTTTTAATACGGGATTTGCAAATTGAATTCCGATTAATTTAAGGTTGTCGCCCATGGCTTCCATAGTGCCTTGTAATGTTTCTGGTAAAGTCACTGGTGCTTGTCCGAAACTGGCCGATGCGAACAAAGTTGTTAATACGATCATTAAAAATGTTTTCATGTTGTTACTTCCTATTATTTTTTTAATCCGGGGATTTTTTTGATTCCTGGAGTTTTAAAGTTTGCGAATTTCTCTTGTGGGATATCCATAATATCTAAAATGGATGCCACAATATTCTCTGGTTTCATCATTCGAACGGTTGAATCAGCTGAAGTAATTTCGGCGATATCAGTCATTTGTTCGACTCTAAGGGCTCTTCCAGTTGCGTAGTCAATTGGTAACGCCGTCATTACGGGGTATGGTGATTGGAATAGATGGCTGCGACCAATAACTTGGTTTCCAAAAACACCACGGCCAATAATTAATCCCGAATTTGTTTCTGGGTTGTGATCTTTTCCGCTGCCAGATAGCTGCGAAGATCTTGAAAATTCATTGGTCGAAATGAAACTCCTATTTTATATTTAGCTTCCGCCACCATTTTGCCCTTAGGCGAATCTTCAGAATATTTTTGATAACTTAAAATTGCTTTTTTCCACTCTTTGTTTTTGAAGTGAACTTCAGCCACTTGGAACGGACTAAAATTAGCCTGAGTTTTTAACTCCTCATCGGCCTGAACTTTGGCCGCGTCGACTGATGGCTGCGGATTCTAAACAGAGCCCGCGGTGGTCATGCGGCCTCGTAACATAAGCATTGATGCGTGGAACTCATAAAAAATCCCCTGAGGCCGGCCGGGGATACTTTGGATTGGAATCGAAAAGGCCTTTTATTTGTCTTAGCCTCTGTATCGGTGATTTTAAGGCGGGGTTAGGAGCGGAGTTTGTTTCTCAGCGCCTCAAAGAAGCCCTGGTTTCTTTGCAAAAAATACTCGGCGAACACTACGACGATCAGATTCTAGATCGCGTATTCAAAGAATTTTGCTTGGGAAAGTAGAACGGGCAATAACTTTAACTTTACGACTTAGCTCACTCGTCGAATATTAGGCGGGGGTTTAATCGGCCATCTGCTTTGCACAAGGTTACGGTTATTTTATTCGCTCAGAACACTATTGAGCGCAGACTCTGGAGAAAATATCTTTTCAAACTCAATGTAGCGTTTACCAAATGGCATTTTTTCCGCCGTTTCCTTTTCCAAAGGCTCCCGAATGTTGGAATCTTCAAGCAATTTAACTATAGCCCGATCAACGTTAATTTTTTTTGTTTGAGTCGAACCGTTATCCAAAGCACCAAAAACAGCTCCAGACGCTGCAAATGCAAAATCCGTTCTGATAATTTGATGAGCTGGGTCAAATGGAGCCCGCATCAAAACTGCACCCTCCGAGTCATTCATTCCGGTTTTGCGAAATGCTTCGAGCAAATTGTCAAAAATATTATCGCTTTCCCGAATGTCCCCTAACATGCTTTCTGCAACTTGAAGCGCAGCAAGCCTTAAACCTTCATCGTGCTTTTTTGAACTATAGATCTTTTTCCACGTTCCAATATTTGTAAACGGCACTTCACCATGTTTTTAGTTCTGGCGTGAGTAGTAAAGGCAGAGATGGATTTATTTTTAATGAGATGGGTAGCGCGGCTTCACCTGAAGGAAAAATTTCAAACGAAAGTGAAGCCGTAGATGTAAAAAAATTTAAGAGGGTTAGGCTGGTGTTGTAGATATTTTTCTGGATTTTACTGTTGCAGTAATATTATCCGAATTTATGTCCATGAAAACCTTTTTTAATTTTGGCTGTGGTTCTCAATTTAAAGTTTTAAAAATCATACTGTTGGACTTCTTGAAAAACACCCTCAGTAAATCAAAGACACGTCACAAATTTCAAAAACTAGTGAAATTCGTTGCCAAAGACCCGCTCCAATCACACAATTTAAACAAGAACCAGGCAAAACCTAGATGTAGGGACTGATCAATTCGGCCTTTATTCGTCCTATCCTCAAATGGTCTGCGCGCTGGCGTTCATGCTGGTGCCGTCAGAAACGATTTGCGGGTTGAACGATGAAGGGCTTCCTTCAGCGCAGTAAACCAAATTGTCGGCCAAAGTTGACATCGCAACAACAGTCAGCAATCTACCAATTAAAAGATTCATTTTTTTCATATTCTTTTCTTCAATTATTTTTTTAAGTCCAAGCAATATTCGAATTGCTATTGGCTGCAGCGTAATATTTAACGCTATTTGTAACTACATTGCACGGAATGTACATGGCGTGATTTTGTGCCTCGTACGATGCCGGAAAACCGCGATCCATGCTGAACTTAGCTCAGTTAAGAATATCTTAAGTTTTTGATACAACAAAAATGTCCAGAGCGCCTTGCGTTAAAAAACAACAGGTATGGAATTGAGTAAGTTATTTGAAAATTCAGAATAAAACTGACGAAAGTGAAGAGGTCAAGATGCTTTACCTGATTTAGTTGGTAAGTTGTCTATGATATTTTCTAAATCAACATTTTCTTCGATGGTTGCAATTCCGTAAAGATTGCTTTCGATTTCTTGTAGGGATGTTAAACCGCTCGCTACCATTCTTAGCCCATAATCAAAAATCGATTCAAATCCCGAATTTAGAAACTTTCGAACTGTATTTGTATTTCTGATTTCACTTGAAAGCGGATGATGTTTAAATTCGCCTCTTTCCCAATGTTCAAAGCACGGTATTTGTCCTTTAAATCCGGTATAATTACAACTCTGGCAGCCCGTAGGTTCGTGCATTTCGCTCAGAGACATAAAATTTTTACCAAAATGCTTGAATCGTGCAAGTTCTAAATCAGTAATCGGCCTGATTGATTTACAATCCGCGCAAAGTACTCTAACCAAACGTTGAGCAACAATGCCTAACAAATTAGAATTAAGCATATTCGACTTAGCTCCCGCAATCTCATCAATTCGTTGAATTGCGTCAATGGAATTGCTCGAGTGAAGTGTAGATAAAACTAAGTGCCCAGTCATCGAAGCGTCTATAACAAGTTGCATCGAGGCCGCATCTCGAATTTCATTAATTAAAATAATATCTGGATCCTGCCGAAGGATATGGCGAAGCACAATATCATGCGTTAGGCCAATGGCACTTTGAATTTCAATTTGATTTACACCGGGCAAATCGACTTCGATCGGGTCCTCAATGGTTACTAAATTCATCCCGGGCTGATTCATTTCATTGATCAGCGAGTAAAGTGTCGTTGACTTGCCACAACCGGTCGGACCGACGACAAGAAAAATTCCTTGGCGGTGTTTAGAAATTCTATTAAAGAATGATACAGTTCGCTTTTCCCGAGATAAATGCTTCAGCGGAATGATCGAGTTGGACTTATAGGAAACTCGCAAGACGATCTTTTCGCCGTGTTTCGTTGGAACTGATGAAAGTCTCAAATTATATTCTTTTTCATTCAGAATGAGGTTGTATTGACCATCCTGTGGCAATCGATTTTCAGCCAAATTCAACTTTGCATTTAATTTTGCAATTCTAATGATCGCCTGACCTATTTCAGACTCGAAATTTTCCCAAAGCTGAATCAATTCGCCATCTATTCTGTATCGAACGGCAACGACACGTTCCAACGATTCAATATGAACATCACTAGCTTGGTTCGCGATCGCCTTTTCTAGAATTTGATCAAATGCTTTAATAGAATCTTTATGTGACAACTTCATCAGTTTCGATTTTGATTCAAGAAATCCATTTTTCGCAGATTTGATTTGTGTCATAGCAGATTGCGAATAATTTTCAATCTGAGATTGCCATAGCGACAATTTTTCTTCAGTACAGAATTGAAATTTGAATAAATAACGAGGAAAAGATTTCTCTAGTTCTGAAGTCATTTTTGAATTTGTCGGAGTTGTGCTGGCCACGATGAGTTCCATACCTTGCTGTTGAATCGCCATCAATTTAAATTCAGAAAAGTATTGCAAAGGGAAAAAGTTTTTTAGCTCATAGGCTAAGGGCAATTGGATCGAATCTAAAATTTTAATTCCATCATTAAAAGAATTAATTTTTTGTAAAGTTTCCGAAAGTGTAATTGCGATCGAAATGGAAAAATCAACGGACGTTAACAAGTGTTCATGCAATTTTCTATGTAAGATGCATATTTGGCAGTGGCCAATGGCTCGAGCAGTTAGTCGTTTTTCCTTTGCATTAAAAATTGCGACATCGTAAAAGACTTCATTCGGCGAAAGCTTATAAATTGGCATCATAGCGCCATTCAAATTATTTTTCTTAAAAAGTCGAACAGATCCACTGAGTAAAATATAGATGCTGTCACTATTTTCTTCAGGAGAAAAAATTTCTGTGTGGGGGGAGATTGATTTGATTTCGACGAAAGAAAGAATTTGCTTAAATACGGAATCAGAGAGTTTCTTAAAAAGAATATTATTTCGAATTATTTCGCTGGTTTCCGGTAAGGAGTCGGCCAGTGGCTCTGTATTTCCACCGATTACGCTATGACTTTGTTTCAAACTTTGAACTTCTAAGTTACCGATGTATAGATTCTTGAATTTTGTAAGTGATGAATTAAATCGAGCTTCATCAATTAAAACAACACGAATTTCTAAATTAGGATTTATTTTTTTGAATTCGACAAAAAAACGTGTGTCTAATGGGTTAATCATTCCAACGACGATATGATTGCCTTCAATTCTTAACGGGATACATCGAAAATTTTTTATCAACTTTAATGGCATGATTGGAATCATTGCCGGCTCAATCTTAATTTTTGTTTGTTCGCTGAGTGCTTTGATGAAGTTCGAATTTTCAATTGTTTGCTGAATCATTGACGAAATATCTGAAATTAAATTAGACGAAATGGTTGGAAATTCTTTCATGAGTTCAAAAAAAGACTGACTAGAAATACACAAAAGCGTGCTTTCTTTGAGGGCAAAAGCTGATGTTCCGTGTTTTCTACCCGTCAGCACAGAGAGCTCAGAAAAGTGTTCACCTGAATGAAGCACGCGAAGCTGTTTAGAGCTTTGATATTTGGAATTAAAACTAACAATTTCAAATGAACCCTGCGCGACGATGTAAATATTTTCACTAAAACTGCCCTCAGTAAAAACCACGTCACCTGCTTGGAATTTTTCAATTCTAAAATAATCAGGAAGCCGATTAATTTCTAAAGTCGTCAGTTTGGAGAATAGTTTTGAATTTTCAAATAGAGATAGGATTTCGAGACTGGTTTTTGTATTCATTTTAAAATTTTGTCCTCTTTTGCATCTTCATCTCACTTAGCCAGATTCGGCTAAAATGAGTCGATGTTAAAGTCGAGTTACCCTATTTGAAACGAATTTTGTGCTGGTTTTCGATATTTATCGATTTCTCCATACCATGGTCGCCTTAATTTTTAACCGAAATTTAATTAATTTTAAACGAAGGCACTCTTAAGGTCGAGGCTCGTCCGAGGGATTTTCGCGGGGGCTGACATTTTTCCATGTTCGAAAGCGACCGAGCACGTTCTCAATAAATGTTCATTTGTAGACTTGATCAACAACCCAATGAATATCGACGGCATGCGATTTCCTGCGACTGAGCATTT
>JAYVHE010000320.1:0-5200 GCA_043771495.1 Bdellovibrio sp. | reverse complement strand
CCAGAAGAAATGTTAGCCTTATACGAGCAACAAGAAGCCGAAAAAGCCGCTGAACATAATAATTTTGTACAGCCTGTTGAATTAGCTCCTGCCCCCGTTACGACGGCTGCAACTTCTGCGGTCTCTAATTCTAGCCCAGCCAATAAACAGGTCTCAGAAGAAACACTACGTGTCGGACTTACCAAGATTGAAACACTGATTAACTCAATCGGAGAAATGGTGATTTTACAAGGCGTTCTTCGTGAATTGGTTGTAGACGCTGAGAATTTATTTTTAAAAAAGACCGTTCACCAACTCCGAAAAGTTGGAAAAGAAATCCAAGACATATCTATGAGTTTGCGTATGGTTGCAATCAAGCCAACCTTTCAAAAAATGCAACGGATTGTTCGAGATACTTCGCAATCCTTAAGTAAGGAAATTCAATTAGAAATGATTGGCGAAGAAACTGAAATCGACAAAACGGTTTTAGAAAAAATTAACGACCCATTAGTTCATTTGATTCGAAATGCTGTTGATCACGGGGTTGAAACAACTGAAAAGCGAATTGCAGCTGGTAAGAGTCCAGCGGGTCACATTAAACTTTCGGCACAAAATTTAGCTGGGAAAATGGTTATCGAAATTAAAGATGACGGCGGCGGCATGGATCCTGAGCGCCTGAAGAAAAAGGCCATCGAAAAAGGTCTTATCAAACCAAATAATACATTAACTGACAAAGAAGCACTCAATTTGATTTTTGCTCCGGGTTTTTCGACAAAAGAGCTAGTGACTGACGTTTCCGGTCGGGGTGTTGGAATGGACGTCGTTCGCACAAACATTTCAGAGTTGGGCGGAGAAATTATTATTGAGTCTGCGGTCGGCAAAGGGTCCACGTTTAGAATTATTCTACCGCTTACTTTAGCTATCGTCGATGCGATGGTAGTTACCTACACGTCAAATAAATTTGTAATTCCACTTTCGCAAATGTTAGAAACCTTAAGTCCAACCAAAGATATGGTTCAAAAAAATACTGACTTAGGGGAAACGCTGATGTTGCGTGGTCAAAATTTGCCATTAATTCGTATGGGTGATTTTTTCGGATTGAAGAGCTCAACTCCAACTGAAGGCATGATTGCATTGGTTATTTCTGCGGGTCAAAGCACAGTTGCACTTTTGGTCGATGACATATTAGGTCAGTACGAAGTCGTGGTTAAGCAACTAAGTCCAGAACTAGAATCAATCAAAGGAATAAGTGGAACCACAATTTTAGGAGACGGAAAGCCGGCCCTAATTATTGACCCGATCGAACTAATTAAGCGTAAAACGACGGCAGGATATAATCCGTCCACAATTAAATTAGATACAACAAAGAATGACAAAAAAGATAATCAAAAAATGGGGAGTGCAGCATGAGCGGACCAGTTAAATACATTTGCTTTGGCTTAGGACAAGAAGAATTTGGAATCCCCCTACTGACTGTAAAAGAAGTGCTAGCCATTCCGGATATTACTCCAGTACCTCAAACTCCGCCGCATTTTTTAGGAATTATAAACTTACGCGGTAACGTGATTTCGATTATGGATCTACGCGCTAAGTTTGGAATTAAATTTTCTACAACAGAAGAAACTACCGTAATCATTTTAGATTTCGGCGATTATCAACTTGGTGTCGTTGTTGACCGCGTTGATGCCGTTTTATCTTTGAACCCGGATCAGATATCTAACAAACCTCATATCGAATCTTCTAAATCAACAGATTATATATCTGGTGTCTACCGTCAGGAACAAAAGCTGATTTTAATTCTTGATATTGCAAAAGCATTGTCAGTCGAAGATCGTAATATGGCCACTCGAAAAGCAGCTGACAAGGCTGCATAAGGGAACTTGAAATGAAACAATTTAATTTTTCATTACGCGTAAAATTAATTGGATTAGTATTGTCCGTAGTCATGTTATTAGGAATCGGAACAGTCTATAATTTGAATAGTTTTGAAAATGACTATAAACATAGAATTAAAATGCAATTGGTAACGACTGCAATTAAACTTGGAAATGCCATCACGGCCCAACTCTATGAACGATACGGAGACGCCCAAGCCTTTGCGATCAATCGATCGATTACAACTTTAAATAAAGAGATGATCGTTGAAGATTTAGATAACTATATTAAGCTTTACGGAATATACGATCTTATATTGGTGATTGATAAACACGGAAAGTTAGTTGCAGCCAGTTCAACAGAACTTTCTGAAACAGCGACTGAACAAGCGGCCGCTCTTCAAGAAACTGTTGCGGCTGTTGATGAAATTAGTGCAATGGTTGAACGTAACGCTGAGGCGGCGAAAAAATCTAAAGACGTTTTGCAATCCAGTCGTGAGGCCGCGACCAAAGGTCTTGAAAAAGTAACAGCGATGATTCAAGCTATTGAAGAAATTGATCGATCGAACGATGCGATTTCTACCCAGATGGCAGAAAGTAACACTCAGCTATTTGAAATCACCAAATTAATCAAAGATATTAGTAATAAAACAGCGGTGATTAATGAAATCGTTTTCCAAACAAAACTATTATCTTTTAATGCTTCAGTAGAGGCGGCGCGGGCCGGCGAAGCAGGTAAAGGTTTTGCTGTTGTAGCTGAAGAAGTCGGTAATTTGGCGCAAATGTCTGGTAATGCATCAAAAGAAATTTCAGCATTGTTGGAAGTATCAGTTCAAAAAGTAAATACGATCGTCAGCGAAACTAAGTCGTCAGTGGATCGATTGATGTTAGCGTCTAAAGAAAAAGTGAATCATGGTTCGCGTACAGCACAAGATTGCAATCAATCACTTGAAGACATTATGAACCAGGTTCAAACTGTTGATTCCTTGGTCTCTGAAATTGCAGTGGCTTCGCAAGAACAATCCACCGGAATTCGTGAAGTTTCGCGGGCTATGGGACAAATGGAACAGGCCACACAGCAAAATTCAGCTGTTGCAAATGCAACTTCAGTTGCTGGCGAACAAATTCGTACTCAGTCGGAAATTTTAAATTCATTGGTAAAAGATTTGTCTTACATCGTTTCAGGTCAGCACCAAATGACTGTGCAAACATCTCAAATTAAAAAAGAATTCAAAGCCGAAACTGCAAAAGTCATTGCTGCTAATAACAGGACCTCGGCATTAGGAAATGTTTTAAAACTTACAAAAAATAAACAGTTAAAAAAAGCACCGGCAGAGAAAAAAATGGCAATGGCCAGTGGTGCAGAATTTGTTCCGTCTGGGGATGATCCTGGCTTTACTGAATAATTAATTTAAGGAAATGAGACAGTTGTGTTAAATAATAAAAATACGGAAAATGATTTAGATGAAACTACAATTGACGAAGTCTGTAAAATCGTTTCGGAAATGTCTGGCATTCAGTTGGGCGAAAAACAATACTCAATGGTTGAGAACCGATTAAAAACCCGAATACTAAAGCTGTCGATGGACTCCTTTGCAGAGTATTTAGCTTATTTAAAGGAGCACAAAGAATCTGAAAGTCAGGCGTTACTGTCGTTAATGACAACGCATCATACATTTTTCTTTCGCGAGTTTGCGCACTTCGAATATCTATTGAATAGTATTTTACCTCAGGCCGTCGAAATCGCAAGAAGTCGCGCGGATAAAAAAATTCATTTGTGGTCGGCGGCTTGTAGCCGTGGCCAAGAAGTCTATTCTTTGGCGATGTTTATGGCTTATCATTTAAAACATATGGCACCAGATGTGAAATTTCATATTTGGGGAACAGATGTTGATCCTGAGTCCGTCGAGCGGGCTCGTCAAGGAGTTTATAAATCGGAAGAAATTAAACAATCACCAGCAATGTACGTGGACGGACACTGGGTCCGAGGACAAGGCTCTGCGTTTGGATTCGTTAAAGCGAAAGATGACTTAAAGGCCAACTGCTCGTTTACAAACGTAAATCTGCAGTCGCCGAGTAGTTTTTTAAACGGGAAAAATTTTGACATTATATTTTGTCGGAATGTTTTTATTTATTTTAATCAAGATCAGATTAAATCGATTACCAAAAATTTATTGAACCACATGCATGATTCGGGTTATTTGGTTCTAGGTGTTTCAGAAACTCTTCAGGGGTTTGGTTTAGATGTTAACTTAAAGGGTGCTTCGGTTTATCAACATAAAAAAGCGCCAGCCTTTAAACCAATGTCGACGCCAGTGACTACACAGGCTATGCCAAAGGTCATGAACGTACTATGTATTGATGACTCAAAAACAATTTTAGCTTTAATGAAAAAAATCTTGCTTCCTGAAAATGGTTTTAAAGTTGTTGCTACTGCGGATAATGGTTTGCAGGGTCTTGAAGAACTGAAAAAACATAAAATTGATGTTATTACTTTAGATTTGCATATGCCTGAATTAGATGGTGTAGGGTTCTTAAAAAGAAAAGGTAATGAAGGACCAGCCGTGCTGGTGGTGTCATCAATCAATCGTGACGACGTAAGCATTGCTCAAAAAGCGATTCAGGCAGGAGCTGCCGATTACGTAGAAAAACCATCGTTAGAGAATTTAGCTCAAGCCGGAAATGAAATCCGTTCAAAGTTAAAGACGATCTGGCAGCAAAAAAATAGAAACTTAGAGTCAACGACTTCAGCTGTACCAGCAGCTATGAAACCTGTTTCTAGGGTAACGCCAAAGCTCGCAGCGGTAGCCCCACCTGCGAAAGCTGCATCTGATTCTACTGTGATTAAAGCAAAACAAAAATTAAAGGTGCTGATTGTTGATGACTCCGTGACCATGCGCCAACTTTTGGAAAAAGTAATCTCTTCGGATCCGTCGTTGCAAGTCGTAGCAATGACAGGAAGCCCACTTGAGGTCGAAGGTTTAATTAACCAACACAAACCTGACGTAATGACTTTTGATATTAACATGCCAGAAATGACAGGTGTTGAACTGGTCAAAAAATTACATCCTAAATACAAAATTCCAACAATCATGATTTCATCTTTAAGCCATGAAGATGGTCCTTTGGTCATGCAAGCGTTAGAAAACGGTGCCATTGATTATATTCAAAAACCAGAAAAAGCAAATTTGCCCGAGAAGGCATTGCTCATTTGCGAAAGAATTAAAGTTGCAGCTGGTGCCAAAGTTATAAATATTAATTTAAGTCGGAAAAAAGTTCAGCGGTCTGGTGCTAGCGCTAATGATCAATTGGTTTTGATAGGATCATCAACAGGTGGAACTGAAGCC
>JAYVHE010000319.1:0-34750 GCA_043771495.1 Bdellovibrio sp. | reverse complement strand
CTGAAAACGGAAAAGGTAACGTCATATTTTTAGACGGATCAACTGAGGGCATGGATCAAACCATGAAACAGATGATGGCGATGGAAAAATTGCACAACGCCAAAGATCCGAAGCACCTGAAGTAATCTGATCATGGATTTAATTAAGGTACTGGCTACATTTTTTTATGTTGGAAAAGCTCCAAAAGCCCCGGGAACATTCGGCACGCTAGCCACTGTTCCGCTGTGGTTTTTTTTGGCGTATTATTTTCATGTTGTTTGGTACATGGTTATTGTTTTTATTATTTTAATTGCCGGAATCTATATTTGCGAAGCCTATGAAAACATAATGCAAAAACATGATTCTAAAGAAATCGTGATTGATGAAGTCGTTGGTTATTTGATTACGATGACGTGGCTACCACTGACGTGGCAAAGTGCCGTGCTTGGATTTATTTTGTTTCGATTTTTTGATATTTTAAAGCCACCACCGATTCGTCAACTGGATCAAAAAGTAAAAGGTGGCGTCGGGGTTATGATTGATGACGTTGCCGCTGGGGTTATTGCCAATATTATTATGCAGCTGATCTATGCCGAAACAAATTGGTTAGGCGTTCAAATTTTAAGTTCGTAGATTCGTAAAACTATAAAAATTAAAACTAAAGACAGTGGTAGTTTGAATTTTTTTTGAATTCACGCAAATACTCTTGCACGGTCATCTTTGCCTGACATGTTTTGTAGAGTAGAGCGATCCTTGGGCCGATATAACGCCAATGCCAAGGCTCAAAGACAATTTGAGTTTTCGGATGGGGCGCGTAGGATCCACCAGTTTCGGGGGCTGGGTAGCTAAGTACAAATCCGTACACCACAGCGTTTTCTTGCAGCCACTGGTAAGCACTCGAGCGAGCAAATTCAAATTTTAACCCGAAGTCTAATTGTGGGTTATCATTGACGATATCTATTGTGGTCCCCAATTGGTGTTCGCTTTCGCCTGGAAATGCAGAACGCGAATTTACAAACTTAATGGCCGCATCAAGCTTCATGCCTTTTTTTAATTCGCCAGCAACTTTGTTTCGGAAAACGTCGCACTGTTGTTCGTAAGAGCGATAGGCAGAATGAATCCAGATTTTTATTCCTTGTTGATTGGCTTTTCCAACCATGGTCATTGCATTGATCGCCGCTTCTTCAATTAAATACTCGGTACGCCCAATATTTCTGTAATATTTTTGATGTTTTGGATTCAAATATTCAATCGGTAGGGGTCGTAGTGGACTTGGTTTAGCCAGAGGAGTTAATTGCTCTTTCGGAACTTTACTAACTAAAGATTCGATTGACGCTATATCTTGACCGATCACATATCCCACGCGAATATTTTGAATAAGGCACGGCGGCTGCGCGTTTGCTTGAGCAAAGGCAAACGAACCGACGACGAGCCCGCAAAGAACCAAAAAACTTCGAATGAAAAACATGTCTTTCTATAACACGTCTATTTTCTGAGTTTATAAATATCAAACTAATGAGATAATTTACAATTCGAGTACTCATATTTGTCATTCATGGCTTCTAAACTGCTTTTTAGTTTGTGAAAATTTTCTAAAATCATTTGGTTAAATAGAGTTGGTTGTTTTTACCATGCAAAGACCTTGGGCAGTGCTTTATTCCGATTTGAACTGTGAAAAGCAGTTTAATTTTTTTGTTTCAACAAAAATCGTCACTTCGTCAAAAAATCTACAGGCGAATAATTTTTTTTAAAATTGTATATGTCGTACCCGAACAGAAGTCTAACACATCACGAAATGTTTGTTGTCACGCAGGCCTTTCAGAAATTTCTTCAGGAGAAAAAATGAAAACGGAATTTTTTAGTAAGAATTCAATAACAATTATCAAAAAGTCGATCATGGCGATTGCAGCATTTTCTATTGCTGCAGGTTGCGGTGGCGGCGGCGGCGGCGGATCAGATGCACCAGCACCGATTCCACGATCTCCAAATATTACTGTTGCTACGGTCAATCCAATAGATGGTGCTGTAGACGTTGATGCGCAAATCAGCGAAATCAAAGTTACAATGTCTGCGGACGTTGACCCTTCTTCTTTTATTCAAGAAGGAACTGCATTGATGAATTTAATTAATGCGCGTAAAGCAACTCCTGAAGGCAATGGCATGTCTATTACAAATATCGTTGATGCAGCCGGTGCAGCCGTAGATATTACTAAATTAAAATTAGAACAATTAGCTGCAGGTAACTACAGTGTAGTTGGTAAATACTTATCTAACGTTAACGGTACAGTGCAATTAATTTCTGGAACAATCAAAATCACTGGTTACCAATTCGTTCCTGAAGAAAACACGGGCTTAAGCGCACTAAACATTTTTGTTGATGGTGGCGCTGCTCCTTTCCGTTTTTCTGGCGCTGAACTTATTGCTAGTAAATATGTTAACTCAAACATGTTCCGCGTTGAAAAATTAGGAACAGGCACGTCAACGACTGCGGCTTTAGGTCAAGTTTCAGTTTCTGGCCGGACGATTTCTTTCCGTCCTATTAACTTTTTAGAGTGGGGTTCAAACTACCAAATCGTTTTGAAAAAAGACATGGGTAACACTCCTGACTCTCAAGGTGTTCGTGAATTAATTACTTCTGGTAGCGATACTGCTCGTACGATTGAAGCTGATAAAGTTTTTAAATTTACGACTAAGACTTTACCGAAAGCTCAAATCGTATCGACTTCACCAAATGGTATTGATGCAAGCCCAGTTGGTTTGATCCGCGCAACGACAAACTTTAAAGTTGATTTAGTGACTTTAAATAGCAATACGGTTAAATTAAGCCGAATCGTTAGAACAACTAACGTTCCAGTTCTTAGCCCAGCAACTGGTCAACAAGAAATTCCTTTCACATTAGAGCCAGTTGTCTACACACTTTCTTACGACACGGTTCAATCACAAATCATTATTACGCCAACAGGTGATTTGCGTTACTTACAAGAATACCAAGTTGATATCCAAGGCGGATCAAATGGTATCAAAGGTTCTATGGGCGCAGTTACAGGCCGTTACTTAGACGAAGCAAAATATTCTTGGAACTTTACAACTGCTGATGCAAAAGTAACTTCTACTTCTGTAACGACGAACGCGCCAACAGATGGCAACGGTCAAGCAGCTGAATTTAAAGTTAGAATGAATTTCCGTCCTGATCCTGCAACAGTACAAACTGGTGTTCGATTAATCGGACCAGGTTCAACAGTTTTAACTTACACTTCGACTGTAGCGAATGACGAAATCACTTTAAAACCAGTTCAACCGTTACAATATGGTGCTTCATACACTGTTGAAGTAGGAACGGCTTTAGTTTCTTTACCATTACGTGGTACAGAAAATCAGAATGAGCCTATCAAAGTTTCTTTGATGAATACACACACTTCGTCTTTTACAATGGAAGTTCGTAAGTTGTCTGGTTATGTGCCAAGTTCTGGTTTAGATATCAGCGAAAACTCAAGTATCGTTTTATCATTTAACTTTGATATTCCTGATAGCGTTGCAGTTAATTTGTCATCGGTTGTTCAAGTTACAAGTAATGTTCCAGGAAATTCAACGACAACAGCTAACGTTAGCATTTTGCGTACAAACAGCCGTACAATTGAAATCAAGCCAAACGTACCATTTACTTTTGATGCAACAATCAACGTAAGTATGTCATTTGGTCAAATTGGTGGAACAACTCCAGTAACTCCGGGATTCTCTGTTCATGTTGTTAAATCAAATACATTAACAGTTACTTCGAAAACTCCAAACGCAAGTGCCTCAAATGTTTCTTTGATTACAGAAATTTCTGTTGGATTATCTCACATGTTGAAGCCGTTAACGTCTTCACAGACTTCAACTGGTTCGTCTAGTAGTGCTATCCGCGTTTACCCTCGTAATTGTTCTGGTAGCTACTCTGAATTATCTGGTCGTATCACTTATGATACAAACCGCATTTACTTCTTGCCATCATCGTCTTTAAAATCATGGTGTGAATACGAAATTATCGTTAATAAAGATTTAGTATCTAGCGATGGCCGTACGCAACCAAGTGAAGTCTCTTGGAGATTCAACACGAACGGATTAAGCGTACAAAACGTATACGTAACTTACGCTTACGAAACTTTAGTTGATATCAATGAATCAATCGAAGTTGTTTTCAATTTCGATCTTGATTGGTCACAAAGGAGTGATTCAGTTAAACTTTACAATAACCGAACTGGTTCTCGTGTTTCGGGAAGCCTTAGTGTTTGGAACAACAAATTGACTTTTAATCCAAGCGGATCGTTAATTTACGGCGATACCTACACCTTAACTGTCTACTCTGGTACATGGGGTGTTGAAGGCGACGATGGCGAGACGATGAAAAATGACTACGTAGTCAGTTTCAAAACACAAAATCTGCCGATCAAGGTTGATAACTACGGACCAATCGGAACAGTTCGTACAGATTCGCGTTTTTGGATTGAGTTTTCTAAAAACATCAACACTCCTAATTTCCCGCAAGTTCGTGGTTACTTAAATAATAGCTCACAATCTGTAACAAACGATAACGTTTACACATTTGGTTTCAAGCCAAGTTCACTATCTACAAGCTATGATTACAACATCAAGTTTGAATGGATTTACACAAACGGATATCGTGATGACAGCTCGTTTTCTTGGTTAATTAAAACATCTGCAACGGCATCTGCTTTAGGGTCCCCTGTAATGAAAACTGGTTTCAGTGGTGATATGTCTCCAATGTGGCCAGTAAATTACAAGGCTAACTTTTTATCTGACACAGAATTTTTTGATAGCTGTGCTCAAATCAAAGGTTGCGTTGGTAAGTTGATCGCTCGTGATACTGAACACTATCGTAAACAAACAATCCGCGGAAAAGTTAAAGCTGACATTGCTGCAGCTTCTGACCGTTCTCGCGCTAGATAATTAAACTTAATCTTTCCTCGAACTTTTGAATAGGTTCGAGGGAATTTTTTAAAATGGAGTTCCTCAATGAAAATGAATAGCATCGTCGTTGGAATCTTGTCGGCTTTGATGGTTTGTCAAAGCGTTTTTGCACAAGTACCAACTCCACAATTTCCTACAATTAAACAAGCTCAAAAATTATTGAATCAAAAATTAGCTCATGCTGGAACAATTAAAGTCCGTATGATCCTCAATGATTTATTAGTTGGTGATTTCGTAACAACATTAGAAATTTACGGAAAAGCAGGTCAACCCGGAGCACAACTAGAAATTTTTGCGGACCAAACTCGATTAGCAACTTTAAATTTAAAATCACAATTGAGTACTGTTGGTGTTCAAGTTAACATGCGTAATGGCGTAGATTATCAACGACTATTAATTCGCTCAGTCGGAAGATCTGATATTCAAGTTGTTACAGCTAATATCGGTGACCCAAATGGTGATTCAGATTTACCTCCGCCACCACCTCCACCACCAAATGAACCTCCTCCATTTATAGAACCACCTCCAGTTATCATTATTCCTCAATTGCCACCAAAAGGGCCGCCAGGATTAAATGAATTCAATGCGAACTGCAAAACTCGCAGTAGTGGAGTTACCTTCTACGATAACAATGAAGGCGGCGCTGTTTGGTATTGCAAAAATGCTCAAGCAATGATGAAAACTCACCCGGGTGAGTGTGAAGCTATGGCTGAATGTAGAAATCCTGAGATGAAGTGTTCTACAAGCAGCAACGGAATTCCTGTTATTGGTTATGAATATAATCACACGGTTCAAAAATGCCGAGCGCATCCATCGACGAACCCGTCTGAGTGCGCAAGCTTTATCCGTTGCGAAGGTGGCGGCAATGGACCTCCTCCGGTGATTAATCCAAACGGTCCGACAAACTTTTTTGATGCTGGTAAACCATGCCAAACAAAAAGTAACGGTTACAAATTTTCTTCGTTCTATTTAAGTAGCGTTATTAATGATTGTCAGTCTTGGTCACCATCAGGCTTCACAAACGCTGAAGAGTGCCAGGCGATAGCATTTTGTAATGGTAACGAAGGTCAAGTTAAACCACCTCCAGGTGGCGGCGGACACGTTGGCCCACTTCCTGGCGGGCATGTGATTGGTCAGTGTACAACTTACAGCCGTGGATATTCATTCGTAGCGGACAATCGCTATGAAGTTGTCTCGAAGTGTAAGGCACATCAAGTGACTGTTAATTCTGAATGTGAAGTAAACGTAAATCAAGAATGTGGTCAGTGTTATGCTGAAAGTCGTGGATATCGATTTTTTGCTCACTCGGAGTATCAAGCGGCCGCAGAGTGCCGTGCGCACCAGCATACAAGCAATAGCGAATGTGATTATAGCGCACGTCAAAATTGTTTCTAATTTGAAATAAATTCAGATCTCGAAAAGAGCCGAATTAACTCAGAGTTACTTCGGCTTTTTCATTTAATAAGTAACCAACGGTGTTAACTAAAAACTGTTTCATATTGATTCACTCATCTCAAATTAGCGCTTCTAAGCAATTCCTTAACTTAGCTCTTAGTCTAGCCGATAAGTCATTGTAAGGAAGTTGCACGTTTTGCGTAAACTACATCGATTAAATCCATTTATTGTTTTTTTAAGAACTGCTTTCTTGATCAGTTTTTGTTTTTCATTTTTTGGATGTAAAGCAAACATCGATGGTGTTGCTCCAGAATCTTCTGAACAACCCGCAAATCCTGCGGATCTAAGTTTTGTAATTTCGGAAACAACGATTGATATTAATGCGACCTTCATTTTTAGTGCTAATGGTGGTGTTCCCCCTTATGTTTTTTCTGTGCAGTCGGGTGTTGGTTCAGTT
Source organism: Bdellovibrio sp. (assembly GCA_043771495.1). GTDB lineage: Bacteria > Bdellovibrionota > Bdellovibrionia > Bdellovibrionales > Bdellovibrionaceae > Pseudobdellovibrio. The sequence goes on along the minus strand of JAYVHE010000319.1, from coordinate 27,951 downwards.
GATGCCTCAAGCGGAGTATTTACGGCTGGAGCTACACCTGGAATTGCCACGATTCGAGTAACTGATTCGGTTAATAACTCAATTGATGCCGTAGTAACTGTTATTTCTCGAGTAAGTATATCACCGTCCAGTTTCATTTTAGCAGTAAATAATATTAAAACATTTACCGCTTCAGGCGGAGAACCCCCGTATACATTTTCAATTCAATCTGGCAACGGAACAATCGATGCCATTTCAGGTTTGTTTACTGCTCCTGCAACACCGGGTGTGGTTATTGTTAAAGTCACCGATTTTACAGGGGCCATCAGTTTAGTTAACGTCAATGTTAACACCGCCTTAGTCATCAGCCCGGTTGCAAAACTAACCACAGTAAATAGCACGACAATATTTTCTGCAACGGGTGGAGCTCCACCACATGTTTTTTCAATTTCTGCTGGTACGGGAACGATAAATCCAGCAACAGGATTTTTTACAGCTTCGTCCAGTTCAGGTTTTGTTACTGTGCGGGTTACAGATGCGATGGCCAGCATTTCTGAATCGGCCGTCACGGTCAACGGGCCACTTGCTATTTCTCCAACGACACTAAGTATAGCGACAAATGGAAATCATACTGTTGTTGGAAGTGGTGGTTTACCGCCTTATACTTTTTCAGTTCAAAGCGGCGGCGGATCTATGAATTCGACTTCAGGTGATTACACGGCACCAGCAGTTGCGGGTTCTGCCGTATTGAAAATTATGGATAGTTCGGGTCAATCGGTTACGGCACCTGTAAACATTTTTGCGACTTTGACGCTAGCTCCACAAACTGTAACGGTTGCGGTTAATTCGACACAAAGTTTTACCGCGTCAGGCGGATTTGGTGCGCTCACTTTTTCAATTACTAATGGCTCTGGTTTTATCAATTCTTCAACCGGTTTTTTTACCGCTGGCCCAGGAACAGGCACCACAGATATTATCGTCGAAGATACATTAGGTAATTCTTTAGCCGCGCGGATCACGATTATATCAAATTTAGCAATTTCACCGGCAACGTTAAAACTTCCGGTTTTTTCTAGGGCCAATTTCTCGGCTAATTTAGGCTCCGCTCCCTATACTTTTTCAGTTTTTTCTGGAACCGGTAGTGTTGTGCCTGCCACTGGGGTTTATGCTGGCGGCTCGACGATGGGGTCAGACACCGTTCGGGTTACTGATCTTGGTATGAGCGTATCAGACAGTATTGTATCACTGATTGAACCTGTCGAAATTACAGCGGGCTCGCACCATTTTTGCGTTCGCTATAACGAAGGATCAGTAAAGTGTTGGGGATTAAATTCGTCAGGACAACTTGGATTAGGAGACACCGCGACTCGTGGTGATGGAGCGAATGAGGGCGGTTCGAATTTGCCATTTGTAAATTTAGGAGTTGGTCGCACCGCTAAAAAAATCGCTGCCGGTTATACACACACTTGCGCCATTTTAGATGATGATACCGTAAAATGTTGGGGAGCAAATACCAACGGACAATTAGGTTTAGAAAACACCAATACCTATGGAAACGCCGCTAATCAAATGGGAGACAATTTACCGATTGTAAATTTGGGAACTAACCGAAAAGCAAAAAGTTTATCAGCAGGAGCTCAACACACGTGCGCCATTTTGGATAACGACACTTTAAAATGTTGGGGCCAAAACTCTTACGGTCAGTTAGGGCGAAACAATACGATCAGAGCCGGCAATACTGCGGGTAGCATGGGTGATGCACTCGCGCCATTAAATTTAGGCAGTGGAATAAAAGCTTTAAAAGTTGCGGTGGGTTTAGATCATACCTGTGTCATAATGGATGATGGTGGATTGAAATGTTTTGGCAGAAATAACCTCGGACAGTTAGGGTACGATTCGGTAAATAATTTAGGTGATGGCGCCGGTGAAATGGAAGCTTTAATCCCTGTGAATTTAGGTGCTGGGAATACAGCTGTTGATATTTCTTCTGGGAATTCACATACGTGTGTAACACTGAATACAGGTAGTTCGTATTGTTGGGGACTGGGAACCACGGGGCAACTTGGTCGCAATAACGCGACGACATTAGGAAAAGCCGCCGGAGAAATGAATACAGTGATGTCGACACCTATTACCTTAGGTTTCACGTCGATATCTATTCAAGCTTCACAGCAAAGAACGTGTGCGATAAGCGCAGTTGGACAAACTAAATGCTGGGGCATTGGTTCAAACGGACAATTGGGTTCTGGCGCGACGTCGACAATCGGTGATTTCACAGGGGAAATGGCAGCACTTCCAGTCATAAATTTTGGAACTAGCGTCACCGCTGTATCAATAGCATCGGCTTGGTATTCATCGTGCGTGATCACGACTAATAAAAGAATTAAATGTTTTGGAGCTGCAACCAGCGGTGCGCTATTGAACGAATCATCGACAACTCATATCGGAGATATTCCGGGCGAAGTTGGCAATGGCATGCCGTGGGTCAATCACTAAGAAACTAGTGTTCAGTAATTTCAGGAAGTGATTTGTCAGCTTTTGCGCCAAGCTCTTTTAGTTTTTCAACCTGCGAAATTAAATTTCCACGACCGGACGAAAACTTTCCGACAATTTCAGAATGAGTTTTGCGAGCTGTTTCAAATTGGTTTCCTAAACGATCTAAATCTTGAACAATTCCAGCAAATTTATCATAGAGTTCACCGCCGCGCTTGGCGATGTCTAAAGCATTTTTTTGTTGGCGTTCTTGTTTCCATAATGACGAAACGGTTCTTAAAGTAGCCAGCAATGTGGTTGGGCTGACGATCGCTACGTTTTTTTGCCAAGCTAAATCAAAAAGATCGGGCTTCAATTGAAACGCAAGTGCAAACGCAGGTTCTAACGGCATAAATAAAATAACAAAATCAGGTGAGATAACTTGTTCGGCTAAGTGATACTTTTTACTACTTAAATCGCTGATGTGACGTTTTAAAGATTCGACGTGCTGAATAGCAAAGCGCTCTTTCTGAACTTCTTCGGTCGTCGAGCAATAACCTTCGTAAGCGATCAACGTCACTTTTGAATCGACGATTAAGTGTTTGCCATCTGGAAGTCTAACCACCACATCAGGTCGTAAAACTTCGCCTTCAGAACCCTTAAAAGTTTCTTGAATAAAAAATTCTTCGCCTTTGCGTAAGCCCGAGCGCTCTAAAATATTTTCTAAAATTAATTCACCCCAATTACCTTGAGTTTTATTTTCGCCCTTAAGGGCTAAAACTAAATTGTGGGCTTCTTTAGACATGGTCTGATTTAATTCAATAAGTTTTGAAATTTCGCCTTTAAGGTGACCACGCTCGTAACGTTCTTGAGAATAGGTGTCGTCCACTTTTTTCTCGAAATCTTTAATTTTTTCCTTTAATGGATCTAACAATGTCGACAGCTGCTTATGATTTTGATCGGAAAATTTATTTGATTTTTCTTCAAAGATTCTTTGCGCCAAATTTTCAAACTGATGCACAAACGAATGCTGAATTTTTTCAGCTTCTTTGCGAGTTTGGTCTTGGGTCGAATTTAAAAGTTCAAATTTGCTTTTCCATTCAGAAATTTCAAGACGTAATTTAAGTGTGGTGACGACGGTCAAAATCGCGCTACCTGCAAGGAATCCAACGATAAAAAAGGTGAAATTTTCGATTGTCATAAAGTGCTTTCATTTTATGGGAAATCTGCTAGTTTGACCACATGAGTTCTGCAAAATCGTGGTTTTTGGCTGCTCGCCCCAAGACATTAACAGCATCTTTAATTCCCATTGTTGCTGCCTGCGGCTTAGTTCGTTCGCAGTCATTAGCCATCAATTGGTTTTTGGTTTTCTGTGCGGTGATTAGTAGTTTTGCTATTCAAATTGCGACTAATTTAATTAACGATGCTGTCGATTATAAAAAAGGCGCAGATACAGCTGAGCGATTGGGCCCTATTCGGGTGACTCAATCGGGTCTTATTTCCGCAAAGACTGTGCACATCGGTGCCGCAATCAGCTTGGTTATGGCTGTTGTTTTCGGAGTCCCGCTGGTTATTGCAGGTGGACTACCTGTAGTTGTTATTGGTGTGATTTCGATAGTGATGGCTTATGGGTACACTGCGGGACCATTTCCGTTAGCTTACAAAGGTTTAGGCGATTTGTTTGTCATCATTTTTTTTGGTTTAATTGCGGTTGGCGGAATGTATTTTATTTTGACCGGGCAGTACGATACAGAGTGTTTTGTGCTCGGATTACAAATTGGATTTTTAAATACAATCTTAATCGCAATTAATAATTTACGGGATATTGAAACAGATCGTCGTGTCGACAAAAAAACCTTGGCCGTACGTTTAGGAAAAACCGGCGCAAAAGCTTGGATCATTTTTTTAATCGTGGCGCCATTTTTAATTGGCTACTACTGGATCTATGAAGGCAAAAAATGGCTCTATTTAGTTCCCATTATTGCTTTGCCGATAGGAATATCTGTACTTAAAAAAATAATTAGTACAGAACCGTCGGCGGTTTATAATCAATTTTTAGCAAAATCTGCCGCCTATGGGCTGGTTTTTTCCTTCTGTTATTACCTTGGATCATTTTTATAATGCAGATTTTTTTTTCTTTTTATCAATTGAAAAGAAAGCAACAAAGCAATTCGAAAACTTATTCATCCCGGCAAAACGGAGCTTTAGTTAAAGTCGTTGATGATGACGGCCATTTTGGGGTTGCCGATTTATGTCCATGGCCCGAACTTGGTGATCTTACGTTACAACAAGAAATCGCAAACAAAGGGACGCTTTTTCAAAGGGCCATTGAATTAGCCCAAATGGATTTGGCGACTCGCTGTTCGAATCAAAAATTGGTTTCAACGGATCCAGTTAATAATCATTTATTAATCACTGATTATCAAAATTTTCGCTTTGAGAAGCCTTTAGGACTCTACAAGGTTAAAGGTAACAAAAATTTTAAAGCACTATCTGATTGGTTGCAGCAAAACAAAAATTATTTTTCTGCAATTCGTTTGGACTTTAACAGTTGTTTAACGTTTGAAGAATTTTCGGTATTTGTTAATCAGCTGGATAATGACGTTTTAAAAAAGATAGAAGTTGTTGAAGATCCATTTACCTTTAATTTGGAACAATGGATTTCGTTACAAAAAAAAATAAATCTTGCGGTCGACTTTGAAAAAGGCGAATGGACGAATAAAATTGTTAAACCGACACGTCAAAACTTATTGGCTGAACCAATGTATTTAACTTCCAGTATGGATCATCCTGTCGGGATTGCGCACGGGATGCACTTCGCTCAGAAGCTACCAAATAAAGTGCATGGATTTTTAACTCTGAATATTTATGAGAAATCAAAATACTCAGAAGCATTTGTTCAGGACAATCAAAAGTTAACCTTGAATTCCGACGGATGCGGCATTGGTTTCAGCGCATTATTAGCAAAGGAAAATTGGATTCCACAAATTGAATGGGAAAATTCTTTTAAAACGGCACTATTATTTAATTCCCAAGGTGAAGATCACGACATCAAAAATCTTTTTTTAATAAAAAAAGATTTTTTGAAAACTCACGCGCAAAATCATATTTTAATTCCGAGTTCAGGGTCCACGCAAAGGCCAGGCGATTTAAAAGTATTGGCCTTTCATAAAACAGCGATCTTACAATCTGCACGTCGAGTCGTGCAGGAGTTTAAATTAACTTCTGAAATGAACTGGGGCAGCGTACTTCCTCTGTTTCATGTCGGTGGTTTAGGAATATTAGCGCGGGCCTATTGCGTAGGTGCAAAGGTGTATTATTCAACTTGGACCGAGTTTTCTGTGGATTTCCTTGTGGAAAATCGCATTCAGTTATTATCTTTGGTTCCGATTCAAATTTATGATTTAGTGAAGCAAAATATTCGCGCCCCACAGATGCTCAAGTATGTTTTTGTCGGCGGTGGTTTCTTAGACGAAAAAATTGAACGACAAGCAATAGAACTAGGTTGGCCACTGGTGATCACTTACGGGATGACAGAAACCGCGTCGATGATTTCTGCAAAAAACCAAGCGGGTGATTTTGAACTTTTTAAAGGCGTCGAGATTTTCAAAAAAAATGAAAGTTTTTTTGTAAAAACGGATTCCGCGGCAATGGCCCAACTTAATTTTACGCAAGGTCATATAACAACTACAGAATTCTCTGCTGAAGTCTTAGAAATTCCAGATCAGTTACAAATGAATGCTGATCAAACATTTAAATTACTGGGGCGGACAGATGATCAGATTAAAATTAACGGGGAATTGGTCAATCTGAATCGCTTAAAAGCACTTCTGCCGTTAGAGCTTCGACAAAGACTTGAAATCGTTGCACTGGCCGATGACCGCAAAGGATTTAAACTGGTGCTTGTCGGGGAACAATTGTCTTTTCAGCAGTTGCGACAAATCGTCACCCTTTTTAATCAAAGTGTGAATAAATTTGAAAAAATTGAGTTAGTTGATACACTTAATCAGTTTCCACGATCAGCCCTAGACAAAATTAAATTAACCGAATTAAAAAACTTGATTGAAGAAAAAAACACTTATGAAAAATTATGATTTTAAATTTACAACCGGTAGCCTCTTTATTTGCTCTAAATGCGGTAAAAAATTTGATGAACCCGAGCGCGCCGAAGTTTTAAAAACAGATTTGCGTGCCGAACTGGCCAATGATGGTTCGCACAAAAAAGTTCGGGTAATGGTCGGGTCGTGCTTGGGCGTTTGTGAAGACGGGTTACAAACTTTTGCCTATTACCCACATGAAGGTAAAGCCGAAGTTTACACAACAGAAAATAACTACGACACAAGCAAAAGCGAAATTTTAAATTTTATTAAAACGAAGACAAACACACCTTAATTTATGAGCTTACTATTTTTTAGAAACGATCGCCGATTTAGGATTGTACGGTGTTTTAGAGCAGTTTTGAAAAAATACCACAGTCAGAGTAACGATTGTCATAAAAATCAGGTAATAAGAGTTCTTTTTTTTACTGAAAACTTTCATGCAGCGACGTCCTTGATTGGTCTAGTATTTATCGGCAACTTGCATAAAAAACTTAGACCTTAGTTTGTGTTTCTCATTTTGGGATAAATCTTGTAACGTCTATTCATTGTGAATAGATCATTGAATTTGCTTGTTATTGCTCTGTGGAGCCTGCTTTCTTCGGGGTGCAATCATTTGTTATACCCAAGTGATCGTTTTCCTTATCTGGTACCAATGCAAATTAAACCGCAACCTGCTGATGTGCGGATTCCCGTTGGCGATCCGTCTCAAAATGAATCACTGCATGCATGGTACTTTAAGCAAACTCAAAAAGAACGAAAAGGCATCGTGGTGCAGTTTCACGGGAATGGTCAAAATCTAACGACTCATTTTTTATTTTTTAAGTGGATGATTGATCATGGCTATGATTTTTTAATTTTTGATTACCGCGGCTACGGCGCAAGTTCTGGTGAAAAAGCAAATCAGAAAAAAACGGTCGAAGATGGAATTGCAGTACTTGAATTTATTCACAAAAATTATCCGGGAGTTCCCATCGTGGCCGTCGGACAAAGTTTAGGGTCCGCAGTCCTTGCGAGAACGCTACAAGAACTAAACCGTGTAAATCAACAGTTGCTGCCGCAGTTTGTGGTTTTTGATTCTTCGTTTATAAGTTACCAAGGTGCTGCGCGGTCCATTTTATCGCAGCGTTGGTTTTTATATCCCGTAAAGCCGTTCACTTATTTTGTGATTGATGACGATTGGAGTCCAAGGGCTAATTTAAAAGATCAACCAAAACTGCCAGCTTTGTTTTTCCATAACTCAGGGGACTCGTTAATTCGGTTGGACTTAGGTCAAGAAGCTTTTGACGAATGGACTGGGCCAAAGTTTTTTATAAAAGACGATGACGGAGGACACACCTCTGCTTTTAGCGAACCGCGCTATGTGCAAAACAAAGTAACCTTAATTCGATGTCTTGATTTTGTTCTGATTCAAAAGCAAAATTTAGATGCATGTATAAAATAATAGTTTTCATTTTTGTTTTGGTGGCATTTTCATGTGAACGTGAAGTGAACGATTCCGGTCACGGTAAGATTGTCGTACATATTCCGCAGTATACAATAGTCGAAAGAGCAATTACTGATGTGACTTCATTCGCCTCAGGGGTACCACCCATGACTACGGCAGAGGTTGATTGTGTCGGATTTTTGGTTTCTGGTCCTGAGGAATCTATGCGCCATACAAAATGCTCTTTGTTAAATGGTTTAACGGGTGCTGCTGACGGCGAACTTTTTTTTGCTAAAGCCTACGCAGGATTTTACGCAGGACAAACTGCAGAACTTGAAGTGCCTAGCGGAACTAATCGCAGAATAACCGCATTAGGATTTAAAACAAATTTAACTGTAGCGCAAGGTGCAGAATCAGCATGTCGGACTCTTTTGACTCAAGAACACAACGCCATGTCAAAACCGTTTGTTTTTGCGACGAGTTCAACTTTCAATGTTGAACCGGGCTCAACACAATCGGTTGTATTGCCAATTAACTTTGTAGCCAATAGCACACCGTTTGTTGGAGACTGCGTTGGTCCAGGTGCGCCGTCAAATGGTGGAAATAATCAAGGTGGTCCTCCAACTAAAATGCGAATGCGTTTTCAAGATAATTTAACAAGCCTTAACGTGAATTCGTGTGTCGGAGTTATTTTTGAGTTATTAGACGCCAACGGAAATAGGCCTACACTAGCAGAAAATTTTTCATTTTCCGTTAGTGATGTCAGTGGGGGTTCTGATTTTTGGACTTTAGATAGAACTTATTGTACAGGAAGTACGGGGATGACGAGTCCAACAATTAATTTCTTTAGTGGCGGAACTTTTCATCCATCTGTCATTTTATTTTCGAAAACCTACCCGACACCAACGACCTTGAATTTCACAGTGGTTCAATCCGCAGGTTCCACATTATCGGTTGATAAACCAATTGGCGTAAATACTCTAAATTATGGAACTCCGAGTACTGAAGGTCCGTTTACCATGAATATATTCGACATTCATTCATTTCGAAGTACTCATTCGTCATCAGCATCAAATCCAATTAAAGTTAAATCTGGCGAGTGCCGTCCGGCGGTGGTTCAAATATTAGATAATTTGGGCCGTCCCGTTAAAGCGGGAAACTCCAGTAGTACAAATTCGTATACATCGACAGTCGGTGTAGTCTCTGGAAGTGTTGGAATTACACTAAGCGGTGCCTGTGCCGGGTTAGTCTCAACCGATCCATTGGTCGTTGGCGCATTATCATACGACTATTTACTCAATAAATTTTATTACCAAGTTCCTTCAGGTTCTGCTGGTCAAACTTTCAAGTTAGGTACATCTTTGTCCGGAATTGGATATTACAGTTTGACCGAAACTCTGTATCCAGTTGATCCTACAGCTGGCGTGAATTTTAGTACATTTTGGAAGGCCGACTAAGAATATTAACTCAAGTAAGCGTCTTGCACGCGCGAATCGCTTAAAAGTTCCTTGCCGGTACCAGAAATATTAATTAAACCAGTTTCTAGAACATAAGCTTGATCGGCAATTTCTAATGCGAGCGAAGCGTTTTGCTCGACGATAAGTAGTCCAAGACCTTCTTTTTTTAAATCTAAAAATTTATCGAAAATTTGTTCAATAATAACCGGTGCCAATCCTAAAGAGGGTTCATCCAGCATTAAATATCGTGGTTGGCTCATCAGCGCGCGTGAAATCGCAAGCATCTGTTGTTCGCCACCAGAAAGAGTTCCTGCGACTTGTTTTTGACGTTCTTTTAATTTGGGAAAAAACGAAAATTGAAATTCGACCAAGTCTTGGATTTTTTTGGAATCATCATTTAAATAGGCGCCGACTTGTAAATTTTCAAGAACAGTTAAGTTCGGAAAAATTCCGCGACCTTCAGGGCAAAGAGTGATTTTGTTTTTTAGGCGTTGCATGGTCGTCAATTGGTTCAATTCAGTGTCGTCAAGTTTGACAGAACCCGATGATGGAATTAAGCCGATAACTGATTTTAAAACTGAAGTTTTCCCAGCTCCGTTACAACCAATTAGGGTCGTAATTTTTCGGGCTTCAAATGAAAAACTGACGCCTTTAACAGCTGAGATTTGCCCGTAATTAACTTTTAAATCAGTGACCCGAATGATGGATTCGCTACTCATGTTTGAGCCTTCCGCGAACGCTGACCAAGGTAGGCAACGATGACGTCTTCGTTGGCTTTAATTTGATCGGGGCGCCCTTCCGCAATTTTTTGGCCTTGGTTAAGAACAACAATACGGTCACACAAATTCATGACTAACTTCATGTCGTGCTCGATCAATAACACCGTCAAATTAAATTTTTCTTTAATGAATAAAATCAGTTTTTTTAAGTCATCTGTTTCCGAGATATTCATTCCGGCCGCAGGTTCATCTAATATTAACAATTTAGGTTTAGAAGCTAAAGCCCGCACGATTTCTAATTTGCGCTGCCGACCGTAAGGCAAATTGACGGCGAATTCTTCCGCTAAATGGTCTAAGTCAAAAATTTTTAATAATTCTAGGCTGCGTTTTTTTAACGACGCTTCTTTAAGTAAGTAACTTTTGGTTTGGAAGACACTTTCAAACCAGCCGAGTTTTTCTTTTTGTTGAAGGGCAATTAAAACATTTTCTAAAACAGTTAATTTATTGAAAAGTCGGATATTTTGAAATGTTCTAGAAATTCCTAAGCGATTGATTTCATCAGGTGATTTATCATTCAATCTTTGATCAACAAAATTAATGTCGCCTGAATCTGGGCGATAAAATCCCGTAATCATATTAAATACAGTTGTTTTTCCTGCTCCATTTGGACCAATTAAACCTAAAAGTTCATTTTCAAAAATGTTAAATGAAACGTCTTGAACGGCCTTTAATCCGCCGAAAGCTAAATTTAAATTTTTGATTTCCATGACGGTTCTCATGAAGAAACGCCTTTTTTAGAAACTAATTTTTTAATTTTAGACCAGTCGACGCGCCAAATTTCTTCACGACCAAAAAGGCCGGAAGGTTTCCAAATCATCAGTGAAATTAATAAAATCGGAAACACAATCATCCGGATGTCGGTATCGCCGGTCGGAAGACTGCGCAGTAATTCAGGCAGCGCCGTTAAAACCGCCGCAGCCACAATAGAGCCCGACAATGAACCCAAACCACCGAGCACGGCAATAATTAAAATTTGCACGGACATGATAAAGCCAAAGGAACCCGGGCTGATGTAACCCATGTGGTGAGCGTAAAAGCCGCCCGCAATCCCAGAAAACAAACTAGAAATCATAAAGGCTAATCGTTTGCTATTTGCGACTGGAGTCCCCATAACTTCCGCTGCAATCTCGTCTTCGTTCAGCGCCCAAAGATTTCGACCAAACCAAGAAATTTTTAGATGATACAAAACAAAAAATGTAATCATTAGAAATAGTCCAGTGATTGAATAGGCCGCTAAAAAATTGGGCCACTTAACAATAAAGTTATATCCGCGCGGTCCGCCCACAAAATTCCAATTCAGCAGCATAACTCGTACAATTTCAGCGAAACCTAAAGTGACGATAGCCAAGTAATCGCCTTTAAGTCTGAACGATGGAAGCGAAACCAAATATCCGGCAACAGCAGCCACCAAGCCACCAGCCAAAATAGTTATTGGGACAAAATACCATTGGTCGTTGAATACTAGTTTTGAAAGCACCGCTGACGTATAAGCACCCAAGGCCATAAAGCCCGCGATTCCCAATGAAAACTGGTTAGCGACGCCCGTAATAAAATTAAGGCCCATTCCGGCCATTGCGGTAATTAAAAAAGTAATAACTAAAGTTTCGATGTATGAATTTAGAAAAAAACCGACAACTGATCCGATCACAACAAAAGCTATAATCAGAATGAGCGTCTTTTTTTTATTCACTAAATCTTTTCCTTCATTGTTTTCCCCATGAGCCCTGTGGGTTTAAATAAAAGAACAACAATTAAGATTACAAAAGACAAAGCTTCACGGTATGTCGAGGCACCATAACCGACTAAATAAATTTCACCGATTCCAAGCAGGTAACCACCTAAGACAGCACCTGGCAAATTTCCGATTCCACCAAACACAGCAGCAACAAATGCGCTAGTTCCAAATTTAATCCCCATCATGGGATCAATCTTTGGATATTTTGTGGCCACTAAAATCGAAGCAACACCAGCCAGCATTGAACCAATAACAAAAGTTACGGTAATAATACGATCCGTGTTGATGCCCATTAACGGAGCCATGTCGGGGCGGGAGCTTACGGCTTGCATAGCTCGGCCCGTTTGCGTTTTGTTAATCATGTACGTCAACGCCACTAATGAAACTGCGGTAACCCCATAAATCATCATATCAACTAAATTGATCGGTATTTCTAAAAGCGTTAAGACGGGAACATCATCAATTAAACTTGGAAAACGTTTAGGATTAGCACCAAAAATAATTTGGCCACCGAACTGAAATAAAATGCTGACTCCAATGGCCGTAATTAGAACATTGAGTTTGTCGGTTTTACGCAAGGGCTTATACGCAAATTTTTCCACAAGATAACCAACAGTTCCGCTAACAAGCAAAGCCGCCATCAAGCCAATTGTAAAATTAAAAAATGAGGGAGTTTCGATTTTAAAAAGTTGAGCCGCGTAATAGGCGCCAAAGGCACCAATCATATAAATTTCTGAATGGGCAAAATTAATCATGGCTAAGATTCCGTAAACCATTGTGTAGCCTAATGCGATCAAGGCATAAACTGAGCCGACACTAAGACCATTTAATGTATGTTGTAGGAATTCTTGCACCAAGAAAGTGTAGCAGAAATATTCATAATTACACAAGCTGCAAACAAGATTAAAAACAATGTTCTGACGACCCGGAAGGTCGTCAGAAGCGAGAGTCTGAGAGCGCAGCTCTCAGTGGCCAGGATGGCCTTTCATGCGATATTATGGATTAACTGAAGTTATGAATTTGTATTCTGCACCTTGAACTTGAACAACGACTGCGCTTTTTACGGCGTCGCGATTTTCATTCATCGACATTTTTCCAGTTGCTCCGTGGAAATCTTTAATTTTTGCTAGCTCATTGCGAATGTTTTCGCGATTCAGTGGATTTGCTTTCGTCATTGCTTCAGCCATCATATACGTTGCATCGTAAGCCAATGCAGCCATAACGTCGGCGTCTTCGTTAAATTTCTTGCGAAAGTTTGTAACGAACTCAACAGTTTTTGGATCTTTTGATTCTGTTGTGTAGTGATTTGAAAAGTAGTGACCATTGATGGCTTCTTTTGCGATCTTGTAAAGATCTGGTGAAGACCAGCCGTCGCCACCTAAAAGTGGTTGCTTCAATCCCAATTCTTTGTGCTGTTTTGCGATCAAAGCAACTTCATTGTAATAACCAGGAACAAAAATAACATCTGGATTCTTACCTTTGATAGAAGTTAACTGCGATTTAAAATCTACGTCACCTTCTTGGTAAGAGATATCGGCAACAATTTCGCCACCCATTTTTTTGAATTCAGAGATAAATACGTCAGATAAACCAACTGAGTAATCATTTTTCACATCACGCATGATGGCTGCTTTTTTTGCCTTTAAATTTTCAGTGGCAAACTTAGACATGACTAAACCTTGGAACGGATCAATAAAACAAGCGCGGAAGATATAATTCCCAACTTTAGTTACTTCAGGATTAGTTGCAGACGAAGACAACATAACAACTTTGTGTTGCTGGGCTACTTGCGCACCGATTTTTGAACGACCAGAAGTCGCTTCACCAACGATGGCTAAAACGTTGTCTTGGCTGATCAAACGATTGACGACGGCTAATGTTTCATCGGCTTCAGATTTGTTATCGTAGTTGATGTGTTTGATTTTTTTTCCGTTGACGCCGCCTTTAGCGTTGATCTCTTCAACGGCCATATCGATACCGCGTTTTTGGAATACACCAAAAGCCGCAGTGGCACCGGTGTTCGAGCTATACGAACCTAAAAGAATTTCGTTTTCACTATCAGTTTTTTTGGTACAACCAAAACCCACAGCCGCGATAAGAACTAGAGACAATAACATTTTCATTAAGAACTCCTCTTTACAATTATTTTAAACATTTGTTTTTATTCAACGGCTTATCTAACTAAACAGAAAGCAGTCTGGCAAGCTGAATCAGAGAGGTGTCTCCGGGTTTTTTATTCTTGGTAACAATATCAAGACTGACTTCAACCAAGGCTGGGCCTTGATTTCCGACCATTATATTTTTCTTTCCATCTAATAGTGCAAGCGTTGCGTGTGCGCCTAAACGCGAAGCTAAAATTCGATCATGCGCTGTTGGAGAACCACCCCGCTGCATGTGACCCAAGATGCAAACTTTCGCATCTAATCCAGATTTTTTTCTAATAGCTTCGGCTAAATCATAGGCGCGACCGGGTTTTTGCCCTTCGGCCGTGATTAAAATACTGCTGGTTTTTCCCTTACTTCGGGATTCCTTCAACTTTTCCACAATTTTATCAATGGGAATTAAATTGTCCGGCGTTAAAATTTCTTCGGCCCCGCCGGCGACGCCAACTTGTGAAGCGATGTAACCTGAATCGCGCCCCATGACTTCAACAATAAAGATTCGTTCATGAGAATCTGCCGTATCACGAATTTTATCGATGGCAGCTAATGCCGTGTTTACCGCGGTGTCATAGCCGATGGTGTCGTCGGTTCCAAAAACATCGTTGTCGATAGTCCCGGAAATGCCGACGACGGGAAACTGATGCTCTTCCCAAAGGGCCTGTGCTCCACGGAATGATCCATCTCCACCAATGCAAATCAAACCTTCAATGTCTTGTGTTCGCAAATTTTCGATCGCTTTTTTTCTATATTCAGGTTTTAAAAATTCCATCGAACGACCGGTCTTTAAAATGGTTCCACCACGTTGAATAATGTTGGCCATATCTCGCGCGGTAATTTTGTTCATTCGATTGTCGATCATGCCGGAATAACCTTGTAGAATTCCAAACACTTCAACGTTTCTAGATAACGCAGTTCTGACAACGGCACGGATTGCTGCATTCATTCCCGGAGCGTCGCCACCACTCGTAAAAACACCGATTCTTTTCATGGCCTAATGGTATCGAATAAAAATGTTAAGTACATATTAATTTTTCAGCGGCAAGATTATGGCTTTGGTCCTAAAAATAAGGTCGTGTATAAAAGCTCGATTAAAAGCCAATAAAAAACCCCTTGAAGAAGTCCTCAAGGGGTCGATTTAAGAAATTTAATTTTTTAAATCATATTCAGCAAAATAGCTGAAGTAAAATTAATTAAGCATTTCTTTAAATTCTGCGCCAGCGCGGAATTTTGGAGCCCAAGAAGCTGGGATTTTGATCGCTTTACCAGTTTGTGGATTACGACCCATACGAGCTTTACGTTTCGCTTTTGTGAAAGTACCGAATCCAACTAATTTAACATCGTCACCTTTTTTAACAGTTTTTTTGATGTTAGTTACGAAACAGTCCAATACCGCTTCACATTGAGCTTTTGGCATATTTGTTTCTGTTGCGATCTTCTCGATAAGTTGCGCCTTGTTCATTATTCTCTCCTTCTTGAGATTATTTGAGATCTGTTTCTTTATAAAAAAGAAGACCTCTGTTTTAAAAAACTATGGGCTTATCAAAAAACAAAATCAGGTTGTTGTCAAATGGTACTTGACGCTAGTGACAATAACATTTTTTTTGTAGATGAGTGAAAGTTTGATCAACCAAGCCGTTTGATTATGTAACAGTTGGTGATACCATTTTGCTGTTAAGAATTCCGGAAATATCACTGTGATAAATTCTGTATTCTGTTCTTTAGAAACTTGATCAATGTAATCTAAAAACGGACCAGAAATTGATCGATACGGTGATTCCAACATGTACAGTTTCAGATCAGGAAATTTTTCTTGCCATTGTTCTAGAAGTCTGACGGTTGCTGCTTCGTCGGTTTTTACGTAACATATTCTTAAATCGTGACTAACACTTTGGCCATATCGAATGGCATTCATGACTCCGCGATGTAATCCAGAAATTGGAATAATCACAACATTCTCAGTCACTTTTTTATCCACATCAACATCGTAATGCGATTGCGAAAGTTCACGCGCGAACATCACGTAGTGAAAATGAATGCGATAAAATAAATAAACGAGTGATGGAATAATAACAATGACGAGCCAGGCTCCGTGCGAAAATTTAAAGGTTGCAACGACGCAAAGTACGACTGCGGTCAGAATCATTCCGAATCCACTGATTAACACAGTTTTAATCCAACCTTTTTCTTTTAATTTTAATGTTCGGGCCACCATGCCAGCCTGTGAAAGCGTAAACGATAAAAATACACCGACTGAGTAAAGCGGAATAAGGTAATGAGTTTTACCTTTAAAGAAAATAACTAATAAAATGGCAATTAAGGATAGACCAATAATCCCATTCGAGAAAACCAAGCGATCACCAATGCTAGCAAATTGTCGTGGTGCGAATCGATCTTTAGATAACAAAGAGGCCACTCGCGGAAAATCGGCATAGGCCGTAGAAGCTGCTAAGAATAAAATTAATACAACGGCGACTTGAATAACATAAAACATAATTCCATCACCAAAAACCAACGCATTCAATTGAGATATTAAGGTTACAC
This sequence comes from Bdellovibrio sp., assembly GCA_043771495.1. Taxonomy (GTDB): domain Bacteria; phylum Bdellovibrionota; class Bdellovibrionia; order Bdellovibrionales; family Bdellovibrionaceae; genus Pseudobdellovibrio. The sequence continues at coordinate 11,303 of JAYVHE010000319.1, read as the reverse complement.
CAGGTTTATGAGTCAATTCATGAGCAAAAACCAAATAGCTTATTCCAAAAAATAGAACTGCAAGGATTGCAACCATCCACATTAATACATTTTTCGCATTTTTTGCCTGCGGATGTCGAAGCAGTGGCACGCCATCAGAAACAGCTTCAATTCCAGTTAGGGCCGCACACCCCGAAGAAAATGCCTTTAAGATTAAAATGATTCCAAGTTCTGGAAAATTAGCAGACATGACGTCAGCGATTGGATTTACATCGCCATGTGGATTGTTAATTAAACCATAAACAATCAAAAATAAAATCGAAATAATAAAAAAGTAAGTTGGTAACGCAAAAACAGTTGAAGACTCGTTCATGCCACGTAAAGAAAGAGTCATGATGATAAGAATAAACCAAATACACGTAAATATTTGCACACTAGCGAGTGCTGGAAATGCTGAAATTAAATTTTCGACCCCCGCAGAAACCGAAACGGCAACGGTCAGTGTGTAATCAATTAATAGGGCGGCACCCGCAACTAAACCTGCGCCTTGCCCGAGATTTTCTTTAACAACGATGTACGCTCCGCCACCTTGTGGATAGGCATGAATCGTTTGGCGATACGAAAGCGCAACGATAAACATCAAAACAACAATGGCGCCAGCGATTGGTAAAATCCAATGGTTTGCAAATGGAATCATCGTTGCAGCTAACGCTAACGGAATAACGATTTCCTCGGTCGCGTAAGCAACTGAGGACAAAGCATCTGAAGCTAAAACGGGTAGGGCTTTCCATTTTGGAATAAGTTGTTGATGTTGATGAGCACTTGAAAGTGGATCGCCAATTAAAACCCGACGTAATTTAGAGAACATGCTGGTGCTACCTCGAACCTTCAAGCTTACTTAAATTCGACTAAAAAACAATAATATTTAAAGCCTGCTCGGAGTTGCTAATTCAAGTCGTCGTCGTTAGACGGGAGTTTATTTGTGGATTTTTCGGGAACTTCAGATTCTGGGTTGATGGCTTCCTCGGTCGGAATAGCAAATTTACCTGCGGCCCAATCGCCTAAGTCGATCAACTTACAGCGCTCTGAGCAAAACGGTCTAAATTTATTGACTGTGGAATAAATGGTTTTTTTCCTGCAGCGAGGGCAGGAAACTTCGATCGTGTTTTCAGACATACCGAAGTTTATACAAAGGATTAATACAAATTACAATTGTTGTAGCGGCATCGGCTCATTGTGCCTTGCGCAGCGGTTTGGTTCTGCACCATAAAGTTAAACTGGAAAGAGTTATCCGTGACTTTGCCTTTAGGAACTTGAACCGTAATTAAAGTTCTATTGAAACCCGTCCAAAAATCTCCGTAACCTTGAGCTTGGAAGCCAGTGCTGTTGTTAATTGCTGATACTTGTAGTTCTAATTGCAATGGATTTTTCAGCGCGCCGTAATAGCCCTTAGTATCTGGTAAAAATATTCCAGTCGTCCAACCTAAAGCAAGTCCTAATAAACCTTGGCCCGAAGGTAATTGCGCCGAGTAATTATAATAGGCGTTTCTACGAGGTTGCGCGATGAATGTGGCTAACAAGGTGTTTGTTGAAACATTTGGAAACTGAATAATAATATCGGTGTATCCTGAAGAGTACGCGGTACAAGCCGCTTGTCCCAAGTTTTTACCTGCGCGGTTACAAACGCCCATACCTTGTTGGAAAAATTCTTCCATTTTTGCAACATTAGTTACTTTTAAAGTTGTTGTTCCCGAATAGTTGTCTGCGTAAAAACCGTTTGTGTATAAAAATCCAGGTGTTTGAGGGACTCCTCCACCACTGATTGGTACGCACGTATTATTATAAAAATAATATCCAGTCGAACAAGCTTGCGTGACGGACGTTGTGCCGTTGTCATCACCTTTACCACATCCAATCAGAAGCAAAGCTAACGTTGTAGCCGACGCTAATAAGATAAATGAGTTTAACAATTTTTTCATAAGGCACTCCTTACGACTTTTAATTACAAGGAGCTTGCCAAGTAATTTCCAAAGAAAAATCGAACTCAAACGTTTGCATTGCAATTATTATAGATATGACTGTCAAAACTTTTGACAGGGCCGTTTATTGGGAGACACCCGTTTCAATCTGAGACAGCAGAGTTTTTTCATTCTCGAGGAATAAATTTCTACTTTCGTCTTCGCTATAGCGCTTAGAAAAATCTAGTAGTAAGTATTGGTTCAAGAATTCGGTTGGGAAAATTTTCCGGGGGGAAAATTATGGGGAATCTAGGGAATCGGCTTAGTCTATTAGTGATATTTTCTGCGTTATTGTCATCATGTATGGGCGGCGAAGCTCTGATGATGTTGATACCAAGAACTAAAAAAACAACATCGATTGATCTCCATGTTTCAGATTATTCGAAAGCATCATGTGAGTTTACAGCTGATCAAGGTGATCAAGCAGTACCCTATGTCCCCGCAGTAGATCTAAGAGAGTCTTACTTTGGAAAAAAATACGACCACAATCTATTAAAAGCTGTGTTAACGGCAAGCGCTGCTGAAACCGTGCGATTTGCCAAAATGACGAACGTCGATTTCTATACTGTATCGCGATACAAAAAAGACTCGTGTTTGATGGCCTCGTTTATTCCTGAAGCCCAGGTCTTTTACCAAGCGCAATTCGCCGCGGCCGGTCAGGGTGTTTTAGGGGTTTATCTGCCACCAAAACACGTGATGTTAGAAAAAACCAACGAAATTCCAACAATTATGGTTCGACAAGATGTCAGTCGCTGGGTTTTGGTTCATGAATTTATGCATCATCTTTTTTCAAAAGAGATTCAAAACATTATTTCCGATGAAACTTTAGGTATTGAGCTTCAAGCCGCTGAAGACAAACTCAAAGCATCAAAAGAAAAGTATAAAATTTCGAAATCAGCGGAAGATGGTAAAGCCATGTTAGAGGCCGCAAAATTAGTTGTCACTTTAGCTCCAGAACAATTAAAAAGATTTTCTTTGGAAGAAATGGCGATCGAAATTATTTTATTAGAGCAACTGAATTCCAATGCATTTAGAAATGTTCCGGTCAATCAATCGATCAATGGAGCCGCTTACATTTACACCAGTGCAAGCCGAGCTGAAACTAAGTTGATCGCGTTGTCGTTGGACGCCATGTTTGCCGGAACAGATACTCTTCTTATGCAGGAAAAGTTAACTGAAGAAGAATATAAAAATTATCGCGAGGCTTTTAAGGCCGCCGAGAAACAAATTGACTCGTATCGCACCGAACTCAAAGCTTTAAAAAAGCGAGCCGAAGAAAAACTGCGCCAAGAAGGTCTTAATCCAAAAACAGATGTTAACGGATTTTTTGATATTTACGGTGCTGCAGCAGATCAAGACAAAGCGGATCACCGCCACGTTGGTTGCTCGCACTCGCAAAGATAAGGCTGGAAAAACCAGCCCTTTGTCTATCTTGAATTTACCGGGCATTCCGATTTAAAATCTAGAGATGACATCGACCAAAGAAAAAAACACGTTACCTTACATTATCGCCATTGCCTGCTTCCTGGTGCTATTTATTTTGATGAAAGCTCAGGATGTTCGTACTGAAGTGGCACGAACAGCAAAAGAACCTGCCAAAGAAGCTATACAAAAACGCGAAACAGCGAGCACGCGCGCAGCCGAAACTAAAAAATCTAAAAACTAAAAATTTCGAAACGGCGAGATTTAGAGCTACGGCTCAAACTTAAAAACCAATGGTTAGTTTTTTAATTTAATTGTGGTAAATAAGTTTTCATCTTAGCCAAACCAAACTGACGAATAGCATGAAGCTTATTATGATTTACACAAAGTATTCGCAAGTTTTTTAAAGAACTATCGCCACCTTTAGCAAATGGTTTAACATGATCCACCTGCAAATGAAATCGGGCAGAACATTTCCGACCTGTTAAAGAGTCCACAAACTGACATTGGTGCCCATCTCTAACTTTCACTTCCCTGATATTCGTTGTAGGAATGTATCTAGTACGATTCATTTCATCCGGCGCTGGTTGCGCATTGCGTTCCTGCGATTTAGAATCTTTCTTCATTGCCTGCAATTTTTCTGTAGCAAGCATATTTAGAAGTTCTAGTTTTGAATACGGTTTGCCTAAAAGAATTTGGATTTCTGAAAGAACGTCTTGTAAAGATTTATCTAAAACTAAAGTCACCTCAAGTCGCTGCCCTCGGAGCGGCTTTTCGATCACTTCAGGTTTTATCAAAGTATCGGTCGGTTTATTTTCTGCGAGTAAACGTTCGGTTGTACGAGTCGACTGATTTTCTATAGATTGTAAAAGTTCCTGCTTTTGGGCACTTGTAGCTTTTACTTCACGAAAGTGTGTTCTAGCCATCGCGATCTGTGTCAAATTTAAATCCCCAGATTGAATTTTAGCTTCTACTTCAGGAAGTTCCTGCAAAAGTCTCATCGCGCTGATTCTCCGCCAAGCGCTTCCTTCAGAAACTTTCAGTTCTTTGATGCAGTATTCCTTTAGATCACGATAGCCCATTTTTGCGAAAAGCATTCGCTTTTCATTCTCACGCAGATGCCACAAAAGTTCGAGCGTGGTCTGACGTTCTTTGTCGGCCGTGTTTTTGGTGCGTTGATGTAATTCGGCATTGGATAAAAATTTTAAATTCATACAGTCTCCTTAAATTTAAAAGACTGTAACACTGGTTTTTGAAATTGATTTTGACTTAATATGAAACGTGCATCTGACATTCGTACAATCGCATTTTACTGGGACGAGCAACGCGTAAAACTATTTTTTGTCGGATTGAATTAAAAGATCCATATTTCGATTGAAGGTGCTAAACGCTGATCTTAAAAATGAGTGTCAAATAAAATTATTTTATTGTTTGAAGTAGGGAAACTAAACACATCTTTTAACCAAGGCGATTGCGAAATACTGTAAATGGTTTTTGAGGTCTGGCACGGCCTGAGGGCTTTCGAAAACGTAATTCCTTCGCCATTCTAGAAACTTTTTTTCATTTTCAATTTTCTTTTCAGCTAATTCTGCATCGCGCTGATAATCTTCATCAGTTAACCCACAGTCTATAGGTGGATACTCGGTATCTTCACGACCGTCGTCAAAATGAAAATCTGCAGCTATATATATGTTTCGCCATTGATATCGTTGAAAAATGCGATCTCTCGGTCAATATCTAGAATTTTTTCAGAGAGTAAATCACAAACCTGAATTGATCCTTCAAACTTCGTAACAAGATCTTTAATAATTAAATTAGAACTTGAGTCTGAAAGGAAATACATTTTAAAAATATAATTCAGAAATACAATTTGTGGCAATGAATTCCTAAGACCGTAAAATAGTCTTGATTTAAAATGCTAAGAGTTAACCAATCGATCCAATAACGGGCCTTGAATCGTTAGCACGGCTGATTTTGGAATTTGTGGTTTACCGTTGATCACGCCATCGGGCCATGTCGACGTTGGAGCATTGATATCTGTCGTTTCATCACCGGGATGCTGCACGCACAAAAATAAAGTTTTCCCATCTGGCGAAAACGACGGGCCCGTAAACTCCGCGTCGGTGGGAGCAGATGCGACTTGAAAAACTTGTCCGGCAAATTCACCCTTCATTGGAATATAATAAAGACCATTATTTTTATGTTTGGCGTACTTACCTTTATTCATTTCATCGTCAGAGCGATCAGTCGTAACCCATAAGTTTCCATTTTTATCAAAAATCATATTGTCCGGACATGATAAGGCATGGTCTTCGCCACCTGAAATCCACCTGGTTGCTTTAAAATCCAAAGATAAAAAATCATTGTCTTTTTCAACGATTTTTAAAAGTGAACCGTGTGGGCGCTGAGCTTTTTTATTATTCGTTAGCGCAACGATGATTTCGTTGTTCAACGGATTTACTTCGATATCTTCGGGACGATCTTGTGGAGTGCCGCCAACGATTCGTGCGGCAGAGCGAGTGTTAATTAAAAGTTGCGTTTGTGAGACAAACGTCGTTGCTAAATCCGGGTGAGCATCGCGTGTTAGTCGCAACCATTTTCCGGTTTCAGTGTTGGCGACATATAGAGTCCCTTTTTCGAGAGAACCAGGTTTTTCAGAAATAAATTTATAAATACATTCATTGTTGGAATCATCGCCCATGTAGACAACTGTGCGACCATCTTTTGCGACGACACAAGTTGCCCCTTCGTGAGCAAATCGCCCTAAAGCCGTTAGTTTTTTACCTTTTTTTGTAAGTGGATCAATTTCTACGACCCAGCCGTAGTGAAACGGCGAACGTGGATAAAAGGTTGTCCATTTGAAGTCTAAAGGATGTTGAGTGTCTTTGTATTTTCCCATGATCCATTCTTGATTTCCAAAAAACATATCGAAATTTTCTTCACACGTTAAAAATGAATTCCATGGCGTTAATCCACCGGCGCAATTTGCAACCGTACCGTATGCTTTAGTGGCCCTTGCGATGGGTTCTTCGGAAACCAACTGAAATTCAGAATGAGCATCGTAGCGTGTATTGTGATTTGAATCTTTAACCAGTTTCCAGCGATCATTTTCTTTTTTCAGATGTATAATTGATCCCCCAACTTGTTTCATTTCTAAATCGACCTGAGCTTTTACTCTTGGCTCTTTTGAAAATCGGTCCCATCCAGTTGCAAATAGTGGATTTACATATTCGTGATTAACCCACAAAAGACCTTCATCTGCTTTTCCACCTAGACTTACAAATTGCGTGAAGTCCGAGTGCGCACCAAAAAATAGATCTTTGCCAATGGGATCTTGCCACTTAGCAAGAGTGTCGTAATTGAGTCCTTCGGCGAATAAGACTTTGTCGACGTTCGCCGGCGCAAGCGGTGTCCAACCCAATCGTTTAAGATCTATGCTACCTGTGTTTTTAGAAATCATTGTCGAGCATCCGGCAAAAGCCAAAGCCGAACTAGCGCCCAGAAAAGTTAAAAAATCGCGACGGTTAAAATTAAACATGGGGTCCCTTCACAGAATAGCTCGGCTGGTAATTAAGATCGCTATGAAATTGCGTAATACAATATCTAGAAAATAACGCCGACGTTATTAGTGGCGCAAAAAAATTAACAAATGGAATTGAATACAAAAAACTGGTTGCAAGGCCTAATCCAAATAACGAACGCGAATGTGCCGTAACAAACATTTTAATTTCTTCGGGAGCTGCAACCTCAATTAAAACTTCGTAAGTGAAAACTCTCGAGTTAAACCAACTGAGCAATAGGTAAGGAATGATCAACGCCGCAAACGGAATAAACCAAAACGGGAGTGAACCAAACCATGCAAATAAATATTTTGCTGAATAACCTAGTGTGGTTCCCCACCCTGAAAATATCGAAGACGATTTTTTGATGAGTGTGGGAAAATCAGTCTGACGAAGTTCGTTAACTAAGACTGGAACCAAGAAAAGGGAAGTTAAAATGGTTGCAGTTACTATGGTCATGGGAAAAATAAATAAAACGACAAATAAAACTCGAAACAAAAACGTAAAAAAACCACCGGCGTAATCTAGAGTAGTTGGGAAGATATTTAAAATACTTTTTACCCATTCAAACTGAATGAAGTGCAGAGACCACGTCTGCAGATCATCCCATAATAAATACGTTACAAAAACCCAGGCTAAAACTGCGAAAACTATTGGTAAACAAATCGCTAAAATAATTTTAGGTTTTAAAAGATCCTTTAAGGCTAGAATAATTAGAGGCGCTATTTTGATTGTTGGAAATGCCGGGGTCTTCATATAGGATCAAAATATATTATGATTAAAATACTTACTCAAACCGAAATTTTGGATAATCTGAAGCAGCAATCGCGAAAAATCAAATCGACTTACTACGGCGTCTATTCGACGTGGCAACAAGGCTTAATAATAGACAAAGATATGATGATGATACCACTTGACGATCACCTAGTTCATCGTGGCGACGGTGTCTTTGAGGCCATTAAAGTTATAGGGAAGAAACCCTACCTATTAAAAGAGCATTTAAATCGGTTACTGCAGTCGGCTCAATTTTTAAAATTGCCACTGCCATATCCGAATGAACGCATGGAACCCATGATTGCGCAGTGTTTAGAATTATTAACTTTACCGCCGTTTTCTTTGTTAAGAATTTTTGTTTCGCGTGGACCTGGGGATTTTTCGGCAAATCCTAAATCCACAGTCGGTTCGCAACTTTATATGGCTTTTACGGATTGTAATATTATTCCTGAGCAACAACGTCAGGCTGGTTTTCATATTGGCTTCGCCAAAATACCAGCAAAAGAAAAATGGATCGCTCCCTATAAAACCTGTAACTACATTCAAAACGTACTTTTAAAAGGCGAGGCCATAGAAAACGGTTGGGATTTTGCGGTTGCTCACACCGACGGAACAATGTCTGAAAGCTCGACGGAAAATATTTTTTGGCTGGACCAAACTGGAACTTTGTGCGCGCCAGAGCTTAATAGTATTTTAAAAGGGACTATGATGAATCGAGCCATGGAACTGGCTGAAAAACATTTAGGAGTAAAAACTAAATTTAGTTCCATCCGAATCGAACAGCTGAAGGATCAAAAAGAAGTTTTAATTGCTGGAACCACATTAGATGTTCAAAGAGTTTCGAAAATTCAAGGACAAGAGTTAAACATCCCGCCGTATGAAAATTCTATGGCCAAAAAATTGTACGATTTACTGATTGCAGACCAAGCCGCTCGCTAATCGAGCGGGCGTGGCGATGAAAGTAAGACTGAATAGTATTTAACCTCTAAATTAAAACGTGCTAATAAATGCAATTGAACCCGACCATTTGATAGTGCAAAGGTAAATTTATTTGGCGTTTGTTTCAAACGCATACCGCCTTCTAGATAATATTCATCCGATTGAGGAGAATAGAAAAATCCAGGACTCGAAAATAGCGGTGTAGCAAATGAATTCGGTCGGTAAGTTTGATTGTAAAACATTTGATTTACAAAATAACTGACGCGTTTCAGCCCAAGAATTTGATCGTTTTGCACGGTCAAATACTGATTCTTTAAAATTTCATGACCTTGTAAATCATGTAAAACGTACTGATTAGGATTTTCTTGAATGGTGACAACAGAATCGTCATTAAACTGCGCCAAGGTTTTATTTTTTGTCCACTCCAAGAAGCTATGGCGCTTGTTATCAAGTGTGTAGAGCGAGTAACCATCGGTTTTATCACCGTAATAGAATCCGGACTCAGTTTGATAGATAAACCAATTCGCTTGATCGACGCGCGCCTTAAACTCGGTCACAAACTTATATGTGCCGTTATCAAATTGATAAAGTTTATAAACTTTAAAATTATTATCTAACACCATTGTAAGTAAGGTTTTGCCATTTTCGTGATGCTGATAATACAATTCTGAAGTTGTAAATGTAACTTCACCCAAAGAATTCGTTACGTGTGTGCCGAATTTATCAATGTGCAAAAAGTAATTCGAGTTCTCGATGGAATAAGATTGAACATTTTCAATAAAATCAGATGCAGCTAATTGATGTCTGATCCAGCCTTTTTGAATATCTATTAAATCTAAAAACTTCACAACGGTGTCTTGATCTAAAGTGACGAGCCACTTTTTTCCGACGAGCTTATGTTTTTCTGGAAGGTTCACTTCGCCAATAAACTTCCCTTGAGCTGAATAGATTTTAATGTGATCTAAAAAATATAATATGTAAGTGTCTGAATTTGTCAGCCAATAGTGCGACATAAGAAGCTGCTTGCCATTGGGAATTTCGACCTTTTGAAGCGATTGTAATTTCGCATCTAAAAATTCAAAGTTAACAGTGTCGCCACTACGAGTTATGCAAACCACAGTGGATTGATCATTATTATTTATCGCCGCTTCCGAGCAAAGTACTTCTGGAAACAGATCATCGGGTTTCAAACTAAAAATGGCACCTGGTTGATAAAAAATATTTTCAGATAACGTCACCGGAATTCCATTTTCAGGAACAAATTGCACGTGCATGTCTGAATGGCCTTGACGCTGCTGAAGTGTTGAAGTCGGACTTGCATGTTGAGTGATTGCTTTTGAAAAAAGAAATTTAAAGCGGCTCGACTTGCTGAGAATGCTATTAAAATCCGCGCAAGTTTCTTTGATTACTCCGCAGACAATTCGAATTCGGCTCATCAAAGAAGAAATTTCTAAATCTTCAGTCGTGGTCGATTTATCAAACCACGCCTTTGATCCTAGCGGGCATTCTGCAAGAGAGCATTGACCTAACGTTTTTAGTTTGGCATCGCGATCGGCAAACAAAGTTTCTAATTTTCTTTCTACTACTGTGGTCATTGCAGCAGGTGTTAATGCCCAACGTTCGTCAATACTAACGCGCGGATCGCTATCCATCAATCCAAGCATAGCGCTTAAATAAATTGTTAAAAAACTATAGTCTTTGGCCCGAACGGCCAAGTTATAATTCTTCATCTGCGCTAACTGCGCTTCCGGAATATTAGTTTCTTCTGTCATTTCAGTGTACAAATTAATTGTCTGCGACAAAGCTTCATAAGTTTCTTGTAAGCGTTGATCGCGCGAAGGGGTCGACCAATCTGCATCGCCCGCGGAGCCCGGCTTGCAATCATGAGTTTGGCAGTAGTGAAAACCTTCGGTAACAACTTGCACGCGATTTTCCAGCTGCGCGAAAACTGATTTTAAAGTTTCTTCGACTAAACGAAGCGGATCAAAATTTGGCGAGATCCGTTTAAAGGCGGCCACAAAGAACGAAGTAGCTTCTTTTTTTATTTCTGGAGAGAATTGTTCTAAAGAGTAAAATGGCATTTTATTAGCCAACGCTAAACTCCAACCCGATGTCGATTTTTGTGGCCAGCGAAATCTGAGAAAGGCCCGCTGGTTTTCGACGGGCCATGAGATATCGGAAAATGGAGTTTCATAAAGTTCGCGAATTTCGATGGGAACATTGCTATACAAAACGCGCGCAGGCACTCCGCCGGTACGATCAATTTTGTAAATAAGCATGGTGTGACCCGTACGCTCGTGTAAACTGAGATGGTGCACGCCTTCAGTGACGGCCTCAGAGTTTATCGCGATCGGATAAGAATCCCGCATCAGCGTATGAGTGTAGGTTTGACGAGTTAAATATCTAACCGCCGTTCGAAATAATTTATCTTTGCTCCAATCGGGGTCAGTCGATAAGTTTTCCCACTCTTTAAGAACGGTTTCGTGAGTCATCAACTTACCAGTACTAGAAAGCTTCGAAGCCATAGGCAAAGAATTATTCCGCGCAAAAATCCATCGAATAATGTAAGCCAGATTGGCGCAGTCCGAGGGAATCTGATATTTTTGCATAA
>JAYVHE010000318.1:0-13149 GCA_043771495.1 Bdellovibrio sp. | reverse complement strand
TGGGCGATAACCGCTACAGTTCTTACGATTCACGCTTTTGGGGTTTTGTTCCCGAAGAATTACTCGTCGGAAAAGCTGTAAAAATTTGGCTCAGCTGTGACGAGACTTTGGAATCAATTTCATTTTTATGCGATCCACTTAAACTTCGAAAAGAACGATTTTTAAAGGATATTCAATGACATTAACAGCCACGCTAAAATGGTTATTATACTTTGCAATACTTGCCTTTTTCATTCGAGTGACAGTTTTACTTGTTTATAAAATCGAAAATCAATTTATGGGTCCGACATTACCGGCCGATTCAATTTTAGTGGGCTCGAAATGGTCGTACGGAATTCGTTTCCCATGGAGTGAATCAAGTTATTTCGAAAGTTTTCCACAAATCAACGACATCGTTTCTTTGGAATTTAAGAATCAACCGGGGCTCATTTTTGTTAAACGCATTATTGCGGGACCCGGGGACCGAATTAAAATTGATAAAAACCGTCTGACCATCAATCAAAAAAAATGCACGTATTTAGCAGTTGAAAACACCATGTTTATTGAGCACTGCGGTTCTTACTCGATTCCAGTTAACGATTTTAGTAAGGAAATAGACTATCCAGAACGACTTTTGGTTGAAGGCGAATACTTTGCACTTTACGACAACCGGGAATTCGAGAGCGATTTAGCGCAATTTTCGATCGTCAATTTCACCCAGATACTCGGCAAGATTTATTTTCACTTTTAAAGGCTTTGTTGCGAATAAATAGAGCAAAGACACCACGACTGTGGCTTCCGAAGAGCCAAAATTATTAAATCAAAATGGCCTTCAACGCGCAATACAAATTTGACATTCCAGGCTCTGGTTCCTACCATGATTCGAATGTCATTGATCGATTTCAGCCAACAAAATGAAGCGGCTATTTACGATCTCTTTAAGTCTTCACTTACACTAAAGAGAAATTTCAATAACTATTCTCTCAGTCAGGTTCAAGTTAAAGGGATTGCCTACCTATTGTTTTTCGAACCCAGCACTCGCACTCGATTTAGTTTTGAGTCTGCGTGCGCGCGATCGGGAGTGCATCCTATTGTACTGAGCGGTGGCAAGGGCACCAGCCTTGAAAAAGGCGAAACCATGGAAGATACCGTATACAATTTAGCGGCGTTAAAGCCGCTTTTTTTTGTGATTCGTTGTCCTGATGAGCTCAACTTAACAGCGCTCAGTCAAGAAATCGAAACTCCCATTTTTAATGCGGGTTGGGGCTGGAGAGGCCATCCGACGCAAGCTTTATTAGATACTTTAACTCTTTTTGAACGGTGGGATAGTTTACGGGGCAAAAAACTTTTATTCGTCGGTGACATCAAGCACTCACGTGTTGTCAGCTCGCACTTAGAGCTCGCAAAAATTTGTGGTTATAAAATTGGTTATTGCGCTCCTAAATATTTTTTACCGTCGGAAACGTCTGGCATGGACGTTTTTGATAATATCAACGACGGACTTAAATGGGCCGATGCGGTCTGTGCTTTACGGGTCCAAAAAGAGCGCCACTCAGATCCAGATGTCCGTCAAGGTTTTGAAGTTGATCTTTACAAAATGGATTTCGGAATTAATGAAAAGTCGATTAAGAATTTAAAATCAGATGGATGGATTTTACATCCGGGCCCGATTAACTACGGTATTGAAATAGAAAAAGAAATTTTAAAAGACTCGCGATCTGTGATTTTAAAACTTGTTGAAAACGGAATGTTTATCAGACAAGCGCTTGTACAAAATTATTTGAACGGAAAAACATAAATGGCTATTGATTCAAATCAGTATTTTTTGGTTCTTGAAGACGGTACCGTTTTCAAAGGACAAAACTATGAGCGACAACATCAGTTTCCCGAAACGATTGGTGAAGTCGTATTTAATACGACAAACAGCGGCTACGAAGAGATTGCCACTGACCCATCTTACTATAATCAAATTATGGTTATGACCAATCCGATGCAAGGCAACTACGGAGTTGACCATAGAGTTTGGGAATCCGATAAATTTTGGATTAAGGGCTTCGTCTGTTTACAAATTCAAAATTCAAAATCGGATTCTTCATGGGCTGACCGACTGTGTGAACATCAAGTTCCGATCTTAACTGGTGTTGATACACGCAAGCTGGTTTTGAAATTACGCCAACAGGGAACCCCCTGGGGCGCCATTGTCAAAGCTGAAAACGCGACGGCAGCTCGTGAAAAAGCGTTGAAAAATATTAAAGAGAAAAAAACCACCGAACTAGACTGGGTGCATTTAGTTTCTCGTCAAAAATTTGAAGACCGTGAAGGTCTCAACAAATCAGGTCCACGTGTTGCGGTTTTAGATTTTGGCTGCAAAGAAAATATTTTAACGGAATTAACTAAGCGTGCGAGCGCTTTACGAATTTTTCCAAGTCGCACAAGTTTTGCGGAAATAATTCAATGGAAGCCAGATTCATTAATGTTAACCAATGGGCCCGGTGATCCTGCGGCCGTCGAAGTCGCCGTAGACACTGTAAAAAAGTTTTTAGGCCAGATGCCGGTGTTTGGAATTTGCATGGGGCATCAAGTCTTATCGTTAGCTTTAGGCGCAAAAACTTATAAATTAAAATTTGGCCATCGTGGTGCAAATCATCCAATCAAAGATCTTTTAATCAACCAAGTATACATGTCCAGTCAGAATCATGGTTACGCAGTTGATGACAAAACTTTACCAACACACGTGCAAATTACGCATCGTAATTTAAACGATCAATCGGTTGCGGGATTTTTCTCGGATCAACTGAATTGTTTAGGAATTCAGTACCATCCGGAAGCAAGTCCTGGCCCGCATGAAGCCACGGCCCTTTTCGACTACTTTTTCTCGAAAATGCATAAAAAAAAAGAAAGAATGAAAAATGATTTCAATATCACAATTTGAAAGCTCTTACCAAAAGCTGATCGAGCGTTTTACTCGTGGCGAATTTAAAGAAGAGCTGTTTGCTGCAAAAAAAGATTTCTTTCAAAATGCAGGAACCTTAGATGAGGCCAATGCTAATTTTAACCTTCGCATGTCGCAGTTTTATGATTGGTATTTTTTAGATCGTCCGATGAAGTCGTATTTTAAATCGCCGTTGGCCGTGTCACATGAACAACGTGATCTGCGGTTAGATCAAGACGACTTGACCGTGATCGAAATATTAAAAAGCCATCAGCATTCAATTTACGAATTTGTAAAAAATAAAGGAGACGTTTTTCAAATTAGAGACTTATTTACCGGCTCTAAAGTTTCCGTTGAAAATTCGCAAACATTTTTTAATTTCGATGAAAAAGAATACTTTGAAGCCCGTTTAGTAAGTATTGATAACAAAAATTATTTCTTAAAGGGTTTTTGTTTTCATCCCGAATCGGCACAAAAATTTATTTTAACCCAAATTAAAGTTTTTAGAGCGAACCCTGATTTACATTTCAAAGATTTTTTATTGCGCCTGAATAAAATGCGATACAAGTTTGAACAATACCGTCATGTCAAAATCGACATGATTTATAACGACGACAACAAGCTAGGATTATAATGCCAAAAAATAAAGATTTAAAAAAAGTTTTGATTATCGGCAGCGGTCCCATCCAAATTGGCCAGGCTTGTGAATTCGACTACTCGGGGACTCAGGCCTGCAAAGCTCTCATGGCTGAAGGCCTCGAAGTTATCTTGGTCAACTCTAATCCCGCAACAATTATGACCGATCCTGAGATCGCAACTCGTACTTATATTGAACCTTTAAAAGTTAATTACCTGGAAAAAATTATTGAAATTGAAAAGCCGGATGCAATTATTCCAACTCTCGGCGGACAAACCGCTTTAAACCTGGCTTTAGAATTAGAAAAACACGGCATCTTAGATAAACATAAAGTCAAAATGATCGGCGCAACTCGCGAAGTCATCGAGGCTGCTGAAGATCGGGAAAAATTCCGCACGATCTTAGATCAAATCGGCGCAAAATACCCGAATAGCGAAATGGTTAGAAATTTCGAACAAGGATTAAAAGCTGCAGACGTTTTAGGTTATCCATTAATTTTACGGCCCAACTACACCTTAGGAGGCGGCGGCGGCGGAATCGCTTATTCGCCCGAGGATTACCATCGCATGCTTGCACAAGCTCTGCATGAAAGTCCAACTTCTGAAGTTCTCGTTGAAGAAAGCATTCTAGGATGGAAGGAATTCGAGCTCGAAGTCATGCGTGATGCTGCAGGAACATTTGTTGTCGTTTGTTCTATTGAAAACTTTGACCCGTGTGGAGTGCATACGGGCGACAGTATTACAGTAGCGCCGCAACAAACTTTAACCGATCGTGAATATCAGGCCATGCGTGATGAAGCTTGTTTGATCATAAATAAAGTGGGAATCCAAACTGGTGGAGCCAACGTACAGTTCGCCGTTCATCCTAAAACTGGCGAGCGTGTCGTGATCGAAATGAATCCTCGAGTTTCAAGATCGTCCGCATTAGCAAGTAAAGCAACCGGGTTCCCAATTGCAAAAATTGCAGCACTGGTTTCAATCGGATACTTACTCGACGAATTAAAGAACGATATCACACAAGTCACGCCAACGTGTTACGAACCGGCTTTAGATTACGTCGTGGTTAAAATCCCTCGCTTTGCCTTCGAAAAGTTTACTGGTTCAACAGATTTGTTGAACACTCAAATGCGCAGTGTTGGCGAAGTCATGGCATTGGGTCGCACGTTTCAAGAATCGTTAATGAAAGCCATCTTATCCCTTGAACAAAATGATCAGGGGGTGCCAGACATCGATTTTGAGCTACAAAAAATTTCGTATCCAAATAGTCAGCGCGTTTGGCATCTCTTCCAAGCGTTCCGTCACGGATTCAGTTTAGAAATGATTCACGAATTGACGCAAATTACGCCGTGGTTCTTAGAGCAAATCGAAACCATCGTTAAATTTGAAACTGAATTTAAAAACTCAGAATTGACAAATGATCTCATTTTGAAGGGCAAACGTTTAGGGTTTTCTGATGCGCGTTTAGCGACGTTAAAAAAATTCTCTGCCAGCAATATAAAAATGCTTCGAGATAAATTGTCGATTCGCCCAGGTTACTTTCGTGTAGATACGTGTGCCGGAGAGTTTGCATCGAAAACTCCTTACTTTTATTCGACGTATTGGAGTGATGGCGAGTTAGATTCCGAAACTTTAGATGGTGATAAAAAAATTATCGCGGTCATTGGCAGCGGACCCAACCGAATTGGTCAGGGAATTGAATTCGATTACTCGTGCGTACGCGGTGTTAAGCAACTGCAAAAAATGAATTACCGAGTGGCCATGTTTAACTCTAATCCAGAAACCGTATCAACCGACTACGACACAGCAGATATTTTGTTTTTTGAACCGTTAACGCACGAACATTTAAGCGAAGCTTTCTCAGTAATTAAGCCTGAAGGGTTTATTTCGCAATTAGGCGGGCAAACGCCGATTAATTTGTCGGAAAAATTGATCAAAGATGGTTTCAAAATGTGTGGCTCATCATATGCAACAATGGATCTTGCGGAAGACCGCAAAAAGTTTGCAGATATTTGCAAAGAGCTCAATATGCAGATTCCAAATTCGCGAATGGTGGGTGGTGTAGCTGAGGCACTACAAGTCGAGGCTTCGATCGGATATCCACTGATCTGTCGCCCAAGTTACGTCATTGGCGGACGCCGCATGGAAGTCATCGAAAACCGTTCTGAATTGGAATCGTACTTTGATCGTCACAGCGAATTTATTTCGGCAAAAAATCCGTGTTTAATGGATCAGTTTTTGTCTGGAGCCCTCGAAATCGACGTCGATTTAGTTCGCGGCAAAAACTGGAAATTGATCGGTGGAGTCGTTGAACATATCGAAGCGGCGGGAGTTCACTCAGGTGATAGCATGGGCGTGGTGCCTCCTCAGCGTTTAAAAACTGAAACTTTAGAAAAAATTGAAAAATTAAGTTTGGAATTGGCAGACCGCCTTAATGTACTGGGACACTTAAATTTGCAGTTGGCCGTTTTGAACGATCAAGTTTACGTTCTTGAGGCCAACCCAAGAAGTTCACGTTCGGTTCCGTTTTTAGTTAAAGCCACTGCAATACCCATCGTAGACCTAGGGATTCGCGCGCAAATGGGCGAAGAAATTTCTGCCAGCGAACTTTCAAAATATAATTGGAAATCAATCGCTGAAGTCTGCGTAAAAGGTGTGGTTTTCCCATTTAAAAAGTTTACTGAGAGTGATTCTATTTTGGGCCCAGAAATGAAATCAACGGGTGAATCTATGGGGCGAGCAGATAGTTATTCAGAAGCTTTGGTTAAAGCCTTTATCTCGTCAAATTATTCGCTACCTTCAGACGGCGAAGTCTTTTTATCATTGCGCGATAAAGATAAAGAACCTTTAACTCCAATGTTAAAGCTTTTGAATAAACTCGGCTATACGTTCTCGGGGACTCGAGGAACTTCACAATTCTTAAGCTCGATTGGTATGAACTGCATGCCGCTCAATAAGGTTCATGAAGGACGACCACATTGCGTTGATCGTATACGATCTGGTGCTGTTAAATTTGTAATTAACACGACAGCGGGTCGGCACGCCATCGAAGCTAGTTTTGCAATTCGGCGTGCTTGCACGGATTATTCGATTCCTTGTTTGACCGAAAGTGATGCGGCAGAAGCTTTTGTCATGGCACTGGAAAAATCAAATACCAAAGAATTTCAGGTGAAACATTTGTCATTTTAAATTTGTTTCGTTAGGCTTAGCAAGTGGAAGCAAAATCGGACGCTAGTCATTTTGAAGTTAAAGCACTTGAAGTTAGGGATTTAAATAAATCTTTTCGGTCCGATTTTTATAAGAAACCGGTGCAAGTTCTAAAAAACGTTAACTTCAGCGTAAATACGGGCCGATTTGTTGGCTTTATCGGGCCAAATGGGGCCGGCAAGACAACAACGATCAAATGTTTGCTTGAGTTTATTTTTCCCGACAAAGGTGAAATCAAATTCCTTGGCGAGAAAAACATCATAGATGCAAAACGTAAAATTGGATTTGTACCTGAACGACCGTATTTCCAAGAATTTTTGACCGGTGTTGAGTTTTTAGAATTGCATTGGAAACTATGCCAGATGCCTTCGACGCAATTCAAGGTTCGATGTGCAGATATCTTAGAACAGGTCAAACTCACACACGCTAAAGACAAAAAATTGCGCGACTATTCTAAAGGTATGTTGCAAAGAATTGGTATTGCGCAATCTTTATTGTGCGAACCACAGTTTTTAATATTAGATGAGCCAATGTCGGGCCTGGATCCAGATGGCCGCATCTTGATCAAAGACATTTTAAAAGCATTAAAATTGAAAAAGCTGACAGTGCTGATGAGCAGTCATTTGTTGGAAGACGTCGAAGAGCTTTGCGAAGATCTCATTATTATCCACAAAGGCGAAATTCTATATAGCGATGGTGTTCAAAAATTTAGATCAAGCTATGCCACCCTCGAAGAAGCGTACCGCGTTTTTAAAGGACAAATTGGAGTAAATTATAACGTATGATCAGACTAATAATGGTAAATACATTAGAGTGGCTTCGTCTTAAATTTTTCCACATAATCTTATTTTTGGCTTTTTTGTTTTATGCTCTGAGTTTTTTATTAGGATCGTTAAGTTTCACTGAACAAGAACGTATATTTTTTGATTTTGGACTTGGTGGAATTGAATTTGCGACCGTATTTCTTGCAACTTTTCTGTCAACGCATGCACTTTACCGTGAAATTGAACGTAAGACCATTTTAGTTTTGCTAGCTCGGCCGATTCCGCGCTGGCAATTGCTGGTTGGCTATCTCGGCAGTCTTATGGTTCTTAATTTAATTGTCATTACGATTCTTGGTGGAATTCTGTATGTGTCGTTGATGAGTGCCGAGCAATATCCGATAACAATGTTATCAAGTCTTTTTATTATTTTTTTAAAATCAATCGTCATCAGCTCTTTCGGCCTAGTCTGTGCCGTATTGTCGCGCCCTATGTTCGGATTCGTATTAACAATAACTTTTTGGATTGCCGCGTACTCGTTGCCGGATATTGTTTTCTTGGCCGATAAATTAAAAAATCCGGGGCTCACTTTAATTACAAAAGTCTTAGATATCGTCATTCCTAATTTTTACCTTTTTAATTGGAAAAATTACCACTATTTGCAAGCTCCATTTATCATGTCAGATTTTTTATGGGCCGTTTTTCACTGCACAATTTGGTCGGCGTCATTGCTATTTATAGCTAGTCTCATTTTCAGAAGGAAAGAAATTGTCTGATTTATTTTCAGTCAACGAATCGGTTGGTTTATTTGGAATAGAAATTATAAATTATCTTTTCATTTTTGCTATGGGAGCTTGTCTCGGTAGCTTTGGAAATGTTGTTATCCTAAGACTTCCAGAAGAAAAAAGTCTGATGGGACGAAGTCATTGCGGCACTTGTCAAAAAACGATTCCGTGGTATCAAAACATTCCAATTTTAGCCTATTTTTTTCTGCGTGGTCGTTGCTCTCAGTGTAAAACAAAATTTTCAATTCGTTATCCCATGGTCGAACTATTGACGGCCATTTTATTTACCTTCGTATACTATTTTTACGGAGCTTCATGGTTAACTTTAGAGTATTCAATCATGGTTTGGGGATTAGTCGTTGGCAGTTTTATCGATTGGGACCACATGATTCTTCCAAACGAGATCACTTATGCTGGACTAGCCCTTGGTCTTGTTGGGGCTGCGCTAAATCCTGAACGATCCTTTTGGGAAGGCTTCTTTGGGTTCTTGTTAGGTGGGGGAGTTCTTTATTTAGTGTCGTATGTTTACTTTGTGTTTACTGGTCGCGAAGGTCTAGGTGGCGGAGACATTAAACTGTTAGCGTGGCTTGGGGCGGTTCTAGGGTGGAAAGCAGTGCCATTTATCATTTTGTCATCATCGGTTGTTGGCTCAATTGTTGGAATTTATTTAAACCGAAAAGCCGAAGACAAACTCAAAGCGATGATTCCATTCGGGCCTTTTATAGCCTTAGGTGCAGTCCTGTATATTCTCGGACTTAAGTCGGTTGGACACTGGTACGTAGAACTTTTTTTCCCATCCTTTTGACATAACGAGCCTCTCCAACAAATAATAAATAATTGGAGAGGTCTAAAGTAAATGTTTTTTTCTAATAAAAAAATCGTAGGACTTGATTTAGGAACGAGCTCAATCAAATTGAGTGAGATGACTATTAATAAAAACGGAACGGCCACGTTAGAAAATTTTACTTTCATTTCAACACCTTCTGAAGCTTTAAGTAATAATGAAATCGTCGATTCATTTCTTTTAGGTGAAGTCATTAAAAGCGGTCTTAAGGAAAATAAGTTCACCCGGAAAAATGTATGTGTCGGGATGTGGGGAACAGCGGCCATGGTAAAAAAAATCTCCATGCCAAAAGTTGATCCCAAATTATTACGGGATCAAATTAAATACGAAGCCCAACAATATTTACCTTTCGAGATTTCCCAAGTTACTTTGCAGTATCACGTATTACCTTTTGCAACTCAGCAAGATCTTATGGATGTATTGATTATCGCCGGCCAGAATGAGTTTGTTACTAAATACGTGGAAATCGTTCGTTACGCCGGATTAAGACCAACGATCATTGACGTCAGTTGCTTGGCGCTTTCAAATATTTTTGAATTCAATTACGGTAAGTTAAACGAACCGGTGGCTCTGTTTAACTTCGGAAACAACTCAACCCAATTTGTTGTGGTTTTTAGAGGCGAAGTGATTTTTGCCCGTGATATCCCAGTCGGAGGATTCCATTTTACAAATGAAATCAGTAAAAGTATGGGTGTTACTTTAGAAGAAGCCGAGTCATTAAAAATTTCTGGGGCTCAAACTAAAGAAAGTCCGGAAGGAACTCGAACCTCAATGGACGTGGCTATTGACTACGTCACTGAAGAGGTAAAAAACAGTATCGAATTCTATACAAGCTCTGGTGGTGACTTACAAATCACAAAAGCTTTCTTTACTGGAGGCGCAAGTTTAACGGTCGGATTGATTGACCATCTTCAAAAAGAACTAAAAATATCTTTCGAAGAAATGAACCCGCTGTTAAAAATTCAGTCCAATAATAAAAAATTGTCAAGTCAGTATCTTAAAGAAATTTCGCCATTCATGTCGGTTTCATTAGGCTTGGGCCTAAGACAGACAGGTGACACATGATTAGAATTAATATTCTAAAGGATTTCACAGGTGGGTCATCCGAAGATCTCATCCAAATTGAAGAACAAGAAAATATAAAAATCAATCTGGCCAAAAGATTTCTTGTGGTCCTATTGGGTCCTATTGGGTTGTTCGGATATGAACTTTATAGAATTCCAATTATCGAGGAAGAACTAAAAGTTCTAGAGATTGATCTTGCAAAAGATCGCGCTTTCAATCAAAAACGCGCGCCAATCAGAGCCGAAATCGAGAAATGGAAGCGCGATCAACTTCGATTAGATAAACAAATTGAATTCCTGCGTTTAATCGAGCAAGAGCGTCACGTTTCACGAGATATCATTTTACAAATTCAAAAAATTATTCCGGATCAAGTCTGGGTTAAACTGATTCAAACTGAAACTAAAACATTACTTATCGAAGGCGAAGGCGTGGATCAGACCGACATTCTTGAGTTCAACCGGCGCTTAGAAAATTTAAGTTTCTTACGTGATGTTAAATTACCAGCCGTGAATCCAATTATGGCGGGATCAAGTGGTGTAACAACATATAGTTACGAATTTAGGGCAGATATTGACAGTTCAGGAGTTAAAACGAAATGAATAGAAGCTTACTCGCGGCATTGGCCGTCGTAGCAAACCTACCTTATTCGCGCGTTTTCTTGGTCACTATTGCGGCCAGCGCGGCCTACTATTTTATGCTTTACAATGACGGTGCAGAAATCACTGAACGTTTAGAATCTACACGTTCAGGCATTCAAGCTGAAAAGTTACAACGAGATGAAACAGAAAAGACTCTTAAAGAAGAAGAGATGATGAAGGCCAACGTAGGCCAAACTCAGAAAAAATTCGAAGAAATCAAAGATCGCATTCCAATCAAATTTGAAGAAACAGATTTGTTATCGATCGTAAATGAAGTGGCCACTCGAAATTCTCTTCGTCCAGGATCCCGTGTCCGAGAAAACAACATCAATGATGACAGCGCCGGTAAAGATCGGGATACCGATCTGGTCGAGGCTTTCGGTTGGAGAACTTCATTTACAGGTTCGTTCGTTAGTATGGCCCAATTCGCCATCGAAATTTCTAAAATGGAAAAGTTAATTCGTATCGGTAATTTTAAAATTATTCCAGCACCGGTTCTAGCGGGCAGTAATCAATCTGGTTTATTACAAATGGATACTTTAATTATTGGCTACCGACAAAAACTGGGTGATGAAAACAAAGACGCAGCTCCTGCCAAAGGAGCAAAAAAATAGTGCTGGTACAAACTTTTTTACTTTTATTATTTGGATTGCAAAACAGTTGGTCGCAAACCCCGCCACCGCCGGCTCTTCCACCACCACCACCAGCTTTGCCGGCCCCACCCGTTTTAGGTGCGCCGACTACACAAGAAGCACTTCCAGCGGAATTGCCTCCTGCGGTCGTTGCCGAAGACCAAAGCGATTTTTTAGAGGCCGAAGCCGAAGCTCTTCGACCAACTAACCGTGATCCCTTTGCCAAACCGCAATCGCTTCTTGAAAAAGAAGTCGAAAGCGTAAAGCCAATTATTGATCCCTCAGTTTATATTGATATGCGCATCGAGCCTATTCGCCGCTTTCCACTCAGAAACTATAGCCTTGTTGGTATAATCTTCGATGTTGAAAATCCGAAGGCAATGGTTAAAGACCTCGATAGCAACATGCACTTGTTGACGGTCAATCAACGGATTGGAAATCAAGAAGGCCTAATTATCAAAATTGAGCGCGGTGAACTTGTCGTGGAGGAAAAGGGCAAGCTCATCACAATTAAGTTACATAAGTAAAAAATCAGGAGGATTTTTATGAAAGAAAGACATCAAATGACTGTGAGTCGCCATGCAAATAGTTTGGCTGCACTCCTCCTTTTTGTATTTATCTTTTCGTGTACTGCAAACAAGAAAGTCGTCGATGACGATTTTGCGACGGACACGGCATCAGAAGATTCTGTCAGCTCTGACGACGCGGTTAGCGAAGATGATTTATTTGCTGAAAACTCAATGTCTGATGCGGGTAGCGACTCTAATTCTGAATCACAATCTGCAGATGCAGGGACCAGCGAACAAGCTCCTCAAGAACAAGCCGCCGCTGATGAATTTTCAGATTTCGAAGAGCCCGCACAACCCGCGGAGCAAGATCCTGCTGTTGCACAAAACGATCAACAACAGCAACCAACCGAAAATTTAGACGATCTTAATTTAGACGAAGATCCAGCTGCAACAGCTGAGCAACCTCCAATGGCTCCTAGTGAAGAGAGCTTAACAGACGAACAAAAAGCCCAGGCCGCGGTCGAACCAATCCCAGAGCCTGAAGTTCCACCGGTTGCAGAAACTCCAGTTATTACAACTCCTGAACCAGTTCCAGAAGCCAGCACTGAAGAAACGGCCAGCGTCAGCGTACCTCAAGGTGAAATGGCACGGATTCGTGAAGTTCAGTTTCGCGGGAACGAGAACGGCGGTGCACTCCTTATCAAAGCAAATCGCGAATTACAATATACAACACGTTTAAACTCAACGACGAATCAATTAGTTGTTGAAGTCCAAAATGCAACAGTTCCAAAAAAATTAATGAGACCTCTAATCACAAAAGATATGTCGTCATCAATCGGCACGATCGATATATATCAACGTCCAAATTCATCAATCGCGCGTTTTGTTATTCAGTTAAGGGCCGATTCACCCGAGCCGTTAATTCAGCCAGAAGGCGACACCTTATTAGTCATCGGAACGCCAATGTTTGGCCAAAAACCAAGTATGGGTTCTGCCGAACAAAATAGGGCCGGAAACCCACAACAGCAATCACCAATGGTTCAGCCTTCAAGTCCAGATCAAGCGGCGGCCAATCAACCGCCGCCGACGCCAATGATGGAATCTCCGGCTCCACAAGTTACTCAGAATCCAACGAACCAAAACATGGGCCAATTGGGAAATCAA
>JAYVHE010000317.1:0-10404 GCA_043771495.1 Bdellovibrio sp. | reverse complement strand
GTGACTTCCCATGTTTCAGGACGGTTTGCGCGAACAGGAAGTCCTTCACCATCCAACCGTGTCATCTCGTCAACAATCGATTGAAATAAAATGACCCGGTCATCTTTTGCAGGTAACGAAATTATTTCTTGAGCTGTGGCCCAGGTTGAAAAAACGATGATGAATAAACTGAGTTGAAGTTTCATTGGTGATCCCTTTGATTGAAGATTCGTCTTCATCTAAGTATAGCAAAAACAGCTCTTCCGCCTAGTCATGATCCGACCTAGATCGGAACTAGGTACAGGAAAAATAGCATTAATTTCCAATAGTTATGTAACATTTTTTTCGCCTAAATTATTGTAATTGTCGGTAGAACTAATAGCGCAATCAGATTATTAATGGAACGATTATGCGCTTAATTTTTTTTACTGTAAAAGTTCAGTTTCGGTATGCATCGCGCAAACCCATTTACCGTCGCGACGAATCCAGGTTGACGTATCAACAGCATCCATTGATTCGCTTTTGCCGTCTCTTTCCATAGTAGCCTGAACTTTATACGCAACAACAACAGTGTCCGGAGACAACTGGCGGACTTCCGCACGAGACTCATCAAAATCAAAGGCGCTAATCGATTCGGTTTGATGGGAGTTAAACATTTTCTCATATTCGGCGCGATCGACGTTGTGACTTCCATGAGCACCAACAACGATACACGGAAAATCAGTCAAACTGATTGCTGTCTCTAAATCGTGGTCAGCCATGGCCATCCAATATTTTTTTTCTAGGTCTAAAATTTCTCTGGTAATGTCGTTATTTTGCATATGAACCTCCATCAGAAGATTCAGCAGGTTCCGTACCAGTAAATTCGTGTGACTTAGGAGGAAATTTCGTACATCCGGGGTTTATTTTTTGGTGAATTCAGAATGTTGTACGATGGCCATGCTATGGGTACGACTTTAAATAATCATCAAGCTGTTGCGCGGATTCAAACACATCAATTCCATTTTTGCGCCATCCAAAAAACACAGCGGCCTCATAAAATTGAATTCCATAATTTTTTGCAAATAATCGATCTGAATTTGTATGATGAGTTCCTTCAACCGCGCCCTCTTCTTTAGAAATCGCTTCGATCCAGTTGCCATTTGCATCTAATTTTTTATAGTCCACACCTTTTTGAAAAGCGGAATCACCGACCATAATTGAATTCGCCTTATCGATTGCAGCTTCATTGCCATATATGTATTTTAGGACGAGCTCTAACTTAAGTGCCATTCCAATGGATGGTTTGCGACTGTCGTCATAATTTTCTGCAAAATCATAACCGTGAATTACGCCGTTATCTTTTTTGATTTGTTCCATTGTGTACTGCAAAGCTTTTTCCGCAATTGCGCAGGACGTTTTTTGCGTTGAAACCCCGCCCTGATTAGAAACGATGTAAATTAAATAATTTTCTTGCTCAAGCTTACGAAGAGCTTGTGACATATGCGGCAAAAGTAAAACATCGTCTTCCTTTGTTGCCGTTACACTTTTTTCAATTTTAGAAATTCTTAGAGTGCTGTCCGCATCAAAAAAAGCGACTTTAATTTTTGTTTTATCTTTTGGAACAAAGTCTGGCGCAACGGTTCGGCGCGTTTCAGAAGGACAAACCACAACTTCTTTAGAAGCTGGACCACGAAAGGCTTCTAGCGTAGTGCACGAATTTAACACGGCAACAAAAGATAAAAGTATTATTCTCATCGCATTATCATAGTCACCGGATTATTTTGCTGTCACGCCTATTTTAGAGACGGATTGATAGTGCGTTAATTATCATTTCGCACGACGACGTCTTCTTTAATAATTGCAATATGGAATTAGAGTTCGACATAATAAGCCCATAAGGAACTTACTATGTCTAAACTTGAAAAGTATTTAACGGAATGGGTTCAACACGGACTGATTACCCAAGATCAAGCCGGAAAAATCCAGCACCACGAAAATTCGCGTGCAGAAAGCACTTGGATTCTAACGGGATTTTTAATTTTAGGTGTTGCCATTATTGGAATTGGAATTATTTCAGTTATTGCATCCAACTGGCACTTAATTCCTGATGTTGTAAAATTGGGAGCCGATTTTGCATTTTTATTGAGTTTAGTTTACGCGCTCGTTTACTACTGGGACCACAAAAAAGAAATCGGTTTTGAAGTAACACTCGTTTTTTTTATGCTGGCGTGCTTAGCATCGATCGGATTGATATCGCAAGTTTACCATACCGGTGGAAAACTCTATCAGGCGTTTCTGCTGTGGAGTTCGATTTGTTTGTTCCCGGCACTAACCGCTAGAAAAATCTATGCGCCGTTTCTGTGGATTGGAATGACTTGTGCCGGAGCATTAATGGCCTCTTACAATGCCAATTACGAAACTCCTTTTTATCGAAGCCATCATGCCATTTTCGTCACAGTTCCATTAATTTGCGCCGCTTTCGTTGTTTACGGTAAAAATTTACTGCATAAGAACGGCCCAGAAAATGGCCGAGAAAACGGATGGGTCAGCGCGTTTCAACTTTGGCTGCCAATAACTGGATTAATCGCTTTATTTATGGCGGAAATTGGATTAGTCAGTTGGTTAAAATCTTCAAAAAGTATTTCCTTACTAATACCAGCTTACATTATTGCCGCCATTTTGATTTTTGGAGTTTGGAAAAGTTCGAATTACTTAAAGTCACAGAAAATAATTCTATCTGTAATTGCAGCGGTCTTTTTGTTTTTTAACCAATTGAATATAATGGATGAAAAAAGCGAGTTGTTAAATGCCCTTTGCACGATTGTGATTCTGGGTTTATTCGCTGTGTTCTTAGCAGGTGAAAAACGTCGAACCCTGTTTCAGTGGCTGTTATTTTTAGTTGGGGCCCGGTTTTTAGTTTTATACTTTCAAGTCATTGGTAGCTTAGCCATGACTGGATTCGGATTAATTATTTCTGGACTAGTGGTCATTGGAATCACAATGCTGTGGAATAAATATCGTAAAACTTTAGCTGTCACGGCCGAAGGGTGGTTAAAATGATTCAGTCGAAAAAATTACTTATCATATTTTTATTAGTTCCTGTTATCGCTTTAGCGACCTTAACTGCTTATAAAAAATCGATTGTCACATTTGGCAGGGAAGTCATTTTACCAATTTCGGGATACGATCCGCGTGATTTGCTGTCTGGACATTACTTAATTTACCGCGTGGACTACGGAATCGAAACCGTTTGTGACCATAAGTTTACTCCAGGTGAACCAGCTTATTTGTGTCTAACTCCACGGATGTTTTCATTTTTTCCGACTCATAATTGTGATTTGGAAATCATTGGCGCCTGTAACAACAGCCGTTTCGAAGCAGGCATCGAAAAATTTTATGTTCCACAAGAAAAGGCTCTGGAGCTAGAAAAATTAATTCAATCAAAAAAGGCCGGCATTAAAATTGCCGTTACTCCAGATGGAAAAGCTCAAGTTAAAGATTTATTAATCGATGGCAAACCGTGGACTGAAATGATCGCTAAAGAAGAAAAATAATCTGATATGAAGAAAGGACTGCTAAGCGGTGTAGTTCAACTGCTTTAAATTTATCTATGACGTCTTGCATGCTTAATAATTGCCAATTTTAATAAACGTGTCATGTATGTTTTTATTTTCACTACCACTCTAAAAAACAAAGAGTAAAATTATTGCTGTATGAGTTTTACATCACCGAAAGCCATTCAAAAAATTAACGCACAGGGCGCCTTATTGGTTTTTCCGCTGAATAATCAAAAGAAACCAAAGTCGATTTGGTCTGAATTTTATCCTCGCACCAGAATGCGCTGGGAATGGGATAGCGACGGCAATGATCGCGTTGGTAAACTTTGGTATCTGATGAAACAATTGTCAGACAGCCGCAAAGTGGTTTACTCAAAATGGTATCGGGGTCGCGCAACGTTTTTTTCATTCGAACTATTTACAGCCCTATTAGCCGTAACTCGTGATCAATTTGAAAACCCGCAATTGTCGCCTTTGGCCAGACAACTGTTAGAGTGTTTAGAAAGTGATTCGCCATTATCAACTAAAAATTTAAAGGCCCTGACTGAACTTCGTGGCAAAGAGAACGAAAAGTTCTATAATAAAGGGATGAAAGAACTTTTTAACAAGTTTTTAATTGTGGCTTATGGCGAAGTTGACGATGGAGCTTTTCCATCGCTGGCTGTTGGTGCGACCCGACATTTATTTGAAGATTTACTGAATGATTCCCGAGAATTAGATTTAAAAAGAGCTCAAAGGACCATTGACCAGTATATGCCTCAAGAAAGTTTGTTTCGAAAATTTTTAATAAAAACGAACCCGACGACAAATGAATAAATTAGTCGATATTGTTCCCATTTTAGACGACAACTACGTTTTTATGATTCGCGATCAGCAATCAAAGGACTTAGTGATTGTAGATCCAGGAGATGCCGCGCCTTGCGAAGATTATATTCGACAACATGGATTAACCTTAAGATCGCTATTAATAACCCATCATCATCCGGATCATATTGATGGAATCGTGTCGTTAAAACAAACTCACCCACAATTAGAAGTCTATGCACCCGAAAAAAATAGAGCCCAAATTCCCTGGGCAACAACTTACGTAAAAAATAACGATGCAGTTAAAACCGCCGCTTATAATTTTAGTGTGTTCGAACTTCCTGGACATACTATGGGAATTTGCGGGTACTATGAAGCCAATAACCATTGGCTATTTTCCGGCGACGTACTTTTTGGTTTTGGCTGCGGTCGTTTGTTCGAGGGTACTCCCGAATTATTATTTGCAAGCTTAGATAAAATAAAAAATTTACCTGCTGATACAAAAGTTTTTTGCACGCATGAGTACACAAGAACAAATATGCGTTTCGTCGAAAAATTAATCGCAGAAAATAAAATGCCAATGGGATTCGATAAAAATCGCTATGAGAACTATAGCTTAAACTTTAAAAAACCAAGTGTACCACTAGACCTAGAAACAGAACTGCATTGCAATCCATTCCTATTAGCCAAGTCCGCCAGCGAGCTTGGCGAACTTCGACAATTAAGAAATCAATTTAAATAAATTTTGATAGAACAAAAATTAATGCGATCATAGCAGGGACTGCTTGAATAAATAGAATTTTTCGACTGACGCTGTAAGCTCCGTAAAGTCCGGCGACGATGACACAGCCTAAGAAAAATATTTTAATTGATTGCGCAAATTCTGGAGTCGTTTCGAAAAGTCCCCAGACTAAACCCGCGCTTAAGAAACCGTTATACAATCCTTGATTAGCCGCCAGCTTTTCAGAAATTTTGGCATTTTCTAAAGTATTACCAAATGCTTTTAATCCTTTAGGTTTTGTCCAATAAAACATTTCTAAAACTAAAAAATACATATGAAGTAATGCCACCAGGCCAACTAAAATATTTCCAAACATAAGCTATTCGTTTCCGTCAGACATTTTTTGCAGGACAACTGCGATGGTCGGCGCATCAACACCGGCTTTTTTCATCAATAATTGTGCCCTTCCAAAATCATCGGCGTCAACAGCTTCAAAAAAAGCATCAACTTTGCCTATTTCGGCTAATTTTTCTAAGACCAGTGTTCCTTCAAAAACATCTTCATCCATTCAAATTAACCTCGGTACGCTTGCTCTAGTTTTGCAATGTCGAATTTTTTCATTCCAAACATGGCTTCCATAGCGCGATTTGCAGCCGGTTTGTCAGCACTATCTACCATTTGATCAAAAACTTTCGGCACAACCTGCCATGACAATCCAAATTTATCTTTAACCCAGCCACATTGAACTTCCGAACCACCTTGAGCTGTTAGTTTTTCCCAAAAATAATCAATTTCATTTTGAGAATCGCAAGTTATCACCAGCGACATAGATTCGTTAAATTTAAATTCAGGACCACCATTTAAAGCCATAAATTGTAATCCATTGGCTTCAAATTCAATCGTCATCACTGAGCCTTCGGGCTTATGATGAAACTCGAATCCTTCTTTGCCGTAACGACGAATTTTTCCAATTTTGCCGTCTTTAAAAATTGAAGTATAAAATTTTGCAGCGTCTTCAGCTTCCTTATCGAACCACAAACACAGGGTAAATTTATTGGAATTCATAGGGTGCTCCTTTTTAGTTAAAATTATTAATGCAGAGGTCGTTTTTTAATCATACCACCGCGTGTATCTTTGATCGATTGCTGAATTACAAATGCCGCCGTATCGATATCGTCAATTTCATTCATGATGCGTGTAACTTCCAACCGCGTCACGACACAATAAAGCGCTTTGCCGACATCGACCGTGCCCTTTTTCCCGTAACCACCTTCAGTTTTATAAACTGTGACTCCGCGTTTTAATTTATTAATCAACATGTCTTGAATGCGATCCGCCTGGTGCGAAACAATCGTCACGCCAATGTATTCTTCGATACCATCGATTAAAAAGTCGACGGTTTTAGATGCCGAAAAATAAGTTAATGCCGAATACATTGCGGCCTCTAGGTTTATTAAAACCGCAACGCAAGCAAATAAAATAATATTAAAAATTGCGATAAAGTCACCGACACTAAGTACAGTTCTACGGCTGACTTGAACGGCTAAGGCCTCAGTGCCATCAATTACGGCTCCTCCTCGCATTGATAGTCCTATTCCCGCGCCCAATAAAACTCCTCCAAAAATTGAAATCAATAATTTGTCTTGGGTAAATGCTGGAACATCGATGACGTGAATCGCGACCGCCAAAAAACAGATGGCAATTGCGCTTTTTATCGCAAACTGTGGAGAAATTTGTTTAAAACCGAATAATACAAATGGAATATTTACGGCAATAATAAATATCGAGGGATCAATTTTGGTAAAGTGCGATAGCACTAGCGATATCCCCATAGCACCACCGTCAAAAAAGCCATTGGGTAATAAGAAACCCTTTAAACCCAAAGTAGCCGTGCAAATCCCAAAAAATATATAAACGACATCCATTGCCACTTTTCGATTTGTTTGAACGCGATAACCGGATTTTTTGTTCATTTATTCCCTTATTTAAATCTCAATTTGTCCTCGGTGTTAAAATCATAGCTGTTAAAAATACTAGAGTCTCTACATACTGCTTCATTTGCAAATCTTTAAAAAAGGACTATATTATTGGCGTGTATAAACTGCGGGACTATCAGCAACAAGCTGTGAACAACACCATTAAGTATTTTCAAAAGCGGCGTGATCCAGCCATGATCGTGTTGCCGACTGGTGCTGGGAAAAGTCTAGTTATTGCCGAACTCGCGCGCATTGCACGCGGTCGCGTATTGGTATTGGCCCACGTCAAAGAATTAGTCGAACAAAATTACGAAAAATACAAAAGTTATGGATTATCCGCTGGAATTTTTTCGGCCAGCCTTGGTAAAAAAGAAGACGAGCAAAAAGCCATTTTTGGAAGTGTGCAATCGGTGGCTCGAGCTTCAGAAGACTTTTTTGATGATTTTTCTTTGTTAGTTATTGATGAATGTCACAGGGTCGCCGACGAAAGCGCAACTCAATACCAAGAAATTATTAAAAAACTAAAGGATCGCAATCCTCAATTATGTATTTTAGGATTAACGGCAACACCCTACCGATTAGGACTTGGTTGGATTTACGAATATTCAGCCAGTGGCGAAATCAAAACCGAGAAAAAAAGATTTTTTAAGCAATGCGTATACGAACTACCGCTAGCGTACATGATTAAGAATCACTATTTAACAATTCCAGTAAAAATTGATATTCCTGTGACGTGTTACGATTTTTCAGAATTGACTGATAAGGACCGAGCCTACACGACTGCGGAAGTCGAAGAAATTTTAAAAAGTCAAAAACGTCTAACTCCCCTGATTATTAAAAACATTATTGATATTACTGAGCGCTTTCATCGCCAAGGGGTTATGATTTTTAGCAGCACGGTAAAACACGCCGAAGAAATTATGACTTACCTACCTGCTAGCGATGCCCGAATCGTCATTGGTGAAACCGAAATGACGGATCGTAATCAAATCGTCAAAGATTTTAAAAATAAGAAGTTTAAATATTTAGTGAATGTTTCTGTACTAACAACTGGCTTTGATGCACCCCACGTGGATGTGATTGCTATATTGCGACCAACAGAATCAAACAGTTTATATCAACAAATTATTGGCCGCGGCTTGCGCCTAGCCAGTGATAAAAAAGATTGTTACATTTTAGATTACACCGGCATGGGACACGATATTTTTGCCCCAGAAATTGGTGATAAACGACCAGCTAAAGACACGGTTCCAGTTCGAGTAACATGTCCGGTCTGTGCTTTTGAAAATGATTTTTGGGGTTACACTGATGATGATGGCACAGTTATCGAACATTTTGGGCGCAAGTGTAAAGGCGCCACCCAACACCCCACAACATTTGAAGTTGTTCCGTGCGGCTTTAGATTTCGTTCTAAGTTATGCCCAAGCTGTGGTTGTGAAAATGACGTCACCGCGCGCGAATGTGAAAAGTGCGAAGCCACACTTATTGATGCCGATGCAAAGCTTAAACAAGCTAAGCTTTCAAAAAATGCTCACGTGTTGACTCCTGAACGAATTACTTTTGAAGAACGTAAAGATAAAAATTCAAATTCATATCTAGAAATTCGTTACTATGATTGGGATTCGCAGTACTTTAGCGAAGCTCACTTTTTTAGCAATTCATCTTCGATTAAGAAATTTAATATTAATTTTTTACGTTCGCATTTACGACGGCCAGAATTAGCCACCGAATTTACAACACCCGCTGATGTCGTCAAGTATCAAAAACTTTTTCGGCTTCCTTCGTTTGTGATTGCTCGCAAGCAAGATAAGTTTTGGAAAATCACAGAAAAGGTTTTTGCGGAGGAACTCGTTAAATAGCGACTACACCAAATAGGGTGGGTTTTACGGTTTAATTTCTATGTTCAGTTTTTTTTGATGTAATGCTTTCATTTTTTGAGCTGCTATTGCTTTGTGTTGCTCGATACCAAGCTGCAGGACTTTCTTAAAGTTCGTCTTTGCATTCATGAAATTTCCTTGAGCTAACTCTAGATTTCCGATTTGCAAATAGGCATTGGAAAGACCGTGGGGGTCGTCCCCGTCGTCAGTGGATTCATCTCCATTTTCAATCCCCCACTTCTTATGATCCAAGCGGACAGACACAATCTGTTTGTAAAGTGCTTTTGCCCGTGCAGAGTCGACTTTTGCATAGGCCTCTGCGAGCTTTTCTAAATCACTGACTTCATAGTTCGAAATTTCGAGTCCTTGTTTCGAATAAGTATCGCTCAGCTTAAGATCACCGCGCTGAATTGCAATCATCGCAAGCCCCACGTAAGGCCAGCTTTGATGTGCATTCGCCGTCGACCCTTCGTCATTCAGAGCTCGTTCAAAAGCCTTCTCGGACTCATCAAGTCTATTTTTTTTCAAGTAAATGTAACCTAGTGCGCTGTAAAGTACGTTGTTGTATTCAGAAATAACCGGAGTAAACAGTTTCATTTGGAAGGCGATCTGATCAGGGTCACCAGTGTCGTATACTTTACTATAGGCTATAGAAAGTGGGCTTTGAAGAAACTGATAAAAACGACTCCCCACTGAACGTTTAGCTTTAGAGTAATAACTTAATAAGTTTAAATTATCGGATTCTAACAAAGCCACATTTGCTAGACCTCCATAACCTACTGGAGAATCCGGGCTCAACGAAAGCACGTCCTTATACCTCTTTTTGGCTGCAGACGGCTCCTTTTTATAAAGATAAAATCCGGCCCAAAATGTATTTGAAAATACAGAATTTCTTTTAAAAGAATCGAAGTTCTCGAATGGATTTAGACGAATTTCCTTAGATTCAGATTCGATCGTTTGATAAGCGCGATTAAAAAGAGTCTGTACTTGATGATTTAAAAGTAATTCTTCATACCTTTCTGTATACTTTTCTACTTCTACTAGCAAATTTTTCAACGTTTCAACATCAAGATTTTTTTTAAGCTCACGTTTTAGATTGAGCGTAAAATACTGTCTAGTGAATATTTTAAAATCATCCGAATCTGCGCCTACGATGTTTAATATTTTTTTGTAGTAATTCAATGATTTTGTGACATCTATTTTTCTAGAAATCTGGGCTAATTCGGAATAAATTTGAACTTTTTGAGAATCTTCTTTGGCCTTGAATAAGGCTTGTTGAAATAGCTTTTGAGAAATGTCGCGCCGTCTGAGTATGGAAAAAATTTGTCCCTTGAAGGTCAAGAGGTATGCGGACTGACTATTGACTGCAGTCGATGGCAGTTTTAAAGCTTCGTCGATTTCAGCAAGGGCCTTTTCAAATTTTTTCTGAGCTTTATAACAGTGTGCAAAGCCCTGATGGATCGCTATCTTTTGGTCCGGAAATTGAGGTGACAAATCGCGAGCTTTTT
>JAYVHE010000316.1:0-2129 GCA_043771495.1 Bdellovibrio sp. | reverse complement strand
ACGAATTGGCCGTTGCAGGCGCTAATAAAATTAAATCGGCCCAGCGAGCCAATTTTATGTGATCCATCACACTACCGCTGGCGTACATGTCGGTGATTGGTTTTTCTCCGGTCAGCCCTTCGATGGTCGTAGGGCCGACAAAGTTCTGTACGGCCTCAGACATTACAACTTTGACATTAAAGTTTTTTTGCTTGAGCTGACTGACTAAATAACAAACCTTGTAGGCGGCTATTGAGCCACTCATCAAAACTAAAATATTATTTGGAGAATTCACTATGAACCTCCCAGTTTAATATTATCAATTAATCGCACGCCTTCTAAAAAGGCAGCGGCGAATCTGCGGTTATCGATATCTTCGACGTAATCAATCTCGAAACCATTTTTTGATAAGTATGTTTTAACGTCATGGGGAGTTTCAAATTTATTCATGGATTCATAAATCAAGGCGGCCTTCTTTTTGCCGTCCAAAGATAGTCGCGTGTTTCTAGAACTCATAGCTAATCCAGACTGTTCACGTATCGTCGGGCAACGTACAATTTGCGTTGGCAGGAAAAACGCTTCAACCATCATTTCAATCAGTCGAAGTTGCTGAAAATCTTTTTCTCCGAAATAAGCCTTGGTCGGACTGATAATATTTAATAACTTTAATACAATCGTTAACACACCATCAAAGTGTCCAGGGCGATGTGCTCCACACAGAATTTTTGAAAACTCAGACTCAGTTAGTTTAAATTTGTAATCATCCGGATAAATATCGGCAAAGTTTGGTGAAAACACGGCCTGTGCACCAGCCTCGGCCACTAGCGCCAAGTCGGCATCCCAAGTTTTTGGGTATTTTTCAAAATCACTTTTATCATTAAACTGAGTAGGATTCACAAATAAACTGACCACAGTCGCAGAGTTTTCTTTGGCAGAACGTTCAACTAAAGTTTTGTGACCATTGTGGAGCACGCCCATTGTTGGAACAAATCCTAAAGACTTTTGGGCTCGGCAAAAAGTTTGCGCTTCTGCAATCGTTTTTAGAATCACCAAATTATTCATAGGAATGCTCTTTTGTAGGAAATGTTTCAGCTAAGGTGTCGCGAATATATTTTTCAACTGCGGATTTGGTTTCGCCTTCAAGGTCGGCAAATTTTTTCAAAAATTTGGGGCTGAATTGCGAATTCATGCCCAACATATCTTGTTTAACTAAAATTTGCCCTGACGTTTTATTGCCTGCGCCAATTCCAATAGTTGGGATTTCTAACTTGCCTGTGATTTCTCCCGCTAAAATGGCTGGAACACACTCAAGCACCAAACTAAAACAGCCAAGCTCCTGTAACTTTAACGAATCCGTCAACATTTGCTCAGCCACTCTTTGATCGCGGCCCTGGATTTTTGGTCCGCCTAATTGATGAATTGACTGCGGCGTTAAACCTAAATGACCCATCACTGGAACACCTGATTCAACAATGTGATGAATTATTTTTTCTTGGCCTTGTAGACACTCAATTTTTATTGCGTGCGCACCAGACTTCATAAGTACGTGAACGGCATCCATAGCCGCTCGGAGTCCTTTACGCACAGACAAAAACGGCATATCCGCTACAACAAATTTATCGGGAGCCCCGCGAACGACGGCTTCCGTATGTTGTGCAATCATATCAGCAGTTGCCGCCAAGGTGTTAGGATGTCCATAAATAACCTGAGCCAATGAATCGCCGACTAACAATGAATCGATGCTGGTCGCATTTAATATTTTTGCAAACGTGTAATCATAACACGTTAGCATAGTAATTTTATCGCCAGATTTTTTCTTTTTCGCAAAATCTAATTTAGTTTTCATATTTAAAGTGTTCCATTTTTGTAAACCTCGGCAAAAGTTTTGTAAATTGCAAACAAAGATTGATTTCGACTTAAGGCGGAAATGTTTTTTTCAATGGTTTCAAGGTCGCCACGAACCAAAGGACCTGTTAATGATTTTTCTTTGTGGGCTAAAAACAATTTGGTTATTTGCAGAATATAAAGTTCGAATGCTTTTTCTGGCACATTAAGGTTGATAAATTCCTTTGCGCACAACGACCATAACAATTGAGGAAAATTTCCCGAAGTTACGCATAAGGCGTGATACAGAGCTTTTTTATCGGAGG
>JAYVHE010000315.1:0-4219 GCA_043771495.1 Bdellovibrio sp. | reverse complement strand
CTAAGACACGTTTTTTTTTCATAACGCTCCTATAACTTTGTTGTTTGTTTCACGTTCTTTTTCGGCGGCGTTGGCTTCTCGGATACGGTCCACGCAGATTTTGAGGGTCTTAACAAAACTAGAAATTTGCTCGAGAGTCGTGTTCCAGCCTAAACTGATACGTAAAGATTTTTGCGCCTCATCACGAGATAAACCCATGGCTAATAAGACAGGGCTTGGCTCTGGACTACCGCTACTGCAAGCGGCTCCCGTGCTCACGGCAAATCCATCGAGATCTAAACTCATCAAAAGAATTTCTCCATCGACACCGTCAATCAGTAAGCTTGAGGTATTTGGAAGTCGCGGACTATCAAACGCCGTCATAGAAACCAATTTAATGGAACTTAAAATTTCGGATTCCATTTGATTGCGCAAGGTCTGCATACTATTTATTTTTTCGGGAAGTTGACTGTATTTGTCTAACATAAAACCTAAACTCGAAATTCCTAAAACGTTTTCCGTACCGCCACGGCGAAAGCGTTCTTGAGCTCCACCAAAAATCAAATTGGTGTAAGGCGAACTCTTTTTAATGTACAAAACTCCGCTGCCTTTTAATCCATAAAATTTATGCGCCGAAAACGTGGCATAACTTAAATCAAAATCTTTAAAGTTCAATTGACACTTTCCCAAAGCCTGGACGCAATCTGAATGGACTAATACTTTGTGGCCTTTTGCTATTTCAATAATTTTTTGAATCGGAAAAATGGTGCCGGTTTCATTATTGGCAAACATAACGCTAACTAAAGCTGTTTTTTCAGAAATATTTTGTTTCAAAAAATCTAAATCTAACTGACCTTGGCGATTGACGGGAATTACAAAAATATTTGCACCTAATGTTTTCAAATATTCGGCCGCACGCATCAGGCTTGGATGCTCAACTCCAGAAATAAAATAATCAGGTTTAGTCATTTTAAATGCCGACCAAACGGAATGAAAAACGGTGTTATTACCTTCACTTGCCCCGGAATTATAAATAAAATCATTGGGGTGAGCTTGGTAAATGTCGGCTAATTTTTTGCGAGTTTCACGTAGTATAGATTTTGGTCCACGACTATAGCTGTGCACTGACGATGGGTTTCCCCACTGCCTAAGTAACCCCGTCCCCGCCGACGTCTCGCTGATGAGGGCGCTCACGAGGTCTGCGTCTAACGGCGTTGTCGCATTATGATCCAAATAAACTCTATTTTTCATGACCTAAGTCTTGTACCTGAATTTGAAATAAATGAAAAGTTATAGCTACTTATTCATTATTATAAGGGTCTCACCGATAAAGAATTCATGAAAAATTTAGATTCTAGGTGGGAGCAGCATTTCATACAAGAATCCCAGCTCCTCGAAGATAAGCTGAGTCGTGGTGAAATTATACCAATGGCGTCTCGTTTAAAAATGGCGCTAGAGAACAATATCTTAGAGTGGGCTAATTACTGTGTATGGGCCCAGCAAAACTATTTATTACCTGTGCTCAAACGTGGCCTATATAAGGACCAAGTTATTACTTTGCAGAAAAAGGTCAGCAGTTTTAAGGCTGAAGTCAGCCGTTATGATTTGCAAAAATATCAAATGTTAGCCGTCGACAGATGGGAAAATAAATTAATTATTTTAGGTTTAGAACCCATCGAAGCACTGAATGCCTTAAACATTGAATATATTCTTGTTTTGACTCCACCTGAAATTATTACAACGTTAATGGGTGAAGCACTGCAGGAAGGCCCGATCATGGCCATCCCCGGCGTAGTTCCAATGCCACCAACACCCGGCTCAGACAAAAAAATGGAATCTGATGCAACAGCGCTTTTTGATTTAACGGATGATAGTAAAGACTCTGAAAAAGAATCCGATGAAGAAGCGCATTCTAAAAAAGAAGGTGACCACGAAGGCTCTGATAAACCGACACCTTTGGACCTTCCACAGTTTGGTGATTTAGATTCTTCAGTTAATTTTAATGAATTACTAGTTGCTGTTACACCAGCATCGACAACTGCGCCGTCTGCAAACACGTCCAAGGTCGCTGATAAAAAAGTTGAAGAAAAAACAAGCGTTAAAGAAGTTCCTGCAAAGCCAGCCGCTAAAAAAACCACTCCAGGAAAACCTGTTCCCGAGTTTGGTGGTTCGGCTGCCGAGAACAATAATTTTGTAAATAGCATAGATACGATTCAATATTGGAACAAAATCAATCAAGAGCACAACTCACTCAGTAGTGACGCGCGAAAACATTTTGATGGCTACGCGGTTTTAAAAATCTCGGGACAAAAAACAGAACTATTTAAATTAGATGAAGAACTTCAAGCCGAGAAATTAGATCCGAATATATTCGCATACGATTTGAGTGAAAACTTTTTTGTAAATTTGGTCAAAACTCGAACGACAGATTCAATCTCTTTAAAAATGCTAAGGACGACGATCTTGGATTTTAATTACGTCTGCGCGACTCCACTTTTTTTAGGAGATAAACCCGTGGGTTTTATTCTTGGATTTAAAATCAGTGCCATGAACCAACAAGACGAAGACGCCCTTTACCGATTAATGCAATCGGCTTAATAAGTTTATTCAGCCGATTGTCCTTCGAAAGATATTTTATAATTGCGCGAACTCTCGCTATAATTTGAAATCTGAATCCTAATTTTTGCGGCCTCCATGGGCCAAATTTCAACCGGAAATTTAGAGGCCCATTCAATTAAAAAAAGCGCTGTGGGGTCTTCACTCAATAAATCCCACAATCCAACCGTTTCCAGTTCATCTTCGTTTTCGACACGGTAAAGGTCAAAATGATGAAAAAGCACTTCGTTATTCTGGTAACGATGATGAAGCGCAAATGTCGGCGACGCCACTTCTGAAATATCAAAACGCCACATGATTTGAGAAACCAAAAACGTTTTTCCAGCACCAGGGTCTCCGTCTAGAAAAACCAAACTACCCGGTTTTAAATGCTGAACGACTTCGTCAACGACGTCAGCGATTTCTTCTTTGGTTATATTTTCAAACGTTTTAATCATTTTAAAATTTGTATGAATTTTTTAACAACTGGACCAATGCCGGCGGTCAGCGCATAACAAATAATTGAGTGCCCAATATTGACCTCGTTAAGGTGCGGCAGTTTTTTAATGGCTTTAGCGTGTTGGTAGTCCAAGCCATGGCCGGCATTCACAATAATTCCGTTTACTTGAGCAAAATTTGCAGCAGCGATTAACTTGTTCCAGATTTTAGTTTTTTCCGCACCCTGTGCGGTCACCCAATGACCTGTGTGAAATTCACAGGCTTGCGCACCGATATCAGCAGCAACGGCAACTTGCTCTAAATCGGGATCAATAAATACTGAAACTAAAATATTTTTTTTATTTAAAACCGCAATATATTCTTTAAGTTCGGCTTTACGACTTAATAAATCAAGGCCACCTTCGGTGGTCAGCTCATGGCGTTTTTCAGGAACTAAACACACCCAGTCGGGCTTGTGTTTAATGGCAATCGTTTGCATTTCTGCCGTTGCAGCCATTTCCAAATTGATCTCTAAAAGGCGATTTTTTGTTAATCGGGTTACATCATGATCTTGAATATGACGACGGTCTTCGCGCAGATGAATCGTAATTTGCTTTGCACCAGCTTTTTTTACAGTCTTGGTTATCTCCACCAGATCTGGGTACTGAGTTGTTCCCCCACGCACTTGCCTGAGAGTCGCCGCGTGATCGATGTTCACACCTAGTCGGATTTTAGATTTTGCTCGAGCTTTCATTACGATAATTCTTTTTCTAAAAAGTGCGCCATGTCTTCAGCAATTTGACTAATCAGCTGCTGATTAGTGCCTTCGACTAAAATTCGAATGAGTGGTTCTGTTCCCGAAAATCGAATGAAAATTCGTCCATCATTTTTTAAAAGCTGTTCTTGCTGACTTAAAAACTGAGTGTAGCCCTTGATCTCTTCTAATTGTTTACGTTCTTTCACTCGGCAATTGATCAATACTTGTGGAACTTCTTGGAAACAATTTGAGAGCTCACTCATTTTTCGTCCGGTTTGGCGCAAGACTGATAAAACATTTAATGCCGCAACAGTTCCATCACCCGTCGTCGAGTGGTCCAAGAAAATAATGTGTCCCGACTGTTCCCCACCTAAATTATAATTATTTTTTTTCATCTCTTCGACAACATATTTATCGCCAACATTGGTCTTTACAACTTTGATGCCCTCT
>JAYVHE010000314.1:0-17550 GCA_043771495.1 Bdellovibrio sp. | reverse complement strand
TTAAGCTTCTACGAGTGATGTTAGAAATCGTATTGTTCGTTATTTTGCTGAAAGCTCGTTAACTTCGTCTTTGACGACAAACATAGTCAGATAGAATTTCAGCAAATTTATTTAATTCTACAATTTCTTCGTGACTGCCGCCCGAGTCTGGGTGGAATACTCGCGCCAATGTCTTTTTTGCTGAACTGATGGACTCCTTCGACATTGAATTTTTTAATTCAATTCCATTCACTGAAAAATAAGTTAGAGCTCGACCAACATCGTTGGGAAATTCAACCTCTTGAGGTTGGCCTTTTTTAAGTTTGTAGTCTTGCTGACGGAGTTTTTGTTTTTGGTATTGAATTTTTCTGTAAAGATCTTGCTTTTCTTTGTAGGCGGCCTTTTTAACTTCGTGCTCTTGTGCACGGGCTTGGGATTGATCATTAAGTTTGGTAGCCTCTTTAACTTTTGGTTTAGATACGGATTTCTCTAGCTCCGTTTTTGAATCGAAGAAATCAGAATTTTTTGCTTCCGCCGCCAGAAGTGCCGCCCAGATATGTTTACAAAATAGACCTTTTTTTCCGGCGGGACAGTTGCAATCTGTGGTGATTATTTGACTGGACATCGATGGTGATTTTAGAACGACTTTAAATGACGAAGAAACCCGGATGTAAGCCACGATTTCGGTATCTGAGGGCTGCGAAATAGAAACTTTTCCTTGGCTAAACAAGGTCCGACCGCTTGAGCGAACTTCGGGTTTAAAAAAATGTTCCCAACTATCGACGGACATAGGCTACCTCGTGAAGAATTTTATTACATCTTTACGCAATCGACAAAATATTTTTTCACACCGTTTGTGGTTTCTGAAACCAAACCATGGACGTCCGTCTCAAAGCCTGGGAATTTTGTGTTAAAATCCTCGGTGAATTTTAAGTAATTCACGATGGTTTTATTAAAACGTTCGCCGGGGACTAAAAGCGGAATTCCGGGAGGGTACGGTGTTAGTAAAACAGCTGTGATGTGTCCTTCTAAATCATCAATAGCAACGCGTTCGATTTCTTCATGCGCCATTTTAGCTAAAGCATCAGATGGTTTTAACGCCGGAACCATATCCGAAAGATAAATGTCAGTGGTCATTTTTAACACATCAGACGATTTATATTCACTGTGGATTTTTTGGCAAAGGTCTTTCAAACCCATTTTTGAATAGGCGTCGTTGGTTTTTGCTAATGCGGGAATGGCGATTGCGACCGCGATGTTATTATCGTAATCAGCTTTAAATTTTTTCAAAGCCGAAATTAAATTCGTCCATTTGCCTTGGTCTACTCCCAACGTAAACATCACAAAAAATGAATAGAGGCCGCATTTTTCGATGATCACATTATTTTGCGCTAAGTATTTTGCAACGATGCTGGCGGGGATTCCTGAATCATTTAGAAGGCCTTCGGCGTTTACTCCCGGAGTTAGAATCGTCGTTTTCATTGGATCTAGGATATTAAAATTCGGGCTTACGTCTCCGAAGCCATGCCATTGATCGTTTGGTTTTAAAATCCAGTCTTCGCGTGCAGGTAAACCTGCGTCGCCGATATTTTCGGGGCCCCAAACTTTAAACCA
The DNA here is from genome assembly GCA_043771495.1 of Bdellovibrio sp. Lineage (GTDB taxonomy): Bacteria > Bdellovibrionota > Bdellovibrionia > Bdellovibrionales > Bdellovibrionaceae > Pseudobdellovibrio. The sequence continues at coordinate 15,957 of JAYVHE010000314.1, read as the reverse complement.
TTCGTTTTCATTATATTCTTTTTCCGTTTTGCGCATAGCTCGGCGGAAATCCATGGATTCTTTTAAAGTTCCTTCAATCAGGGCGGTGCCCCCGGCGCCGTCCATCATGGCTGCAGAAACGTCGCAGCTGGCAATGATCGAGTACTGTGGGCTTGTTGATGTGTGCATCATGTAAGCTTCGTTAAAAACGAATTTGTTTAATTTTTTTTGTTCAGCTTCTTGAACCAAAATTTGCGAAGCTTGGCTTAGGCCCGCGAGCATCTTGTGTGTCGATTGTGTCGAAAAAATAAGACTTTCTTTGGCGCGTGGGCGATCTGTGCCAATGGCGTGCATGTCTTTGTAGAATGGATGAAAAGCCGCGTGCGGAAGCCACGCTTCATCAAAGTGAAGAGCGTGGACCTTGCCGTCTAAGCTTTTTTTGATCGATTCAACGTTGTAGCTAACACCATCATAAGTGCTTTGAGTCAGCGTCAGGATGCGTGGCTTTTTGGTTTTGTCTTTAATAAAGGGATTTGCCGCGATTTTTTTCTGAATCGATTCATAACTAAATTCTGATTCTGGAATTGGGCCAATAATGCCGTAATGATTTCTGGTCGGCATTAAGTAAACCGGTGTTGCACCCGTCATCATAATGGCGTGAAGATTCGATTTATGGCAGTTGCGGTCCACAATAACGATATCGTCTGGCCCCATCATAGAGTGCCAGACGATTTTATTCGATGTTGAAGTTCCGTTGGTCACAAAAAATAAATGATCGGCGTTGAAAATACGCGCGGCATTTTTTTCAGCATCGGCGATGGCGCCCGTATGTTCTAGTAATTGGCCGAGCTCCTCAACCGCGTTGCAGACGTCGGCACGGAGTAAGTTTTCGCCAAAGAATTGATGAAATGTTTTTCCCACAGGCGATTTTAAAAATGCCGCTCCACTAGAGTGTCCCGGGCAGTGCCACGAGTCTGTTTTCTTTTCGACGAAGTTCACCAATGCATTAAAAAATGGTGCCGACTGAAGTACGGCGGACTCCGGGGAAACTATTTTTAATGTTTTTTTAGTCTTTGGTGTTTCGGCCGCAAACGATTTTTCAGAGTGAAATTGGCGTCTTCGCAAGACAGGAATTTTAATTTTCAATTCGGTTACCTCCATAGTTAAAAAGTGATCTGGACTAATTATGCATCATTTTGGTTTAAAAGCAATAAAATGCTTTACATTTGCATAAGTATACATAATTATGCATTTATCGGCATAAATATGCATAAAGCAAATGGGCTTTATGCACGAAAAAAGCAGCCTTAAAAGTGGTAAAAATAGATCACGTTGAAAGTAGGAAATGAATCTGAAAACAAATGCAAAAAGCACTTTGATGAAAATAACTTGTTCTGTAGTTGGAGCTCGTGGTTATGCAGGTCTAGAACTTGTAAAAATCTTATCCCAACATCAGAACGTGGAATTAAAATATTGCTTTGCGACGGCTAAATTTGAAATTACAGACTATTTAGGTTCTGAAAAAGTTTCAAAAATAGACTGTTTGCTCGATTCAGAAATCATGACCCACTTAACAGATGTGGTTTTTTTAGCAACACCGGCCGAAGTCTCTTTGAAATTAGCGCCGCAAATTTTAGCGGCTGGCAAAAGAGTCATCGATCTAAGTGGAGCTTTTCGTTTGAAGAGTAATGACTACGCAAAATGGTACGGATTCGAGCACACTGAAAAAACCTGGCTGGAAAAATCTCAGTACGGTTTGCTTCCATGGGTAGGTCCTTCGGGATCGCAGAATTTAATTGCGAATCCTGGTTGCTATGCAACGGCGATTTCAATGGCGTTAATCCCGCTGATTAAGTCCGATGTGATCGATACAGACCATATTGTAATCGATGCCAAATCGGGAGCAACAGGTGCAGGAAAAAAAGCTTCAGAGAATTTATTATTTACTGAAGTCGATGGTGAGTGTCTTCCCTATAAAGTGGGACGTCATCAGCACGAACCGGAAATCTGCGAAGTTGTTGAAGCCATGACTGGAAAAAAGATCCAGCCGCATATGACGACGTCGCTGTTACCAATCCGTCGTGGAATCATTGCGGGAGTTTATGCAACATTGGCTCGTGGAAAAACCGCGACCGATGTGGAAAACGCGTTTTCAAAAGCTTATGACGGATACTCGTTAGTGAAACATGCAGCGCTTGGAAAAACTTCGCAGCTGTTGTCGCTTAAAAAAGTAGTCGGCACGCCAAAAGTTCACATCAGTTATGAAGTTGTGGATCAAAAGCTTTACGTGTTTTCTTGTATTGATAATTTATTGAAGGGTGCAGCCAGTCAGGCTGTCGAAAATTTAAATCGTTCTTTTGATTGGCCGGTTGAAACTGGCTTGAATGGAATGGAGGTATTAATATGACTATAGGACCCGGGGTGCGACGCACTCCTTTACCTAAGGGATTTTTAGCAAGTGGTGTTAACTGCGGAGTTCGCCGTTATCGTCCAGACATTGGATTAATTATTTCTGAAACAGCTGCGGTTGCAGCTGGTGTTTTTACAATAAATGAATGTCGAGCGGCTCCAGTTAGATACACGCAAGCTTTACTGCCGGCGGATAACATTCGCGCGATTTTAACAAACTCTGGTCAAGCTAATGCTGCGACGGGTGTTGAGGGCGTAGAGAAAAACTTAATGATGGTTTCAGCTGCGGCGAAAGCCTTAGGTTGTGATCACAATCAAGTTTTAGTGGCCAGCACTGGCAAAATCGGCGATCAGCTTGATACAGAAAAAATTCTGCCATGTATGGACGAACTCGTTCATCGTGCCAACGATTGTGCTGAAAGCTTTGCGACGGCGATTTTAACAACGGACTTGGTTCCTAAAACGGTATCAGCAGTTGTTAATTTATCGGGTGGTTCGATTCGCATTACTGGAATCGGCAAAGGCTCGGGCATGATTCATCCAAATATGGCGACAATGTTAGGTTACATCTTAACGGATGTAGAATTAACAAAAGATCACGCGCAGTCCTTAATTAAAAAAACATCGGATGTGAGCTTCAACATGATCAGTGTTGATGGCGACACGTCAACGAACGACTGTTGTTTTATTATGGCTAACGGTGCCTCTGGCGTTAAGCTTCAAAACGAAAAAGATATTCAAAAGTTTGAAGCTGTTGTTGAAGACATTGCGATCTTTTTAGCAAAATCAATCGCGGCCGACGGTGAAGGCGCTTCAAAATTAATTGAAGTGGTCATCAAAGGTTCGGACGATTTAGTTTTAGCAAAAAAAGCAGCGCGCGGAGTAACGCTTTCGCCACTGGTAAAAACCGCTGTACACGGTGAAGACCCTAACTGGGGTCGAATCTTGGCGCGACTTGGTGCCGAAGGTATTCCTGAAGCGCAGATCAGCAAAATGACTTTGAAACTTCAAGGCGTTTTGATATTTGATAAAGGTCAGCCCGTTAAGTTTGAACGTGACGAAGTGAAAGCTCTGATGAAGCAAGCGATTGTTAAAATGGAGATTAATCTGAATTCTGGAAAATTCGTGGCCACAGCATGGGGTTGTGATTTGTCGCGCAAATATGTCGATATCAATACGGAGTATTCATGATGAAACAGCGTATCGTTATTAAATTAGGCGGATCTAGCTTACAAAATCCTGAAACGGTTTTGCAGTTAGCAACACTTGTGCGTGGTTATCAAAAACGTCGTTACCAGGTCGTTATTGTTCACGGTGGCGGCCCCGCAATTAACGCCGAACTGACCAGGCGTGGGATTCAGTGGCAATTTATCAATGGCCAACGTCAGACGACTCCAGAAATGATGGCCGTTGTAAACCACGTTTTAGCTGGAATTGTGAATTCTGAATTAGTCGAACGTTTGCAATCGGCCGAAATTTTTTCTGTGGGATTATCAGCCGCAGATGAAAGAATTCTATTTTGCACGCAAGCAAATCCAGAACTTATGCAAGTTGGACTTGTTGAATCAGTAGATCCAACTGCGATTGAAAAATTGCTGGGAAATTCGATGGACCGCGTGCCGGTGATTGCACCGATTGGTTTTGGGGCCAGCGGCGAAAAATATAATATTAATGCCGACTGGGCAGCGACTAAAATTGCAATCGCATTGTCTGCCAAGAAATTAATTTTTCTAACAGATCAATCTGGAATTTTAGACGCAAAAAAAGAATTGGTAAAACGCGCGAATCCTCGACGAATAGACAAAATGATCACGGATGGAACGATTTCAGGAGGAATGTTTACAAAAGTGCAAGCCATGATGACGGCACTCGATGCAGGAGTTAAACAGGTGCGAGTTCTACATGCGAGCTATGCGGCTCAGGCATTGAACTCAGAACCGGTGGGCACAATATTGACAAACGTTTCTTCTGTTAAAGTAAATACAAACACAGGAGTTGTGAATGAGCGAGCGAGTTAGTCAAGAACGACAAACTGTTTTACGGCAATTGATTCTGGAAAAAGAGGCCAGCACCCAAGAAGAATTGTGCGAAGCTCTTCGACTTAAGAAGTATGATGTAACTCAAAGTACTGTGTCGCGTGATTTGCGTCGTATCGGCGCAATCAAGGCGACGAGTGCTGAAGGTGAAATTATTTATCATTTGCCCGAAGAAATCATGTCGCAAAACCGCAAATCGAGTCACGACGTGAGTGCATTGGTTGTAGAAATTGAATCCAACGAAAGCATGATCGTGATTCACACGGCACCAGGATCAGCAAGTTTAGTGGCCGCCGCTATAGACGGCCAAAGAAAAACGCTAGGAATTTTGGGAACATTGTCAGGTGATGACACCGTTTTTGTTGCACCGACATCAATAAAAAAAATAACAAACATCGTCCAAAAAATTCGGGACGAGTATTTATAAGGAGATCACAAGAGATGAATACTAACTACGGAGAAATTAAAGGACCTGTCGTCATGATCGGTTTTGGTTCAATTGGTAAAGGCTGTTTACCACTTATCGAGCGTCATTTTAAATTTGATAAAAGTAAAATGGTCGTTATTGATCCTGTTGATCGCGATCGTCACTTGTTAGATGAACGCGGAATTAAATTTTTACATTTAGGATTAACGGCTGAAAATTATAAAGAAGTTTTAACACCGTTGTTAACTTCTAGCGAAGGCCCTGGCTTTTGCGTGAATTTATCAGTGGATACAAGCTCACTCGATATCATGAATTTGTCTCGCAGTTTAGGAGCATTTTATATTGATACAGTTGTTGAGCCGTGGACTGGATTTTATTTTGATGCTTCGAAAAAATCATCGGACCGCACGAACTACGCGCTTCGTGAAACAATTTTAGAACAGAAGAAAAAAACTCCTGGCGGCATCACAGCGGTTTCTTGCTGTGGAGCAAATCCCGGGATGGTTTCTTGGATGGTGAAGCAAGCTTTAGTAAACATTGCGGTGGATTTAGAAATGACGTTTGCAGTTCCGCAAACTCGCGAAGACTGGGCTCACTTGATGCAAAAAGTTGGTGTTAAAGGGATTCACATTGCTGAACGCGATACTCAACGCTCGGCCAAACCAAAATCGGACGACAATTTTGTTAACACGTGGTCCGTCGAAGGTTTTGTTAGTGAAGGCATGCAGCCCGCAGAACTTGGTTGGGGAACTTTCGAAAAGTGGATGCCTGAAAACGGCAAGCAGCATGATTCGGGTTGCCAATCAGCGATTTATCTTCAGCAGCCCGGTGCAAACACTCGCGTGCGTTCATGGTGTCCAACATTAGGAGCGCAGTACGGTCGTTTAGTTACTCACAACGAATCAATTTCGATTGCCGATTATTTTTCAGTAGGTAAAGGCAAAAATGCCACGTACAGACCGACGTGTCACTACGCTTATCACCCATGTAATGATGCGATTTTGTCATTGGAAGAAATGTTCGGTCGTTTTGGCAAACGCCAATCCGAACAATTTATCTTGGACGAAAACGAAATCATCGATGGGGCTGATGAGCTTGGCGTTTTATTATATGGTCACGCTAAAAACGCATACTGGTATGGTTCGCAATTAACAATTGAAGAAACTCGCAAACTTGCTCCCTACCAAAACGCGACGGGCCTACAAGTAACTTCGGCGGTTATTGCCGGAATGGCCTGGGCTTTAGAAAATCCATCGGCAGGGATTGTTGAAGCCGACGAAATGGATTATCAAAAGTGCTTAGAATGGCAGACACCTTATTTAGGCCCAGTTAAAGGTTACTACACCGACTGGAATCCAATTAAAGATCGTCAGCATAGTTTCTTTCCAGAAGATATCGATGCGACGGATCCATGGCAGTTTAAGAATATTTTGGTTCGCTAATTAAAGGAAAAATCAGGTGCCAGGCTACTTTTCTGGACACGCTGTGTCCGGAAAAGTAGCCTGGCACTTTTCCTATAAATTATGCCTGTTATTATTTCGTAACTTGCATCGTTTTTCGTAATCCATTACTGTGATGCCTATGAAAAATCTTACTTTTTTATTGGCCTTTGTCGTTTCGTTTTTGTCTTTAAATGCCTTCGCAACAATTCAAAAATTCTCGGCCCAGTATAGTTTGCCAGTACCTGTGGGTTCTGAAATTCCTGAATCGGCTCGATTATTTCAAGTGGATTATTTTGTTGTTCAGGATTCTCCAGAGCAATTAGAGACCGCATTCTTTGTATTACCGCGCGAATTAACTGGGAAGCGTGTTTCTGTTGGAATGCAAGTTGCGTCCGTTAAAAAAGAAGACGGCGTTGTTACTCGCACATTACAGGGGTCAGCGGGGTCAGCTCAGTGTACCGGCCCTTGGAAATCAATTAAGTGCACCTATGAATTAAATGGGATCGAAATTAATGAAATAGAAGTGAATCAGTTCTTAAAGCAAAGATATGGCGATGATGCTGAACGAATTTCTGAATTGCAATCTGTCGCTAAAGATTTTGATGCTGATCCGATTGGTGTTATTTCAGTTCAGCCGTAAGAAACTAGTGATAGCGGGTCGATTTGCCCTGACCCGATTTTTTAATTAAATTCCAATCTAATAAATCCTTAAGATCACGATTCGTCGTGATCTTTGTCTTTTTGGCTATGGTCATGCAATCCCTGACCGATAATGGTTCGCCAGAGCGAAGGTGACTTAGAATTTTTATTTGACGGTAGTTAAGGTTGTGATCTGGCTGTGGAATTTGGTTTTTGTCTTTTAAATCTATTGCTAAAATTTGACTGTGTTGAAAAACATCAACACCAACAGATTCATTAAGCGAAATAAAATCATTCTCGAAGTGAATCCATAAACCTGTTTTCCCCATACTTTTCCGCAATCGTGTCAGTACAGCATGGATTAATTGATCATGTCTTAACGGGTCGTAGTGATAACCCCAGATTTTTTCGATCAAATCCTTTTTCGTCTGAGGGCCTTGGTGTAATAGCAAAAGAACTTTTTGTAACAACGGAGTTATCACATCAGGAAAAAAATCGACGGTGCCTTCCCAAAAAATCAGAATCGCTTGCGGAGTCACAGCAAGAAAAACGTGATTCTTTTGCGGATGCACCAGATAATTTCTGAGAAGCTGAAAATAGCCGAACTCGCAGATTTTTTGGGTCGTTTCGACAGTTGAAATATGGGAAAGTTTCATTTCATCGATGAGGTTTCCGACGGAATCTTCCGTTGGTGGTTTAACTGTGCCGATCATGCGATTGTAATGTTTCAAAGCTAATGCGGATCCCACACGAAAGCTGAGGGGACCAATTTCCGCTAGTAATTTTTTGGATGGGTTGATGCGATACTGTAATCCCAATATTTGCAGCTTATGAAAGAGGTCATAGTTTTGATCGAGTACATTCAGCGCCACGGACAATTGATTGGTCGCATTTTGCGTGGCCCCTTTTGTAAATTCAATAAATGCAAAACGAAAATGCCAAAGCGATTTTTGTCGCCGATGTCCAAATTTAAAAACATCAGTTTTAATTTCATTTAAAATCTGTTCAGCTTTACTAGTTTTTCCGCGCAAATAATATTGCCTGGTTAATTCAAGTCCTAAATTTGCTTTCGAATAAGTGTCCTTGGTTGTTTTCATCTCGGAAAATTTTTTTTGCAATGCCATAACAATAGACTGTGCTTTAAATCCCAGAAAAGCTTGGTAGCATAATTTTGAAACGTCTAAACTTGTGACTAATGCGCCTTGGCCAAAATGCATGGCCAATTGATTAGCTTTTTGCATTTGATCAAAACCTTTTTCAACTTCACCAATTTCCAAAAACGAATGAGCTAAAAGATCGCAAGATAGAATTTGTCCAAGTTTTGAATCCATCAACAATGACAAACGCCATGTTTTTTGAGCCCAATAAGAAGATTTTTTATAGCGACAAATAAAATAGCTGTGAAACCCAAAGGCTTGAAAAAGAAAAATTTTAGATTCTTGTTTTTGAATTTGATGTCGAAGCGTAAAACATTTTCCTAAATAAATTCGACCCTTTTCGAAATGCGATGAACGGATAAAACCGATGGATAAGAAAAATGAAATAAAAAGGATCTGATCCGCATTAAAATGTGAATACCACTTCTCTAAATAAACTTCAGCGTCCTCAATTCGACCGATGAAAACCAAGGCTGCAAAGAAGAATGGATCAGGTAAAAATTTAGGGTTGTCTTCGTGCGTTTTGACGATTTTTTTAAAATTTCCGTGTAAAAACAACAACTCAGCTGGTTTTTCCATACGTATCAATACGTATCATTTTTTACAAGTTAAGAGAAGTTCAATTTTTTATTTTTTGGGACGAAAGTGTATTCAACAACAAAACAAATTCCTTAAGGAGGAACTATGAAAACAACAATCGTAACTGTTATTTTAGCGGCAACAAGCTTATTTGCAACCCAAGCTAACGCCAACTTAAAGGCTATTCAAGCCGAAATGAACGCCTTCCAGAAGCCTCAAATCGAAGCTTTCCGTAAAGCGCTTGAAACCGACTCTGAATACAAAACGTATTTGGCTGAGTTGAAGTCTTTGACGAACATCAAAGATGCCGAGCAAAGAATGAAAATGGGAATCGCGGTTAATGAAAAGCATAAAGGTTTGTTCGATCGAGCGATGAAAAAATCAAAAGCTGATCCTGAAAGTAATCGCAAATACGCAAAAAAATTACAAAAGAAATATTCTTTTAAGGGTATACAGTACCATATCGAGCCGGGTCTATATATGACTTACGCAGCTTGGTTGGAAAGTCGTGAGCAAGAACAACCACCAGTAGAAACAGAAGTGAATTTCGCTGCACCTTACGAATTTGAACATTCAAGCTATGCAGGTAACGGTTATAAAACAATTGATTTAGAAACTGGCGAATTTACAGCGAACGCAGATTCTATTTTTATCGGTTCATTTAAAAACAAAGCAGGATTAGGTGATTACATCCGCGTTCCATGGGCGACGCGATCTATTCGAGTGACCGCAAAACTTCCTGAAACTTATGTCTATCTAGCAGCTTATGCTGGCCCAGGTGGTTCTGGTGCTGCGGGCTCAAGTGTGATCGACGTTCTTACTGAAGACGGGGCTCGATGTGTTAAAACTAGAGAGCACGGGGTCGTAATCGCTCCGGTGGTTTGGCATGCAAGTTTAGACATGGAAGATACCACGATCTTAGCTTGCGAAATGTTCGCGCCACCTGCGAATCAAGACATAGTTGTTCGTTTTCAAAGTGTTGCGGATGTTACGAGCGGAGGGGTGGCCTTTGGTTATGCCACGGTGAGCTCGAAGCCGGCACCAATCCGCGTCCGCTTAATCGAGTAGTAAAAAAAGTTGTTAAAATTTTTTTTTGAGAGAGTGCGTAAGCACTCTCTTTTTTTTGTAAGGGAGAGTGGGTGGAGCACTCTCCCTTTTCGCGTTTTTGCAAGGGTGGGATCTAGTTAAGTTAGTCAGCTCTAGGATCTGGAGTTTTAGTTTCAGCTTTGTCTGATTCGGGAACCTCGGCTTGGTACATACATTCAATTTGGTAAGTGGCTTCGTTCAAATCAAAATAGGTTTCAAAGTATTCATCTTCGCCATCGATCAAAGCGCCTCGGTTCATGCTCAGCACGCGGCCTGAGACTTTATCAACGATCATAATCATACCTTTATTTCCGGCAGCTAAATTAAACCGCGCATCAACACGTAGATTTTCGAAGTGATAATCGTGAATAACAAGAGAGCCACGTATTTCTTGGCGCATGGGCTTATAAATCCCAGAGCCTTCAGTGGTGCCACTAAAAGTAATGGTGCAAACTGGAATGCGGCTGGCGAACGTAGTTAACGAAGATAAACTGATTAAAGCGACGATAAGTAATTTCATAAATACTCCTCTTTGGTTTTGTAGAATTTATAACAATTTGATTGAAAACACTTTTACCCAAGTCTTCTGGGGAGGCTTAAAAGCGTCGTGAGTGTTAAAAAGTTTTACGTCGATTTTAGATTAAAATAGAGTAGGATCGATTTAATAGAAGTGAGGCGCCGTGATAGTAAAAATTGGAGTTAGCAGTTGTTTATTGGGAAACAAATGTAATTTTGATGGCAACGATTTACTGAGCGTCTTTGTAAAGATGCTGTCTGAAAACAAAAAAATCGAGTTCATTCCATTTTGCCCTGAAGATGCGGTTTTTGGAACCCCACGTGCGAATTTACGTATTGTCGGCGGCGATGGCGATGATGTCCTTGATGGAAATGCCGTCGTCTTAGATCAAAATGAGGTAGATGTTACCGAAAAACAAATTCAAGGCGCCAAACAATTTTTAAATCGATTAACGGCCTTGGATGTAAAGCATGCGATCCTCATGGATGGAAGTCCTTCCTGTGGGGCGCACATCTTATTAAGTGAAGACGGGTGGCCTCGGGGCGGATTCAAACGTGGGACTGGTGTTGCTGCGGCTCTACTCAAAAGAAATAATATCACTGTATTTAGTGGTTTTGATGAACTGTCGATTTCAGTTTTCATAAAATCATTTGCTAGCGACTCGGAATTTGCAGAAGGCCTTCGTGATCTTAAAGATTTTCCAAAATTCAAAAAGTTATTTCATCAATTTTAATAGATCGGATATGATTTTTAAGAGAGGTTATATGAACGTTGTTAATTTATTTGATTCTGAGGGTTTTGAACAAAAAAAACATAACGAGAGCTATTCGTATTCAATAAAAAAGCTAGCTTCCGTATTTGGAGCTACCAAACTGGGTTTTAATATTGAAGTTATGGATCCTAAAACGTTTTCTTGTCCTTATCACTATCATAGCCATGAAGAAGAACTAGTTTTAGTTCTAGAAGGCGAGGCGACGGTTCGATGCAACGGAGAATTTCGCAAAATTAAAGCCGGCGATTTAGTTTTTTACGGAATAGGCCCTGATTCGGTTCACAATATGTATAAGATCCCGCAAAATATTGGCCCAAAGAGTGGCTTTAAGTCGTTCTAAGTAGTTCTAAGTAGAGATAAACCTATATATTTTTCAAAAATCGGCTATCTAAAGAATTGTTGTACCCTTCAAAAAGTCGATAATGCTAAAAAGTACGGATGGAAAAAACCGGCTGTGTAACTTGTGGAAAATCTAAAGCGACTCTTGTTTGCGGGAGTTGTTCGTGTTCAGTTTGTAAGTACTGCGCGCAAATATTAGAGGAAGGCACGTTCTCGTTTTTGCCAAAGATTCCGGTTTTGCTTTCACACCAAGTCTATTGCGGAAGCTGCTTTGATAAAGATATTTCGGCTGAGCTGCAAAATTATAATGAAGTTATGGAGCGAGCTAAAAACGTTCAAGTTTTTTTTAAGAAGCAAAGTAAAGAAACTCGGTTAGTAAAACGTCCTGAACGAAAACCTTTCCGAATTGAAAAATGCGCCGACGAACAAGAAACTGTTATGCGAATGGCTTTTTTAGCTGCGCAAGCCAATTATAATGCCTTAATCGAAGTTGATCTTACTTATGAAAAAGTTCGTACGAATTCATATCAGACTCATCTTTGGTCTGCGACTGGTTTGCCTGCAAATATTCAACCTCGCCATTTAATGCGCGACCGCACTTTTACGACAGATCCGAATTAATTTTTATTTAGTTGTTTTTTTAATTCTACAGCGGCCATGGCGTAACCGCCATCAGCACCGTCAATAAAATGAATATGGCGATTCATCGTTGGCGATTGCACCATGCAGGTCATTAGTGCTTCATTCGAAACGTGCATTCCAAAATTGACTAAATTTGCCGTGTGTAACTCTTGAAAAAGGGCCTGGATTTTTTCGATCTGTTCAGGCGTACAATCTAAAACCATTCGAAGAGTCTCATCAAATTTTTTAAAATCTGAATTAATTTGTAATTCCTGTTTGTATTTTTTAGGAATGAATCCACCCATATTAAATTCAAACCGCAAACTTAGATTTGAAATCATCGCAAATAGAAATTGTCCAATCCATTTGGTAATAGAGGAGGATTTTCCCATCAGCGCAACTTCATACGGAGATGTTGTCGGTAAAATTGGCCAATGCATTTGACTCGTTTTTACTGGTGTTGCTGATTGAATGTCTGATTCCAGAATCGGCATTAATTTTATTACAACTTGGTGTATCACATCAATGGAATTTTTTTCGTCGATGGGCTTACAAAGTAAAGTTAATATTTTTCCGTGGCTTGACCGCAGCGGCTGTAGTCGACATGAAATTCCAGTAATATCGCGTGACGACTGATTCGTTGATGCCAATAAAACCGTGGCCTTTGGATCATTTGATTTTACTAAATGTTCTGCCAGAGAAACGGCTCCACCTGCAAACTGAGCCAGAAAATTACCGGGAGACAATTCATATTTGGCAACTTTTAATGGTTGCCCCATAGACTTCAGTTCATCCACGTCAACAAAGCCTACTCGTAAATCTAAAGAAAATTGTACCGCGGCTAAATTTTTTAAACTTTTTAGTTCTTCGATTAAATCTGCACGCATTGAATTCGGAACTAATAATGTGGCCCCGTCACCACCAAATACAAAAGGGACTTCTTGCGTACCAGCGCATTTAACGTAAGCGGCAATACTAGCCGCACCAATTAAATTAACTTGTTTATAACGGCCCTCTTGTATCGCTTTAGTTGAACCGCGAATATCAGTTAGAACTAAACTCCAACCTGTCGGCCAATCTTGATAAATTAAATTTTGACCCACTTGCGAAAAATCTTGGAAGGATTTCAAATTTAGAAAATATTCGATGGATGCTGTATTCACTCCTTCATGGTAGCTTAGGGTTTTAAAGAAGCAAAGCAGATTAGCAAGATTGGTTGAAACAAGCTGCGTAAAAGGTTATCTTTTTGGAATGGATCAGCAATTAGTAGAAATTCATTCCAAACTTGGAATTACCAATCAGCACTTAGAAAAAAATAAATTAAAACTTCAGAGGCAGCCAGCTTTAACTAATCTTGAGATTGTTGATATTAATTTTGAAGGTAAACCATTTATTTTGCATTCAACGGCTGCCAATGCATGGCGCGATATGGTTAATGCCGCAGAAAAAGAACAGATTATACTAAAGCCTTTTTCGGGATTTAGATCTTATGTTCATCAAATGAATTTAATTGAACGCCATCTTAAAAATGGACGCGCGCTGGAAAGCATATTAACTCATGTTGCAATTCCAGGGTTTAGCGAACATCACTCTGGTCTAGCTGTTGATGTCCATGCGGATGGGAATGCAGTTTTAGAAGAAGCTTTCGAGCTGACCAAAGAATTTAATTGGCTTCAGCAAAATGCCGAACGATTTCATTTTTATTTAAGTTATCCACGAGGAAACAATCAGGGAATTATTTATGAACCTTGGCATTGGTATTATTTAGGAAACGATAAACCAATTAATTTGTAAACAATTGGTGAAGAATTAGGTTGGCGCGGTTATTTGCAAGATGCTTTAAAAATAAAAAATGATTACGTTAAGGCTTCGATCATTGGTGTAATCTGGGAGCTTTGAAGTCAGCTATGGTTGGCAATCAGTCCTAGTTTGTCTGCCAATTTGGTTTGTGCTTTATCGGCAATGGCCAGAGCCAAAATTTAATTAGTCAAATGCGGGATCTCGAAGCGCGTTTCGTAAAAAATCGACGATTTCGGTTTGTTCCTGCGCCGTTAATCGCAGACCGTTTCTAACTTGTCCAACATCAATTTGATTGATACGCGCTTGGTTGCGAGTGGTATTGTTGTCGTAAGTTAAAGTGGATTGATAAAAACTTTGGTAACTTGTTGGGATTGTGTAGGTCGCCAAACTATTTTGTACGTTGTTGTAGTGATTAACCACGGCTTCTAAAGAATCAAATGCTCCGTTGTGCATGTAGGGTCCAGTCAGGGCACTATTTCTTAATGAGGGAGTTTTAAATTTATAACGATCCGCCGCTGCACCAGTAGCGACTTCGCGACCGGTATCATCAGTAAAGGGCGCAAAGCCAATTTGTGGGGCAGCCACTGAATGAAAATTTTGATCTGAAAAATTGTTGCCACTGTGGCATTGAACGCATTGGCCTTTGTTATAAAATAGAACCATTCCGCGTTTTTGTGAATCAGTCATGGCCGATAGTGAACCGTTCAGGTAATTGTCAAACGGAGTGTTGTTCGCTTTAAATCTAATTTTCATAAACGCGCCCAGGGCACGTCCAATGTGAGCCGGATTTAATTGAGCCGTAGTCACTGTTGGAAACGCCCGAGCAAATAACTGAACATAGTCTGAGTCCGTAAGGATGCGATCACTAAGAATAGCCTGCCATACGGCGATGTTTCCAGAGTGTAAGGCTAAATCATTATCGGTTCCCAGCATTTCAACATTTGAAAATAATGGGAACAAAGGTTGAATATCGTAAACATTTGTAAAAACATTTCTGATATCAGCACGAGCTGGGTTGGCACCTGAAATTTCCGTAACACTACTTGTAACTACACGATTGATAAACTCCACACGACCATCCCAAAATGCGCGATTTTGCCCTGGTCGACCTAAATTATAAATGGCCGGTGAATTTCGAGTCGTCGCAATACTTTCACCTGCTACTTGTCGGCGTGCAGAGCCAAGTCCTGTAGCCCCGGTTCCCACAGAAAACGGCAGTCCGTCACCACTTCCATGAGCTGTGCTATGGCAAGACATGCAAGATATATTACGAGGACCGCTAAGTCCTTCATCTGAGAAAAGGGTTTCACCTAATAGCACAAGGTCCGCGGATTCTGCGGCAGGCTCAGATAAGGCCGCGAGTGAATTTGTTGTAATAATTCCGACAAGCTCTAGATCTAATGCCGAAGGCGTTATTGTGGTGGCCGCGGCGGCTTCTTCGTCAGCCTGTTGCGTGCAGCATAGAATTAAAGTTGTCGAAACGATTAATAGGATTAATTTTACATACTGTATTTTCATATAACACTTAGACGGAATTGAGTGAAAGAAAGTTCCAGGCTGTTTTCATTATCTAATTATGAGACATTAGATGCGTTAAAATAAGAAACTGCCCCACTTGCATGAGTCGGATCTTCTCCTACCGCTTCTTAGTCAGAAAATTGAATGCTGATCGATATCTTTTTGCGGCGCTTGTGTAAGTCTTTGGAAAATGGGACGTCTGTTGAGCTATAACCTTAACTATCTGACTATTTTTGGATTTATTGATGAGCTGCAGGTTCATTAAGTTTCCCAAAACTTCATCCTTAGTGCTGCAGATGCAAAGGGTTTTAACTGAAATGCCTGAAGTCAGATTTTCGAATGAAAAATCTTTGTAATCCTTTGACGAAAACCGCGTATCAAACCATTTTTTAAAATCACCTCCTGCGCGGTCTTTTTGAGTTTTAAGATCAAGCAGTGGACTGAGTAAAACACACCGCTCTATTTCAAACGATTGGCAAATCGATAGCGCCAGAGCTCCGCCAAAGCTAGCGCCTAATAAACTGATGGATTTTGACTGAAATTCCGAATTCGAAAGCAGATCTGCAAAGTCGTCAATAATCGAAGCTTTCCAATTTTTCCAAGTCATTTTTTTTGACACTGTAATATTTTTTGAAC
>JAYVHE010000313.1:0-6455 GCA_043771495.1 Bdellovibrio sp. | reverse complement strand
GCATGAAGTCGTTCTTCAATGAACCTTCAACCTGGTATAGCGAAGTACAAAAACCGGAACTCAGCAAACTGATTCGCCGAATTAAAGCTGAAGGCCCAGTCACCATGCGCGATATGGACGACAGCATTGAAGGCAAAAAGAACGATTGGTGGATCAGCGCAAAACCCTCCAAAAAAGTTTTGCAATTCGGTTTTTACAGCGGAAAACTCACCATTTCTGAACGCATTGGCATGTTAAAAAAATATGAACTCTTTGACCGCCATTTTAATTTTCAAAAAAAATTAGCTATTCCAAACGAAACCGCACGCATTAATTATCTTATCGATCGTAGTCTTAAAAGCCAAGGCGTCGTTAGTTTAGAATCTATTTGCCATTTAAATAACTCAGACAAAAAATCAGTTTTTAAAACTTTAGAGCAACGGGTTAAGAGCCATCAACTTGTCCCGCTAGCTCTTGAAAATTCCGCAAACTGGAAGCACTGGACAAGACCAGAACTTTTAGAAGCACCCGGCCCCGAAATCAGCGATGATCACGCCTTTTTACTTTCGCCCTTTGATCCACTAGTCCTGCAACGAAAACGCTCGCAAGCTATTTTAGAATACAACCACATCTTTGAAGCTTACGTTCCCCAGAAAAAACGAAAATTTGGCTACTTTACTCTGCCTGTATTAATTGGGGATCAAATCGTTGCAGGGATTGATTTAAAAACGGATCGCCAAAATAGTAAATTAATTGTTCAAAGCTGGCACTGGTTTCAAAAGAAAAATAAAACCCATCATAAATTGATTGAAAAAGCACTGCATGATTTTGAAAAATTCCAACTCGACTGGCGCACGAGTTAGTTTTTTTTTGCGCTCAAACGTTGTTGCGTGGATAAAGTCCCGATGTTTACCATCGGTATAGCGTGTCAATTTTTCCAAGGTACTTTTATAGCGTGGTTAATCAATTATTTTTCACTAGAACGAAGTACTTGATCACTGTTTTGTATAGTACCGCAACTTAATCTAACAGCCATATAATCTAGTTCGGATGTTACCTTGCAGATATTGAACAATGGCCAATCTATCGCTTCTGTTCGCGAAGCAATTTTATGAATTATTTCTGTATCTGACTAGGTCAAGAAGGCTCAGTCAGATTAACCGGGCTTGCGGTTCGAAAGGTAGGGGGTTTGTGGTAGGCCTCACTTCTTCGTACTTGGGAAGGTTTTAAGTTTGCTCCTTAGTTTATCGATTTGAATATCGTAAATAAAATATTGCTGATTAGTAATGTTTGGGCCTGTTTTTATTTCTCCGCCGATTGTTCCCTTCACACAACCAACTGTGGGAAAAGGACGCCCGGACTTAAACGCCACTTGAACTTGTCTCAAAAAATCGTCGACTTTTTCATTAAGCGGAATGATTTGATATAATCTAACATTTGCCGCTAGATCCCCATCGGAAATTTGAACAGGGAGGGTCACCCCGGGGTTTC
The DNA here is from genome assembly GCA_043771495.1 of Bdellovibrio sp. GTDB lineage: Bacteria > Bdellovibrionota > Bdellovibrionia > Bdellovibrionales > Bdellovibrionaceae > Pseudobdellovibrio. Next base: position 4,985 of record JAYVHE010000313.1, on the reverse strand, counting down.
CCAAAGAACTCCATTCGTGACAGTCGCTCGAAACCGCGAACGCCAATTGACTGACCAATACGACAAAAAAGATCATTAAAACTATCTTCATAAACTACTCCTTAGTTATAAGCCTACCGGACGTTATAATGCAAAACTGAACCCTGAGGTACCTCAGCGATCACAAAGGTTCATTTCACACAACCGCGACCTATTTAAAATAATCCCGCTCGCCAAGAACTCGCCCGTCTTACAAAGAAGTGCCATTAATTCACTTTGTTAGATTTAGTCTGACTAAACATTCTTACTGTCAGATCAAATCTACGTTTTTACATATTGAGCTTTACATATTAAGCGCTTCGCTTCGCCCTTTACCCACTTAGCTTAAAAAGCGAATGCGATTTCGGACGATACTTTTGATTTACTTAAATTTCTTTTTGAATCGGGCCTTGATCTATCATAAAAGCGACAAGCCTAGTTCCAGTATTCGAACCAATAAAGCTTTAGTTTCAAGCTCGATTCTTTTTGAAGTTAAACACTTTTTGCATTCAAACTGTCATGAGCAAAGAACGCCTTTACAAATTTCATCCACGATTCGTCCGAATTACACTAAACGAGGCCGTTGAAAAGGCCGACGTCATGATCGAGAATGAACGGCAGTTAATTTCTGTTCTATTAGTTGTTGATGCAAACCGTTTTTTTGTTCGTTACGGGTTTAAATCACTCTTGGGATTTTGTAATCATGGGCTGAAGTTAACACGTACCCAGTCGCAGCGTTTAGTAACCGAGGTTCGCCAACAACAAATGCGGGATGCTCCGGAGTTGACACGCTATACCGATGGTCAACATCGGGACATTGCAGGGGCATCAACGATTGCGGAACAAGTTTCATTTAATATTGATTAAGAAGTTTTAGATTTTTTTCCATTCGGCGTATTTAATAAATTCGTCTGTATTTTCGAACTCGGTATAAAGGACTGCATCTTCTAATTTAAATGTTCGTGTGAGCGTTTGACCGATATATTCGACGCGGGCCGATTCGGTAACTTGATGAACGATTTCATTTTCACCGACTCTATAGGTTCCTGAGTACGCGACGAAATCTGTGAAGTCTTCAGGCTTTTCGGCAAAACGGACGATGACTGTCATATGACCGTTGTCTTGATAGTGAATTTCTCCCGCATAAAAATCGGCGATCGGTTTGAACGTTTTGGTCTTTTTATAATCGTAGCCGTACTTTTGTAATCGATAGCTGCCAGAAATATTTTGCATATTCGTTTGTACCGTCACGGTTATGGAATTGCAATTTACAATTTAATCAAAAAAAAGGCCTCCAGTTACGGAGACCTTTTTTAAAGTCTATTTCTAAAAACCAACTTAAATGGTTAAATCAGTCCGAATAGTTTTTCTCAATTAAAAATCGAATACTTTCGTGAATTCAACATCGCGAACTAATTCGCCGCCAGAACGTTGAACGCGCATAACTAATTTATAACGCTGTTTTGTTGATAAATCTTTGTTCAACACGATTTTTTGGTTTTGACCTTTATCGCTTGAGAATTGATTTATAATCAGGTCTCCTGCTGTATCGTAAACCGAAATGAAATAGCGAGTTCTGTAAGTTAAGCTTTGAGCCATATCTTTAAAAGTTAACGTTGAAGAATCTTCTTTAACGATGACGTTTAATTTTTGGATTGATTTTTGTCCTAATTCTGGAGCTGGATCAACCGGTGTTGGATCAACAGGAATTGGATCTACTGGCCATGGTGTTGGGTCAACTGGCGTCGGATCAACCGGAGTTGGATCTGGGCGGTAACATGTTTTTGCGACATTTTCATAACCGCAACGTTCAACCGGACGATTGCTGCAAACATTTTGGTAAGAACATTCTTCGCGAGAACCCGTATTATAACAACGTTCCACATAACCACACTCTTCAACAGTGCCGCCACCTGAACACTGTTCGCGAGTTTTACAGATCGGTTCGCCTAAAGCATTTGTTCCACACTCTTCCACTGTTTCACAACGTGGTGGTTCAGTGCGCGTTTCGCAAACGCGTTCTTGGCTGCATTGGCGCTCGCCCGGAACTGTGTAACAAGAGCGTTCTTGACGGCAGTCTTGTTCGTAGCTGGTTTCACAGCGATATTCTTGCTCATAGCAAGTGTAGTATTCCGCATTTGATTGCAGGCTAGCAAAGATGCTAACAAAGAATGCAAACGCAAATAGTGATCTTTGAATTAACGGTGTCATATTTTCCCCTTTTTATTTTTTATGTTGAACGAGATTCAACAAAGCAAGAGGAGGACCAAAATAAACAAAACAAAGTGACACCTATGTTCAGCATAAACTCTGAATAGAACTAAACTTTTTATTTTCTGCTTTAAAAGAAGGCTGAATTTACTTTTACGGGCTGGGAATGATAACGCTTGAACTGCTCGTCATTGATTTCAAATGATTTTCCAAAAAGAGCAACAACGGTGCTTCCCATTCGGAAACAACCGAGTTCTTGGCCCTTTTGAACTGAAATATTGAGACCTTCTTTGATCAGTGGCTTTGACAAGACAAGTTGGTTACCGCGAATTTCTGAATCGACAAAAAGTTCTATCTGACCAACATTTGTTGCACCGACAAACACCACGTTGACGAGTCCTTGGAACGTTTCGATTTCAACACAGACACGTTCATTCACCGAAAATAATTCAGGAATATTTTCTGTCGACCAACTGTTAACTGGCCAAAGCTTTCCCGGGATGTGAGTTATTTTTTTGATGATTCCAGTCACTGGTGAATGCACGCGGTGATAATCTGTTGGACAGAGGTAATAAGTCAGAAAAAATCCACCATCATATTTTTCTAAAGCCTGCGGATCGGCGGTGAGATCAACTGCAGAATAATACTTATTTTTTGCCTGAATAAGCTGGCCACTTTGAATACGGAAAGCCTGCGTGACCACGCTATCCGCCGGATGAACAACGTGAGTGTCCGCAACAGGTCGTAAACCAGGTTTCAGTTTACGAATGAAAAATTCACCTAAATTTGGGTATTCGCCAATAGGTAACTCAGCTTCATCAAGATTGATTTTATATCGACCAGCGAACCAGCGGATGATTGGTGTCCATAGAAATCGGGGCATAGGTTGGTGAACAAGCCAACCTATGAAAAAACTAACATGGTTTTTAGGGAAGAATTTGGTTACTGCTGACATGCGTAGAATTATGTTATAGTTATTTCGAAATGTCCAAGATTTACAAAGACATCAAACTTAAAATTGATGACGATTTAGAGACTCATCTGGCCTGGCTCGAGCCAGGGCATGGCCCCTTTCGTGTTTTGAAGCAATCTGTGGACGCCAGACAGCGACACTCCCCGCATTTTACTTATACTGTTGAAGTCGCGGGTCGCGGCGAGAAGCTTGAAACCCGGCATTACCCGGTTGATAAAATTAGCTTAGAAAAAATCACAGCTCAAAACTTTCAAAAACCCATTGTCATCGGCACCGGGCCTGCAGGATTATTTGCGGCTTTGCGATTAGTTGAGCGCGGAATTCCGTGTCGATTGTTTGAACGCGGTTCGCAATCTGAACAACGCATCAAGGGCATAAATCAGTTTTGGCGCTACGGAAAATTAGATCCTAAAAATAATGTTTGTTTTGGAGAAGGCGGCGCCGGGCTTTATTCCGACGGAAAATTAATAACTCGAATTAAGTCAGAACATATTCCCTACGTTATGAACCGCCTTGTACAGTTTGGAGCCCCGTCCGAAATTGAATGGTTATCGAACCCGCATGTCGGTAGTGATAAAATCCGTCGTGTGATCCCTAAAATTCGTCAATATTTACGTGACAACGGCTGCGAAATTTATTTTGACTCCCAAGTGACTGATTTAATTTTTGATAACAACACGATCAAGGGGATTAAAACCATACAGAATGAATCCTTTACTTCAGATCATGTTATTTTAGCGACCGGACATTCTGCCGATGATATTTTGAATCTTTTAATGGACAAAGGCGTTTTTGTTGAAGGTAAATCTTTTGCCATGGGTTTACGAATTGAACATCCTCAAAAACATATTAATCAAATTCAATACCGCGAATTTGCAGATCATCCAAAATTAGGCTCAGCCAACTACAAATTAGCCTACCATGATCACAAGACCGGTCTTGGAGTCTACAGTTTTTGTATGTGTCCAGGCGGTTACGTTTTATCGAGTGGCACTGAAGCGGATGGAATAGTTTGTAACGGTATGAGTAATTTTAATCGCAACTCGCCTTTTGCAAACGCGGCCATTGTTGTGACGGTTGATCATCACAAAATGTTTGGTGAAGACCGCATGGGTGGAATGAAACTGCGTCGGCAATTAGAAACGCAAAGCTTTCAGGCCGTTAAAAATGCGGGTGGCACTAAAGAAATTCCAGCGCAGTCCATCAATGGATTTTTAGCGCGAAGACAAGATACAAAAATTGAGAAGACGTCGTCTCCGTCTGGTGTTAAGGCCATTGATTTGCATAATATACTTCCTGAATTTATGTACTCAAAAATCAAAGACGGACTTGAGCAATTTAATAAAAACATGAAGGGCTTTATTTCTGAAGACGCTATTTTTTATGGCGTTGAATCGAGAACGTCATGTCCGTTACGTGTGACTCGTGATGCGGAGACTTTAGAGAGCATTTCGCATCGTGGACTTTATCCTTGTGGCGAAGGTGCTGGCTATGCGGGTGGAATTACTTCGGCGGCTTGTGATGGCATCGACTGTGCCGATAAAATTTACGATAACCTAAGATAGATTTTTTTAGGCGAAACGTTCGACGTAATTGCAACGCTGGCAAAGTGGATTCGTCAGTTTGTTTTTTTTAAAACCATTTAATATTTGTAAGGCCTTTTCAGATTCTAAAATATCAACTATTTTTGATTCATTAACGTGGCCCAAAGGAATTTTTCCCTCTTTATCCAAACAACAAGGTACAACGGTCCCATCAGCCAAAATCCCAAAGTGATTTGTTA
>JAYVHE010000312.1:0-12286 GCA_043771495.1 Bdellovibrio sp. | reverse complement strand
CGAAGTTCGCGTGGGGAGCACGGTCGGATGTCCACCGCTCTCTGGGCCTGTAGTTGCCGTGAATGTACCGGCATCGGTCGATTCAAAACCATCATCATTAAATGAGTCCACTGAGGATTTAAAAATTAAAGCCGTTAAAGTTGCAGAAATTAAATCCATGTTACAGTCGCTGCGTCAAAAATTTTCGACGCAATTAAGCTCGGTTCGGTTTGATTTAGTTAAAGTGATATTTGAAGATGGCTTTCAAAAAAACTTTGAGCTCCGCAATGCGACTGTGCAATTTGAATTTCTGCAATCAAAACTGGACCGCATCGTCCTGCAGTCTTTGTTGGTCGGACTTTATGACTCGCATTCGAACTCGTTTAGGTTGCGATCTGAGATTAATTCGGAATTTAACTTAACCGACACCCGAATGCAGGCGCAGGTTTCTTTGAAAGGAAAAATTATTGATCGTGACTTTTCTGCAGACGCTAGGGCCGATAGTGACTCGGGCCTTATTCAGATTTCGTCTTACATCAAAAGTATGCCTCTAAAAACATTTATGGATCTATCACGAACGACTCAGTCCGGCGGAGATGATCCAAAAACCAACGCAAATCCAAGTGGTTACCAATTGTCGTTAGACTATTCGTTGAACTTCAATTTAACGGGCGAGCTTTCAGCGGAATTTGATTTATTTAAAAATAAGTGGATAAGATCATCATTGAACAATGCGGTTATTAAGTCGGACAATTCTTCAATTGAACTGAATCATTTCGATTACTTAAAGTGGATAGCTGATGAAAAATATAGAGTCCAGTTAGTCATTGTGCAATTTGACCTAAATAATTTTTATCGTTTTTTCGGCTTATCTGACGCAAAGAAAACTTTGGACAGTCTTGGGGTTTTTTCGGGAACATTTGAAGTGACTAAGAATTACGATGCCGTTTTAAACGGAATCGTGCGTAACATGGCGATTGTATTTTCGACAAAGAACAAAGTTAAATTGCAAAAAATTACTTCAATGAATGTTAAGTCCACTTTGGCTAAGAATTCGTTTCAATTAAAACTTTCAGATTTGTCGATCGAAAATCAAAAGATATTAGGACAAATCGAAGTTCGGGTGCCATTTAATTACCTCGAGAAAAAATTAGAGCTCGATCCCAAGAATCTAGTTTTTAGCGCTTCGCTCAAAGGCAAGATTCTTAGTCCTGAGATCGAACAGCATATGTTTGCTCATGAGCAAGACTACGATCTTAATTTAAAACTGATCAATAACGGCATCGGACGCCAAGTCCAGCTGACGGCCGAAGAGTTCAAATTCTCTAACCTGCAATTTAAAAAAATTAATTTTTTCATTGATTTAGATTCTAACTATAAACCACTTGCTTACCGTTTGCAGACCAAAACCTTAAGCTTTGTAGAGTCCGAATCCGATGGTTCAGATAATGATTACATCAATTTTATGGAAACTTACCTGAAAGAACAAAAAACCGTTTTCCCAGTTGTTGTTCAGAATTTCGAGATGAAGTATTTAATCGGTACAGGGAAAGTCGAAGACCTCACTCCATCGGACAGTTTCGCGATGTCTATTAATACTTTTTCAAATCCCAAAAACTTTGTGCAGTTTAAACAAACTGGCAAACTGAACTCGACTTCGGTATGGCAGATCGAAAATGTGTTAAAGACCCATGATAATCCAACTTCATCGAGTCAATTTGTGTTAAATCCTAGTCAAGGCACCTTTGAAAAAGTAGAATAGAAGCTCGAATGAAAAAACTTTTCAGCTACAGTTTTTTTAAAAAAAACGACACTTTCAAATTTCCACGATTGCAAGCTCACCGGGGCTACTGCATTGAGGCCAATCACGAAAACACCTTAACATCGATCAAAAATGCCTACGATCGTGATTACACAATGGTTGAATTCGATGTGCAAATCACGGCCGATTACCAAATAGTGCTTTTCCATGACGGTTACTACAAAAACGGCCGCCGAAAAAGAGTCATCGCCAGAACTTTGTTTCCGCAGGTCCTCCAAGACAAACAAGTCACCACACTGGAAGAGGTCTTTAACTGGTACAAAAAAAACAAAATACAAAACTTCATTTTAAACATCGAATTAAAATCAAAAAACATCCTGAAGTTCCGGCTCGAAGAAGAAGTCCTAAAACTAATTAAAAAACACAAAATGGAAAAAAACATTATCATCTCAAGTTTTAATCCATTCACCCTGGCGTACTTCCACGCGAAAGAACCTCAAATATTTCGTTCAATGCTTTTAACACTCGAAAAACGTTTACAAAACAACATCTTCGTAAAAAAAGGTGTTTTCAATTTCGCCGCTCAACCAAATGCACTTCATCTCAGATACCAAGACTGGGACGAAAAAAAATGGAAACACCTAACAGACATAGGCATCCCAATCGTTCTGTGGACGTGCAATGACGTTAAAAAAGCTAAACATTTTTTGAGCCAGGGCGTAGCCAGCATCATCACAGATAAAATCTTACCAGCCGAACTTGAATAAGGTTTTTTGAAACTACCGCCTCAAATGAATCTGGTATTTGCGCGGCTTGGCTGTTCGTTGGGACTTCTGAAAAGCTTTGCTTTTCAGAAGTATCGTCCGAAAAAGGGAAACAATTTGAAGTACTAAGTGAGTAGAGGACGAAGCGAAGCGATGAATAATAATGAAGTCTTAAAGTATTTAAACTTCAGTTTTATTTTTAGTTGTTTGTTTATCCGTTGTCTGGCTGTCTTTATTTTGTGTCAATTGCGTGTTCGAAACGTCTTTTGATTCTGCATCGATTTCACTTAAGCCTTCTTTGAAAGACTTGATTGATTTTCCGATAGATTTTCCAAATTCCGGTAGTTTTTTAGAACCAAATAAAATCAGCACAATAACTGCGATGATAACTATTTGACCCATACTAATTCCGTCCATGAAAACCCCCAAAAGTTGAAAACTTTAAAAAGTGAGCTCTTAAAATTCGCATAACAGACAGCTCAGAAAACTCGACTTACATAAAGTCTAATAAGCCGAGCCTAATAGTTCAATGGTTTTTATCGACGCACGGACTTTGGATCTACGGCATCTTGAAGGCCGTCACCAAAGAAGTTAAAGCTCACGACCACAAGGAAAATAAGCATACCTGGGAAGATGGCTAGGTACGGGGCTTGGTAAATCAATTCTTGTGCATTGAAAAGCATGTTACCCCAGCTTGGAGTTGGAGGCTGGATCCCTAAGCCCAAAAAGCTTAATGCAGCTTCAAATAGGATGAGCTGACCGACTCCCAAAGTAATCGACACAAGCATTGGGCCGATGACGTTAGGAAACATATGTCGAATGATAATTGTGGAATCGCTAGCGCCTAAAGTTTTAGACGCTAAAATAAATTCGCGTTCACGTAACGATAAAATACTTCCACGCACTAATCGCGCAACCGTCATCCACGAAAAAATACATAAAACAAAGACCATTTTTATAATGGACTCGTTACCGCCCTGAGCAATGCTATCCAGAAGCGGCAATTTTTTCAAATCGATCGCAGCAATAACCACGAGAACTGGTAAAATTGGCAAAGCCAACATGGAGTCCGTTATCCGCATAAGGATCGTATCTAAAACTCCACCATAATATCCCGCAAGCGAGCCAATAATTAATCCAACAAGTGCCGAAACTAATGTTGCTAATATTCCAACACCCATCGAAACTTGGGTTCCATAAATAAGGCGCATTAAAACGTCGCGACCCAAGTCGTCAGTTCCTAATACATGAAGTTTTTCAAAGCTTGTGAACATGCTTTTTAGTTCAGCTTTTAAATCCGTATCCAGTTTATCCAAACTGCTGATGGCTTCAGGAATTGGCAACTGGACCCATTCATAAAGAGCATCTTCAGGAGACGGTGGGCGAACCACCTGTTTTTCTAAAAGTTGATTTTTTAATTGTTCAATTTTTTCTGGGGGCTGAGATTCAATAAATGCTTTGAGTGACGATTCTTTACCATCAGAACTGACCACAATGCGCGACATCGGCGGCTTGTACCGATTAATTGCATTAACCGTTGATGGATCTATTCCCGTAACATAAGTGATTAACGGCGCCGAAAGCGCGACTAATATAAAAACTAAAATGGTGTAAGCACCAAAAAGCGCGGCTCTATTTTTTTTAAACTGATCAAAGACCATTCTAGAAAAAGACTGCGCCTTATCTAATTCGGCCATATATTTTTTCTGATCTTTATCGCGTGATTCCTGTGACATTTTTAATCCCTATTTATATGTAATACGTGGATCAGCCACGCCGTAAAGTAAGTCGGCAATTAAGCTCATCAATAAAACCATGACGATTGAAATAATAAATGAAACCATCGCCACGTTAAAATCATTACCAATAATTGACGTAAATAACATACGACCAATTCCAGGGTAGGCAAAAAGACTTTCGGTAATCAATGCTCCCGAAAACACCGCCGAAAAGCTGATCGCAGTAACGGTAATTAACGGAATTAAAGCATTGCGAAATCCATGGCGCCAAATAACAACATTTTCTGACAATCCTTTAGCGCGTGCCGTGCGAATAAAGTCATTTCGCATGGCTTCGATCATAGCGGAGCGTGCGAAGCGCGAAAAATATCCGATGGTCTGAGCCGACAAAGACACGACGGGTAAGATTAAATACTTACCTTTATCTACAAACTCAGCCCACCAGTTTTCATAAACCATTCCCGTGGTCTGATAGCCGCCGGCGGGAAGTATTCCGAACCACACGGCAAAAACAATAATCAAAATAATACCTAAAAAGAATGAAGGCATCGATATGCCAGCGAAATTAACTAAATTTACGATATAATCAAATTTGGAATTTGGTTTTAAGGCACACATAATTCCAATTGGAATCGCAATAAGCAAAGACAGTCCTAAGGACAATAGTGATAAGGTTGCCGTCGCTTTTAAAGCCGGCATCAGCATATCAGTTACAGGAATGCGGTACGTGCGTGAGTACCCAAGTTCGCCGTGGCGAATATCGTTTACCCAATTTAAATAACGTTTATAAGACGGTTGGTCTAAACCATAGAATTCACGTAAACGAGTCACGTCTTCAGGAGTAATTTTTGGATTTGCTGAAATCATTAATTCCACCGGGTCGCCGGGCATTAACGTCATCAAATTGAAACAGACGTAAGATAAAATAACGACCACCGCAAGGGTTTGGATAATTCGTCGTAAAATATAACTGGTCATCGGTTATGGTCCTCTATGAGTTTTTTAAATTATTAGTCTAAAATTCTCGGTTCGGGTTCGCAAAAAAATATTTAGATAAAAAACGAGCCCGAATTGTTTTTTTAAAAATTCGGGCTCGTTATGAAAAGCAGTGAACTATTCTAAATTCCAGTCTTCAACATTGTTGGTTTCTGGAAATTGGTGGCCCGTTAACCGGAAGCCTTTTAGGTTTGTCGGAATAACTGCGTTATCAGCTCGGTAATATAAAGGTAATACCGGAACTTCATCTGTGTAGTATTTTAACATTTCTTGAACCAGCTCAACACGTTTTTCATGTTTCATTTCGATGTCCAAAGCTTCTGTTAACTTATCCACTTTTGGATTAACCCATCCCATTTGATTTTGGCCAGACCAGCCATTTTTTTCAGACGGAATATTTTTAGAGTGGAACGTTTGTTTAGGAGAGCTTTCAGGAGCTGAAACCCAAGCAAAAAGTGCCATTGAATCAAACTTACGTTTCTTAGTTGTTTCGCCAAAGAAATTACGCGCGGGTTCGTTCTTAGTTAATACTTCAACGCCAACTTGTTTCCATTGGTTTTGTAAATAAACTTGTACTAATTCACGAGTTTTATTTCCAGCTGTTGTCATAATAGTAAATGTTAAACGTTTGCCATCTTTAGTGCGGATGCCATCAGTTCCAGTTTTGAAACCGGCTTCGTCAAGTAAACGTTCAGCTTCGCGTTTATTGTATTTGTATACGGTGATTTTATTTGGATCTTCAGTAAACCAAGGATCACGAGGAGTGATGTTGTGTAACGCCACTGTTTGTTTTCCTTCGAATAATGCATTCACTAGGTCTTCACGGTTGATTGAGTACAATAAAGCTTTACGAACGCGAACATCTTTTAACATGGGATTATCCAAGTTTAAATCGATGTGTTCGTAAACCGCAGACGGTTGGAACGCAACAGTGTAAGGAAGCTTTTCTTCTTTGACTTTTTTATCTAATGCTAAAGCTTGGTCAAATGACAAACCTAATACCGAAATAGTATCGATTGTGCCTGAACGTAAGTTGGCTTCTAAAGTACCTGTGTTCGGAATAACTTTAACGATGATTTTTTGAATCTTCGGTGCTGTTCCGTAGAACTTTGGATTTGGTGCGAATGAAACGTTATCACCCAACTGGATGCTAGTTACAACGTAAGGGCCATTGTAAAGACCAACGTTTGTTGGATCCTTTGTGTAAAGAGTATTTTTTTCGTAACCCTCTTTGATCGTTCCGTACTTTTTCCAGATCGGCTCTTCTAGGTGCTTTGGTAAAGGCCATAATTGCGCATGAGTGTAGTAGTCCCAACGTAATTTATCATATGTGAATGTACATTTTTTTGCGTTTTTAGGATCGATATCGATTTTGACCACTTGAGTATAAAGTTCTTTTTCACCGATAGAAACATTTGGTGAAGAAGCGACTTTAATTGCGAATTCAAAGTCACCGCAAGTGATCGGAGTGCCATCACCCCAAGATGCGTTGTCTAAAATTTCCCAAACAGCCTGAACTGTTTCTTTGCCGCCAACTTTAATAATTTTAGCGCCGCCGTTTTCCATTGTCGGGATTGACTTCGCCAATTGAGTCACCCATTTACCGTCGGCATCGATTACAACTAACGTTCTAAGAATCATTCGATTCATATACGTTGTCGCCATCATGGTCGCGATTAGAGGATTCATGTTTTCGAATTCTTGCGAAATACCAATTTTGAATTCTGCGTTTGTTGGTTTTTTAGCGTTTGACGAGGCTTGAGCTCCGTCTGCACTGGTCGTGCCGCCATCTTTCTTTGTACAGCCCGTGAGCAGCAACACTGTTGCAACTAAGGCAATAACTAATTTGTTTGATTTCATGGGTTCTCCTTTTTCTTTGTGTATAAAAAGCAAGCCGCAGTGTGCTCAGGTCCGACCCCGCCTAATTGCGGTTTCTCCTGGGAACAGATGTCCATTTTATGCGGACAACGCGGGTGGAACGTACAGCCACTGGGTGGATTGATTGGCGATGGGATCTCGCCAGTTAGAATTTTTGACATTTTCTTTTTGCCAGTTCCAATTTCTGGAATTGAAGCAAGTAAAGCTTGAGTGTACGGATGTTTCGGATCTTTGTACAAAGCATCGCGATCGGCGACCTCGACAATTTTTCCTAGGTACATCACCGCAATACGGTCACACACGTGTTCAATGACCGAAAGATCATGCGAGATAAAAATATAAGTTAATTTTAATTGTTCCTGCAGGTCTTTTAATAAATTTAAAATTTGGGCCTGAATAGAAACGTCCAGGGCGCTGACGGGCTCATCGCAAATAATTAATTTAGGATTTAGTGCGATCGCGCGTGCAATACAAATCCGTTGGCGTTGGCCACCCGAAAATTCATGAGGGTAGCGATTGATTAAGGATGCACGAAGACCAACAAGTTCAAGAAGTTGCTTCACACGGGTTTCACGCTCTTTTTTCTCGAGCATGTTGTGAATCACAAAAGGTTGTTCGATGATTTGTCCGATCGTCATGCGTGGATCTAAAGACGCATAGGGATCTTGAAAAATCATTTGAATATCTTTGCGGGATTTACGCAGTTGGTTTCCACGCTCTTTTAAAAAATCTTGTCCTTGGAATTGGATTTCTCCAGCGGTTGGTTCATAAAGGCGGATGAGGGTTCGACCCAATGTTGATTTTCCACAACCAGATTCACCAACAAGTCCTAGGGTTTCACCTTTTCTAATTTCTAAAGAAACATCATCTACGGCTTTGACGTCACCGACTTTACGCAAGAAAAAACCTTTGCGAATCGGAAAGAATTTTTTAACGTGCTCTGCTTTTAAAATAATTTCGTGCATATTTCTTCTTCGCTCTTCAAGGAACCGGGTTAAAGCAAGCCACAGAACGAGGGGATCCCGCCTGGACAACTGGTATTAATGGTGGCTTCACAGTCCAACACTCTTCTTTCACGCGGGTGCAGCGTGTGGCAAACGGACAGCCCTTTGGAAAATCATGCGGAGCTGGAACCGTGCCTTCGATCGTTTGTAAACGATTCACGCGTGTTCCCATGCGGGGACGCGACTGTATGAGTGCCGCTGTGTAGGGGTGCTTTGGAGAATTTATAATATCTTGAGTAGCGCCGGTTTCACACGTTTGGCCGCCATACATCACTAAAATTTTATCGGAAACTTCAGAGATCACACCAAGGTCATGAGTAATGAACTGAACACTCATGTTAAATCTTTCTTGGAGCGACTGGAACAATTCTAAAATTTGTGCCTGAATAGTTACGTCTAAAGCCGTCGTTGGTTCGTCGGCAATTAACATTTGTGGATTGCAAGAAAGCGCCATGGCGATCATCGCGCGTTGGCGCATACCGCCTGAAAGTTGGTGAGGGTAGGTATCGTAGCGCTCTTTAGCCGCTGGAATTCCCACAAGTTCTAACATTTCGATCGCGCGCATGCGCGCGTCGTTTTGATTGTACTTCATGTGCTTTTGAATTTGTTCGATCATTTGGTAGCCGATTTTTAAAACCGGATTAAGGGCTGTCATCGGTTCTTGGAAAATCATGGCCATTTTTCCGCCACGTACACTTTCCATTTCAGATTTTTTTAAAGTCAGAAGGTCTTGTCCATTTAAAATGGCTTTACCGTTGGTGATCTTTCCGGGCTCGCTGATTAATTGCATTAATGAAAAAGAAGTTACACTTTTTCCACAACCTGATTCGCCGACGATACCTAAAGTTTCACCTTGATTAATTGTATACGAAATTCGATTAACGGCCTTGAACGGTCCCGATTTCAGGAAAAATGTGGTCTCTAAATCTTGAACTTCTAAAACGGGTTTCAAATCGGTGATCCTTTCGAAAATAAAAGAACAAAAAAATTCCGCCCAAAATAATTACCTGATGCCGTCTTAAAAAGAAAGCGAATGAGTCTGATAACTTTCTTTTTAACGCAATTCGTCATTTGAAAAATGAGGGCGATTTTCTGACTCAATTCCATTGTTTTGGTTCAGTGAAAATTGCGGAATAGGTCCTTGCATTAGTGACTCATTACTTGAGTTAAGATCTGAAATTTGCTTTGGTAGTCCTAAACCCGAAGTGCCCCATTTTCTAGAGGAGAAAGTCTGCTCTGCAATCTGTTTGACAGCGCTAAAAACAGCGGCTTCAACCAACCCTGAAAGCTTCTGAGAGAGTGATGGTTTTTTTTCAAAACAGATTTTGTAAACGTCTTTTTCGTCGACCTGCTTCTGAATGAACTCATCACTAGTTTTTATTTCATCTATAAGACCTTTTTCTAGCGCTTGTTGGCCAAACCAGTATTCGCCTGTCGCAATTTCATCCATATTCAAATGGGGACGAAATTTTCCGACAAAATTTTTGAATAAAACATGCGTCGATTCGAGCTGTTCCTGGAATTTTTTTTCACCTTTTTCGGTGATTTCGCCAAAAATTCCGACGGTGCGTTTGAAATCGCCAGCTGTATATTCTTTGTAGTCGACGTCATGCTTTTTTAGAAATCTGTGAACGTTGGGAACTTGCGCAACAACGCCAATCGAGCCCACGATCGCAAATGGTGAACCAATAATTTTATGCGCCACGCAGGCCATCATATAACCGCCACTGGCCGCAATTTTATCGACACTCACTGTAACGTTTAAACCAAATTCACGAAGGCGTAAAATTTGCGCTGCGGCTAGGCCGTAACCGTGTACGACTCCGCCGGGGCTTTCAACATTGATCAGAACATCTTCGCCTGGTTTTGCAATAGAAAGCACGGACGTAATTTCTTCGCGAAAACGATCCACAGAACTGGCTTGAATATCGCCCTTTAAAAAATCAACCACATAAAGTTTTTTACGAAGGGGCTCGTCTTTTGGTTTATTTTTTAAGTCTTGTTTTTCTTTTTTCTTGGCTTTTTTTAGATCGTCTTCAGAAAGCAAAACTTCAAGTAAAGAGTCTTTTTGATCTTTGTATTTGTCGTTTAATTTAGTGATCTCTGGTGATTTTTCAGATTTGGCTCTTAGCGATAACGCGGCGATCGTCATCAAGACGGCAATGATGCCAAGCACGACAATCAGCGTCTGAGCGAAGAAAACACCAATTTGAATTAAAGAATCCATGTTGCTCCCTTTTGAAGTGGAAATTCGAGTGACCATAAAAGCTAGCTGATAAATAAAAATAAATAAAGACAAAAGTCGAGTTGATGGGCGATTTCTAGGAATAATTGCAGATTGAATTCTGCGCCTATTGTATGCTGAAAAAAGTGAAATTTTGTGACAAGCTGAAGGTCATTTTGTTTTTTTGTTTGTTCAACGCTGTTAGCTTTGGAAGTGCTCGAGCGTTGGCTCAAGCTCTCAGTAAAAATACCGTCGAAGTTGATCGCGTTTTAGCTGAAAAATTACGTTCAGATTTGCAGTTTGACGTTAATCGACGCAAAGCCTTTTCTCAGCATACAGATGAAAATAAAATTTACGATCAAGAGCGTGAAAAAGGGCTCGCTTTATTTTTAGAAGAAGAAGAGCGTTGGAATCGTCTTCGCGAAAAAGAAACCCGAGAACATAAAAAAACTCGTCCGACGGCGATCGACGAATTTGGACCTGAATATCAGGCTGATTTGAAGCAAAAAGAAAATGCCGATAAACAACGTGAGTTAGATCGCCAACGTCATGTGCGTACAAAATCCAATTTGTTTATTGAATTTGAAGATAAAATTCCTCAGACCGAAGAGCGTGAATTAGGTCTTGCGCAAAACCGACCGCGTTATGAACTTCGCAAACGCGCAAAAAATAAATGGGTGAATTCAGGCAAAACGTTACAAGGCGGCGCAAGCTCATCGTCGGGCTCTTCACCATTTGATTCGCCATCTATTCCACAGCCTTCACCAGGTGATTTCGTTTCGCCACCAATGGACACCAATTTCGAAGATATTCCGCCACCACCACCACCAATACCGTACGACAATTTCGATCAAGGCAACGCGGGCGGCTTCGACTCAGGATTCGGTGATGTGCCGCCGCCTCCACCGCCGCCGCCAAACGATCCTTCATGGGACTTCTAAAGAAATTTTCTCGCACTTTTATATTTTGAAAGACGGGATCTTTTGGTTACTTGACTGGTTCACTTGACCATCAGGTCTTCTAATTTTAGACCGGTTATTTGGGTGGTTTTTTTGAAGGCCATATAAAGAACTGCGCTGACAACGATAAGGATTGGGATCATGATCACAACAAATGAGTACATCGTCATTTGGCTGAGTTGCATGTTGAGGAGATCTTGTTTCTCGGTTTCTGTTAATTGTTCAGGAAGTGGTTTAAAGATCACGAAGGCTAAGAAGAAATTCAGAATGGCGCTGAGTAGGAAAGAGAGTGATAGGCCTTGGGTGGCTTTTTTCATGGTGACTGCAAACTGAGATTTTTTTTCGAGGCTATCGAGGGATTCCCAGAGGCGTTTAACATCAAACGCGGCTGGATTAAGGAACATCGATTGGAAAAATGGTTTTGTTGTAAAGCTTGAAAAATAGACGAAGACGCCAATCAACAACGGGAAAACGGCTTCTTTGATAGCAAACCAGATTCCGCCTAACGCTAAAACTGTGAGAACTCCAGATGACAGAACATTAAGTAAACCCAAAAGGGCAATGTAATTCATCTTTTTTTCTTTGATCAGAGAGTACAATCCGAACATCAATGGAAATGTCAGTGCGATCACTAAGGATTGAATGGGTGTTAAACCGTATTTTGAGCCTTTGTTTAAAATCAGTACTGGAATCAGTACGCTAAAAAAAATATTTGCAAAACCCTGTGACGAATCTGGTTTTGTCGGCGGAGCTTCAAGAATTGGATTTGCATTTTGGGACATCAAACAAGGTTAGAGTTCAGCCTCAGTGCTGTCAAAACTTTTTAAGCGTTGTCTGTATATTTTTGCAAAAGATGAGTTCAGTTGATAAATTACTTGTATGCAAAAGATTGCGATCATTGGGAATGCAGGCGGTGGAAAAACAACGTTGAGTCGAAAACTCTCAGCGCGTTTAAATATTCCACTTTACCACGTCGATACC
>JAYVHE010000311.1:0-3015 GCA_043771495.1 Bdellovibrio sp. | reverse complement strand
TAACTTTAAATTTCTATTTGCCATTATCAGATCAGACAACGGGTTAATAAAAATATCAACAGTTTAAATTATAGTATACGTATTTATCGGAATTGGTATAATTCGCTATTCTGCAAGTATCCATCCTGATACAAGACTCCTACAAGTTAATTAAGACTTGTAAGGGGATCACAAATGAAAAAGTTATTACTCACAATCGCACTCACATTAACAACGGCTTTTGCCAACGCAGCCTTAGCTCCACTTACAGAGAGAAAAATCTACGGGATTCATCTGTATTTTGATGAAACTGAATTTATTGACGTTTTGATCATCAATCGTTTTGCTGACGGCGCGCTCAAAGGCGAAATGCATGTGCCCAATGATTTTGACGGCCCCGTGCAAAACGTAAAAATTGAAGGAAACAAAATTACTTTTGATCTTCTGGTTCCAAAGAATTTATCGCGTCCTACAGATTTAATGTTTCATTACGAAGGTCAATTTTTTGATGCCACCCAAACGCAATTGATCGGCTTTGTAACTATTAAGGACCAATCGGGATTTGTGGCCTCGTTCACCGGATTTTTAAGGAATTAATTTTATGTTTGCGCCTGATCCATCTCAAATTATCTTAGGCTGCGGAAACTTCGGTGGCATTGGTAGCCTTCCCCAATTAATTGGCCACGGTGATTCACCAGTTCAGGCCTTTAAACTTATGGATCAGGCGCGCGAACTTGGACTTTATAAATTTGACACTGCCAATTCTTATGGCGGCGGTCAAAGCGAAGAAATTCTGGGCGATTGGATTCGCCGACAAAATAAATCCTACCAACTTAGCGTAGAAATAAATACCAAGGTTGGTAACCACTACGGTGCTACCAAAAGTCGTGCGCCGCTCAGTCGGCGGGAAATTACTTTTCAGTTGCATAAATCTTTAATCAAACTTGGGGTCGAGCAAATTAAGACGTATTATTTGCACGAACCTGATTATTCAACTCCTGTAACAAAAACAATTCGCGCTTTAGAGGAAGCCCTTAAGTATGGCGACATCGATTCGATCGGTTTATCTAACGTTGATTTAAGATACATGAAAATGTTTTTAAAAAACTGCGATGTAAAAACCAGAAGATCAGTTAAATATGTTCAAAACGAATTTCATTTTTTAAATCAGTCGGACCGCCAAGATTTAATTCCGTCTCTTGTGTCACATAATATTTCCTACGTGGCCTTTGGTCCGCTTGCTGGGGGATTACTGACCGGAAAATATTTGTCGAATAAGAATCCACCGCCAGGTAGTCGACTGCATTTACGTCCGGAGCCTTACCAAAATTATCAAACACTCAGTCATCAGTTAAAAATCCAAAACTTTATAACTGAGGCGCGCACGACAGGCCAAGCTCCAGAGTCTAAAGCCTTACAATTTATTTTAGAAACTAATGGAATCAGTGCCGTTGTCATTGGTCCACGCAGAAAAGAGCACTATGAAAACTTTGGTTTTAAATTCCCAAGATCTGGAAACACTAAAAGATTCGTCGGCGCTTAATGTGGCCATGAAGGACTCATTAATGCAGTTATCAGCCGGTCGCGCCAAAAACTATAATCGACATGTTGTCGACATTAGCGAAAATGCCGCGATGGGTTTTATGCCGTCGACGTATTTAAAAGGAAACCTCATCGGCTTCAAAGCCGTTTCAGTTTTTGCGGAAAATAAAAAACAAGGTTTAAACCCGCATCAAGGGTTTGTGGTTTTGCTCAACTCAGAAAACGGAACTGTTAGGGCGATCTTAGACGGATCAACTATTACCGCACTAAGAACTGCAGCGGTCAGCGCTGTTGCGACTGAAAAATTGAGTCGCATCGATTCGTCGACTTTAGCAATAATCGGTGCGGGTCGACAAGCTCTTGAACACGCGCTGGCCATTTCAAAGATTCGGCCTATCAAAAGAATTATTTTTTTTAATCGTACGGAGTCTAATGCAGAAAAATTGGCGCAAAAGTATTTTAAGAACTTTGAGGTCGTTGTAACTTCGTCGCCAAAAAGGGCTGTTCAAGACGCCGATATTGTCGTTACCTGCACTTCAAGCCAAAATCCATTGTTTTCAACGGATGATCTGCGACCTGGTACACACGTTAATACCATAGGAGCCTGTCGCCCCGGCTTTCGTGAAATCGAATTTAAAGATCGCAGTGAATTAAAAATTTATTTAGATTCAACAGCAGCCTGTATGAGTGAGGCTAGCGAACTCATTCAGCCGATGGCCATTGGCCAATTAAGCTCAGTATTCATTCGGGGTGAACTCGGTGACTGTTTAAATTCAAATGTACTCGGCCGATTCCATGGCAGCGAAATTACAGTTTTTAAATCTGTCGGATTAGGCATTCAAGACTTATTTGCCGCAAATTATTTTTTTCGAGAAGCGCAAAAAAAGGGCCTGGGAGCCCAGATCAGTTTTGGAGCTCACAATGAATAACTCGATTCTTCGAACGCCATTGATTCCTTACCGGACCGAAGTGCCGATTCAAAACGGAAAAATTTTTTTAAAACCTGAAAACTTACAACCTTTTGGGTCCTATAAAATTCGAGGCGTAAAGTCCGCCATTGAACACACGCCGATTGCAGTATTACGTCAAGGAATCTCTGCGGCCAGTGCAGGCAACATGGCTCAACCAGTCGCCTACTGGGCCCAGAAAAATTCCTTGCGCTGTCAAATTTTTGTTCCTGATTCGGCTCCGCAAATAAAAAAGGACGCTATTGTTAAATTAAAAGCCCAGCTGATTGAACTGCCATTTGCTCAAGTGTGGGATTTGATCAAAAATCCCCCGCAAAATCATGAAGGATTATTCATTCATCCGGTCTTCACAAAAGGTTTGCTCGAAGGTTACGGAGCCATCGCTGATGAATTGATTTTTGACCTAGCTACTTTGAATGCAGTTATTATTCCATTTGGTGTCGGCGGATTAACGTTAGGAATCGCGCGACGAATGAAAAAAATAAATCCGCGCGTTTTAATTTATGCGTGCGAGCCCGAAACGGCG
>JAYVHE010000310.1:0-5200 GCA_043771495.1 Bdellovibrio sp. | reverse complement strand
GAAATATTTCACATGGAAGGACCCAGTTATCGAAAGCATCAGAGCGAGATAAAGAACCAGAAGAAAAAATCTGATTCAGCATCAAAGAAATAGGAATTGAAAATTAACTCTAGAGAAAAGCTGCAAATAAAATTGCAGCTATTTTTTTGACTCAACCTAAGTCAAATCCGTGGATCTTTGAAAATTTAAAAATTATTTTGTTTTGGAAAAAATACTTGGCCTTAGGTGGTGTAAGGCGACAGAGCCTTTTATTCAGCGAGCTTCACAGACAAGTGGTTCTAACACTTCCAGTTACATGGTTACTTTTGAGCCGATGAGCTTAAAAAATTTGAAAAATTGATTTCTTTGTTCAACAATTTTTCGAAAAATAGCCAACGCTGCTAAGAAATTTTTCGGCGATTAATTTTTTATTTTGCTTATTAAAGCCGGGTAATTTAATCCCTTAAATAGCCACGGATCTCGCAGTGGTGATGTCGATGAGGGCAAGGATAATACCAATTTAAAATGCTCCAGAGTTCTTTCTGGAGTCATATCCTGCCGATAGTTTAAAAGTACATTCTGATATTCCGAATTATAATTCAGTCTGCAGATCAATTTAGAATAATAATTTTCAATTTGTTCACAGCCAGCATTTACTGTGTTCATCAGTTTAAATGGTTCAAAGCTTTTAAATTGTGAAATGATACTTTTACCCCATAAATAATAAAATCCATATTCTGAATTACTATTCACCTCAGTGTTCGCAAACGGCACAAATGAATCTGGAATTTGATCTGTTGTTTTCACGCTATACAGGGATGGCTGGGTTCCCCCGGCGGTTTCTTCCATCAACTGAGCAACACTTTCTATAAACCAGAGCTGATGATTGTTTTTAGATAATGCCAAATGAGTAAACTCATGCGCCAGGGTAGATTCTAAACCTTTATTTTTTTGCAGTTCGTGACAATCAATCCAAATAAACGACCGCAACGGAGGTGGAGTTTGCGGGTAAAATGAAAACGCGCGGTGATAAAATTTTAAATCCGATAAATCACTGATAACAATAATAACCTTAGAACTGTGCAGAATTTCATTCCAATCATCAGTCAGTTTAGACATCAAAGTAGACAGTTTGCCTTGAACAAAATCGTCGATTTGGGCATTTAACTTTTTCTTGCTTAAACCACATTTGTTAACATCATCTTTAATAAAATTAAAAGATAATGCTGGGTGTTGTCGTCCGACTTGAATCGTCGCTGTTTTTTCTTGAAGCGTGATTTTCCCTAAAGAATCTATCCCTAATCGTGGCAGAAATAATTCTTCGGCCTGCACGAGTGCTGCCGAAAAAATAAAGCTGAAATAAAAAAAACAGGTATTAAGTTTCAAATTATAATCCCTTTACAAAAGCTAACGTTGTTGTCAGTTCCAACTAGCTCTCATTCGTAGAAGTTCTTCAATAAACAGCTGGATCGTCATTACATCCATTGTCGTGTGTATTGGAGGAGGAGTTAAGTTCTTTGTTTTAATCATTATATTATTAAGTAGATCATTAGCTATTGCTCGATCAGTGGATGACTTTGCAAGAATAACAGCAGATTCATATTCTAGCTTAAGGAAACTGAGTTCTTGTAATTCCGTAGTCCGCTGTTCTGCACGTTGCTGATTACCAATTGAGTTAGGTAGTAAATCACTTTGCATCGCTCTTTCAATTTCAGCTTTTAATTGATCACTGGTTAACTCAGGTTTTAATAAACGAATTGCAATGGCGAAAAAGTCTCTGGTGTATCTGGTATTTAATATCGGATATTGACGCGCCCCATATTCAGCAAAAGAGCGTGTGGTCCATTCATAGGGAGACGTTTTCAAAGCTTCACGAAATCTCTCTCGGCTGCGTTGCTCAACTAATCCATTTGAGCCAGGGTGCAAACGTGAATTGAAAACATCTGACCCCTCAATATATAAATTATAATCCGTTGGTCGATAGCCAGAATACATAAAAGAAAACAAAATAATCTGCCGCATGAGGCGTCGTGTATCGCGAACGGAAGTGCGTTGAGATTTTTCTGAGTAGGCCGGTAAGTATTCACGAATAAATTTTTCCCAACGATCTTGTGGGATATCAATAATTCCAGCTCCGCCACCACTATCACCTGTGCCCCGCGCAGCAAATTTTCCAAGAGACCGATCGATCAACACAGCCTCAAACGACACAGCTGAATCGGCCTGTGAAGCTTCTACGGAATCTTTTGCTAAATTCGTCTGCGCACTGACAAAATTCGGGTGAAGCAGGACCAAAATAGCGCTTATAATTAGGCTATAACTAACAAATGACAGAAACATAGATATTCTCCTGGTTAAGGGTTTAATGATCAAAATATATGCCTAATATATATGCCTAATATATATGCATCATTTTGATAAAAATAGATTTAATTAGTTAAAAAAAAGCAAAAGATGTTACTATTAGTAAGTGCTTTATTATAACTAATTGAAATATATGAATATATTTGATTTTAATAACTACAAAAAATACGTCATAAGTCGCATAAAATCGATGCCTAAGCATGGCTATGGACAACTTCGCCGGCTATCCCAATATTTAAATGTGAACACTGCATTTATTAGTCAGGTCTTTAAGGGCGATAAAAATTTAAGTTCAGAACAGGCGATAAAAACGGCTGAATTTTTTGATCTTAATGAAATCGAGACGGAATATTTTTTGGCGCTGACTCAATTCGAAAAAGCTGGAAGTAAAGAATTGCGCGAGTATTTACAAAAGCAAATCAGTAAGATTTTAGATAAAGCGAAAAGAATTTCTGAAAATCTAAAATCGGTCAGTAAATTATCAAGTGAATTATCAAGTGAATTATCAGACGACAGTAAAATTATTTTTTATTCTGATTGGATCTATAGCGCTATCCGGCAGCTGCCCGCCATAAAAGGCTTTGAATCAACAGAAGCGATCAGTCAGTACTTAGGATTAAATAAAAAAACTGTTGTCGATGCGGTCCAAATTTTAGTTCAAAATAATTTGCTGATACAAAAACCAAACGGATTTGAAATTGGCGCCAGTCGCACACACCTGGAACCAGATTCTCCGTTAATAAAGACGCACCATTTAAATTGGCGAAATCGAGCCATGGATAAAATTAAAACTCAAGAGTCAAACAAGCTGCATTTTAGTTTTCCGATGACTTTATCCAATGAAGATACAGAAAAAGTTAGAAGGCTTTTAATTAAATTGATCGAAGAGGTCGATAAGATCGTTCGACCGTCACCGTCCGAGACTTTGCGTTGTTTAAATATCGATTGGTTTCAGATCTGAGAACGTTTTACAAATAACAATGTATTCGTAATTGATTGAATTTTTTGATCCTGAGCCGTAACCCAAGGCAAGATCAATTCTAAACCCATTGCGCTAAACAAGCGGCAAAGTCGCGCCACTTCGAACAGTTATTTCTGGTGGCGTACTGCCGTATTCATATCGATTGGTTTCAGGCGCGGGTAGCATAGACAACACAACTGGTCTTTACACTATGCCTAGTCAGTCTGGATCTGCAGTAGTTGAAGTTAAAGATACTATGCAAAATGCAATCACTGTTAATTTAACGGTTACGCCGACTGTATTTAATTATATGCCCTGGTCTGTCACCACTGATGGCGCAAGTCTGTTTGCGGCCGGCAGCTTTAACCAAATTAGTCCGTTTAAATTCCATGGATTTGCGCAAATAGATAGCCAAACGGCAGAGCTGACCGCAGAAGAATGTCAATTCAAGACAACTATTGTGGGATCCGCATGGAAAACCCTTCGTATCGGAAACAGTCTAGCTATACCGGAACAATCAAAACTTGACATAATATTGGATATTATGTAATATCAAATATTAGGTATGCGCAGAATCTTTTATCAAACTCAGATTTTCTCTAAAAAATTAGATTCGCGCGGCGGCAGTGATTTGTTGCTAAGAATAGAAGAAGAAATTCTTAAAAATCCAGAGGCAGGCGCAACCGTTGCGGGTACTGGCGGTGTTCGTAAACTTCGTATTGAAGACCCTGAAAGAAAAAAGGGCAAACGTGGTGGATTTAGGGTTTTGTATTTGGACCTTCCCGATTGCCAGGAGACTTTTTTAATTACGTTTTATGGAAAAGATGAAGCAGATGACTTATCTGCTGAAGGCAAGAAAATTATTAGCCAAATCGTGGCAGCCATTAAAGCTGAATAGATTTGTTTTTAGGAGAATTTGATTATGGCGACAAAAAAATCAATTGAACAAGAGCTGGTTGACGGTTTGGGCGAAGTTTTATCTCACAAGCAGCGTAAAAAAAAGCTGGCTAGTCGAATGCGTGAAATTCCTAATCCCGCTCCAGAATGGACAGCAAAAGAAATTAAAAATTTCCGTGAAAAAACACTTGGTATGAGTCAAACCGAATTTGCGGCGTTATTGAATATCAAAGCCCCAACGGTGCGAGCATGGGAACAGGGACACAATGTGCCGTCTGGTGCCGCCGCACGCTTGATTGAAGCTCTTAAAAAAGATCCAACACTTATTGAAAAGCTGATCGCTTAGTTTTTATTTTATTTTGTCTCCAGTTTTTGAAGCCTGATCTGAAGTCAAGGCTCGATACCGTTCCAAAGTCTGTGGGATTTTAAAAATTCTATTTTTTCACTTCAACTCCTAAAAATTGTAAATTGATATCGGCACAAGTTCCCATTTTGGTTTGCCAGTGCTGATCCCAAAAATGCTTTGTTGAACTAAGCTGAAGTAATATCAATCGAGTCATCTTCTCAGCGCCTTGCTCGGACCACTTGTAGCCCATTCTTTTAATTCTACGTTTGATTTCACGCATTATTCGCTCTACAAGTGAAGTCACTTTCGGATTTGAGATTCCAGTCTTGATCCAGTTTTCGACATAGGTAAAAAGCTGAGCTTTTGCATTTTCAACAAATGTTTTAGCTTTTCTGTAGCCCATCATTTTCAATTGTTCTATAAATTCATCAATAGATTTCTTCATTTTAAGCAAATGGGCTTCGATTTTAAGTTTGTCTTCCAAAGATTTGATTGGATCCGCATCAGTTTCAGGTAAATCAATATACAACAAATCGGGCTTAATTCGTCCTATCCTCTTCAGTGTTAAGAAAATTCGATTTCAGGCTTCGAAAAAGTGATTCTGCCATTGAATTTGAAAAATGAATATCCACTCTTGCAATTAGTCGCCTCAT
>JAYVHE010000309.1:0-4058 GCA_043771495.1 Bdellovibrio sp. | reverse complement strand
GTGTTGCCGCATTTGAGATTTTAAAAGGTACAAAAGCCGTTGCGAATTTAATTCGTGAAGGAAAAAATCACCAAATTCCATCGATTATGCAAACCAGTGCCTCACAAGGTATGATCTTGTATGAAAAATACGTGGAAGATCTGGTGAAAAAGGGTCTGGTTTCGGCGTCTGATGCGAAAACTTTCCTTGGTAAAGACGATCCGCCAAAAGCAGCTTAAAAATTTACTTCTGTGGTTTTGGGAGTCATTTCCTCGAACCACGGATGATTTAAATATCCCAGCCGAATTTTTAAAATCACCACATCGCCACGCTTAATTTTATTGTACAAATCATTCGAGACTTCAATGGTCTGTGGAATAACAATCTTATGATCTTCTGCTTGCGGATTAATCCTCATATAGTAATCCGTAGAAGAGCGCCGTTTACGACGACGTTTAACCGTGTAAGTATCTAAAACTTCGGCCTCGACTAAATTCGGAATGCTTGTATCTGCATTCATATTAATATCTCGTACAATGTGGATTCCACCCACTGGAATAGAAAAACCAAGGACTAGTGCACTTTCAACCAAAATACGGTGAGCGCGTGAGGATCCCTTCATGAATAAAAAAATAAATCCTAACAAAACACATGTTAGAACCGAGCCTACAAAAACTCCATCACGTAACAATGCAGTTCTGTTCAAGAATACGTCTTGCTGCCAGTAATACCACTCCCCGAAACCCATAACAGAATAGGCCGCTAAAGACCAAACGGCACACTCAGTAATTAAAATTTTAACTGCGAAAGGATCATTGAAAAATCCCGCTGATTTTTGTTCCATTTCAGAAATTTGGTTGTAAAATTTAGCACAAAATTCAGGAACGATTTTACTTTTTGAGTGATCTCCAAAGAAACCAAACCAAATCATTCTTCCTGTGCCTGTAATGTCCTCACATCCGCGCTTGAAAAGCTCAGCGATCAAGTTCCGAGTTTGCTCATCTAACTTTATTTCGTCGCGAAAGCTTGTGCTGTCGCTGGCAATGTAAAATCGGTTATCAAATGACTTATCTGTTGTTTGGATTTCGTCGGCCAAGCCGATTTTTTTAAAAAATTTATCGGCTTGGGTTTCACGCGTAATTCTAAAAATTGATTTTGATTTTAATGGAATACCAATTTGAGTTTCGTAGACATC
The DNA here is from genome assembly GCA_043771495.1 of Bdellovibrio sp. Lineage (GTDB taxonomy): Bacteria > Bdellovibrionota > Bdellovibrionia > Bdellovibrionales > Bdellovibrionaceae > Pseudobdellovibrio. The sequence continues at coordinate 2,884 of JAYVHE010000309.1, read as the reverse complement.
CTTCTTATTTGCCTTAGTCTTTAGATAAAATGCGACGCCATCTTGGATATGCTCAGGTTTGGCTATCCCAGTATGATAAGATCGAACGGCTCGATAAAAAAATGCCAATATTGCGACAACAAGTTTAAATACAATCCACATTAGAACATTCTAAAAAACCAAAGCAATTGTGTCTAGAATATAAGAATTAGGCTTGTGACGCCAAGCGCTTGCTCTTCAGAGCAAATAAATCCTATACTAGGGGCGTGAAAGAAATTACCAAAAAAAATTTAGCAGCCTATATTGATCATACACTTTTAAAACCTGACGCCACCAAGGCGCAAATTCGAAAAATTTGTGAAGAGGCCTTGGAGCACGGCTTTTTTGCTGTTTGCGTGAATTCCAGCATGGTCGGAATTTGTCGCGAAGTTTTACGCGGAACAAAAATCAACATCGCAAGCACAGTAGGATTTCCATTGGGTGCGACTGATACATCGACTAAAGCTTTTGAAACAAATCGCGCGCTTAATTTAGGGGCCACCGAAATAGATATGGTGATTCATGTCGGTTTGTTGAAGGCTCAAGAATATTCTTTGGTCGAGCGCGATATTCAAGACGTCATTCGCTCGGCCGAGGGCAAAAAAGTTAAAGTCACCTTGGAAACTGCGCTGTTAACGGCCGCAGAAAAAAAGAAAGCCACCGAAATTGCTTTGGCCGCAGGTGCACATTTTGTAAAAACTTGCACCGGGTTTTCTGGTGGCGGCGCCACGGTTGAAGATATCGAACTGATTAAATCTGTAGTTGCAGAAAAAGTTTTAATTAAAGCCAGCGGTGGAATAAAAGATTTTGAATTTGCAAAAAAATTAATTCTGGCAGGAGCGAATCGCTTAGGTACAAGTTCAGGCGTCGCATTAGTTAGTGCTGCGACTAGTGACAGCACCGCATCCAATGGTGAATATTAATGATCGCTTCAGAAATCATTAAAAAAAAACGAAATGGTGAACAGTTAACTGCAGAAGAGATCAACGTATTCATCACTGATTTTACGATAGGTAAAATTCCTGATTACCAAATGTCGGCTTTATTAATGGCTATTTATTTCCAGGGAATGCAAACCCAAGAAACGTTAGCTCTAACAAAAACGATGTTGCACTCAGGAACCACTGTTAATACTTCGCAAATTACCGGTTTCAAAGCCGACAAACACTCCACCGGCGGCGTTGGCGATAAAACCAGTTTGATTCTTGGGCCTATTGCGGCCGCGTGTGGAATTTACGTGCCTATGATTTCTGGTCGCGGACTTGGTCACACGGGTGGAACATTAGATAAATTAGAATCAATCTCTGGATTTAATACCCAATTACCACTTGAACAATTCGTTACTCAAACAAAACAACTCGGCTTGTGCTTTATCGGTCAAACCAAAGAAATTTGTCCAGCCGATAAAAAAATATATGCTTTACGCGATGTGACCGCGACCGTAGAAAGTTTACCATTAATCTGTGCTAGTATTATGTCAAAAAAATTGGCAGAGGGCATTGATGGTTTAGTTCTAGATGTTAAATTCGGAACTGGCGCATTTATGAAAACCTTGGAACAGGCCCGCACATTGGCTCAAGCATTAATGAGCATTGGTCAAGGCTACGGCAAAAAAGTTACGGCGTTATTAACATCAATGAATCAACCGCTCGGGCGCTATGCAGGGAATGGTTGGGAAGTTTTTGAGTGCGTAGAAATATTAAACAATAAAAAATACGTCAGTAGTGATGGCCATGATTTGTATGTCGATACTCGTGAATTATCTTTACAGCTGGCTGCAGAAATGATTTTCCAATCTGGAAAATATATTTCTTTAGAAGATTCGTATAATGCGGCTAAGCACGCTTTAGAATCTGGCGAAGCGCTTAAGAAATTTCAAGAAATGTGCGTGTCTCAAGGTGGCGATTTGCAAAATATTAAATTGTGTCATGAAAAATTAGTTGTTCGATCGATGCGTACAGGTTTTATTTCAAATTTTAATGTTGAAAAAATTGGAATTGCGACAATCCAATTAAAAGCGGGACGAATTAAAACTGACGATGTTCTAGATTTAAGTTCGGGCATTGAATTTCATAAAAGACTTGGCGATTTCACAGAAAAAGGCGCTCCTTTATTTACAATTCATTGCCAGCGCATCGAAGACTCTGCCGCGGCCGCTGAAACACTATCGATGTGTTATTCAATCTCAGAAATCCAACCTGTGAACAAACATCAACTTATTAAAGAAAGACTCACATGAACTCGACAGAGTTATCAACGCCATCAAAGTTAACAGAAACTGCGGGGTATATTAAAAAAAATACCAAAATCAAACCCCGTATCGGAATAATTTTAGGTTCGGGCTTAGGGCACTTCGTTCAACAGATTAACGTTGATGCGACTTTTCCGTATCATACAATTCCTCACTTTATTCCACCGACAGTTGAAGGCCATGCCGGAAATTTAATTTTAGGTTCTGTTGGTGATGCACAAGTTGCTGTTCTACAGGGTCGCTTGCATTATTACGAAGGTCATCCCATGGATGTTGTCGCCTACCCGGCCCGAACGCTAGCCGCGCTCGGAATTGAAGTTTTAATTGTGACTAATTCGGCTGGTGGATACGGTGATGGCATGAAAGCCGGCGATTTTATGATTATTGAAGACCACATTAATATGATGGGAACAAATCCGTTAATGGGTCCTAATATTAAAGAGCTTGGCCCGCGCTTTCCTGATATGACAAAAGCCTATGATCCAGAGCTGATCAACACCGCTGAACGAATTTTTCGCTCACAAAAAACATTTTTCCATCGTGGCATTTACGTGGGGGTAACAGGTCCCACTTACGAAACTCCTGCAGAAATCAGGATGTTTAAACTTTTAGGCG
>JAYVHE010000308.1:0-9736 GCA_043771495.1 Bdellovibrio sp. | reverse complement strand
AGAGCGCGAAAAAACCGGAATCGGCTCTTTGAAAATTCGTTATAACAACGTTTTCGGTTATTATATTGAAATTACAAATACGCACAAAGATAAAGTTCCAGCCAGTTATCTACGTAAGCAAACGTTGGCCAATGCTGAACGGTACTGCACTGATGAATTAATTGAATTAGAAAAGAAAGTTTTATCGGCGCAGACTCGTCGCAACGAACTTGAGTTTGATATTTTTGTTGAATTGAAAAATAAATTCATCGCAGCCTCTGGGCTGATTCATCGTTTAGCGCAAACGGTCAGTGAAATCGATGTCTACACGGCGCTGACTTGGCTCAGTTTAGAAGAAAATTATTCGCGGCCTCAGCTCAACGAATCGGGCGCGCTCAGACTGATTGAAAGTCGCCATCCGGTGGTCGAGCAAGCTCTTAAAGAAAACAATCAACGCTTTGTCGCTAATTCCATCGAGCTTGCGTCGAATCACTGCGATTTAATCACAGGTCCGAATATGGCTGGTAAATCAACGTTGATGCGCCAAGTGGCTTTGACGGTGATTTTAGCGCAAATGGGATCATTTGTTCCGGCGGTTAAGGCTGAAATTCCAATTTATGATTCTTTATTTACTCGCATTGGAGCTAGCGATCATTTGTCGGAAGGCCTTTCAACATTTATGGTTGAAATGAAAGAAACAGCCGAGATGCTGAATCTGGCGGGTTCGCGCTCATTAATTATATTAGACGAAATCGGTCGAGGCACGGCGACGTTTGATGGACTCAGTTTGGCTCAAGCTATTTTGGAGTACGTACTGAATCAAAAATTTTCTCAAATCTTTTTTGCGACTCACTACCATGAATTGACAACGCTTTCTGAGCAGTTCCAATCGCTTCATAATAAACATATGAAAATCAATATGACCTCTAAAAAAGAATCCATGCAGATGAATTTCTTATATATTTATTCTGAGGGTGCTGCGGGCCAAAGTTATGGCGTACACGTGGCGCGTTTGGCTGGAATTCCAGAATCTATTAATGAGCGGGCCGAAGCGCTTTTGCAGAACTATCAAAAAACGAGTGTGGTTGAATCAATGGACCCAGAAATGTCGCTGATCAAAAAATCAGGTAAGACTTCACAAATGCAAATGGATTTATTTGCGCTACAAAATTCTAATTTTATTGATGAACTTCAGAAATTAGACGTCAATCAACTGACCCCGTTGCAAGCGCTGAATAAAATCAGCGAATGGAAAAGTAACAACTAGTTTTTTTTATCTGATGAGCCCGTCATTGGACCTGTCGTTGCGCCTGCTTTAGTCCCGGCGTGAGTCCGCCAGTTGTAATCATCAGATTTTATGTATCTATTCTTCCAATCATCCCATTTCTTTTTTGGAAAATTATGATTTACGCGTCCTTCGTTATCAAAAATGTCTGGATCTTTGCCAAATAAAAAATTCATGAGTGATTTCATAGTAACCCCGTTTGAGTTATAGGTCTGTAATTACACAGAAACTATAACGAGCTTTTAGGGTTAGCGCAAATATCAATATAATTTAAACCTTTTTCTTCGCCTGGGTATTTGCCACCAGTCAGTTTGTTAAAACAATCCTTTGCAGCTAATTTAAATGCTTCATCATGGGAGAGCGCTAATTTTTGAATTTTAAAGGTGCTTTTCGCAGAGGCTTTGTATTCAAAGGTATATGATTTTTGCGCCGAGCTTTGCTTTCCTGCGGCTTTAGCGAGTTGAGAAAGACTAAGGGTTAAACCAACTATGATAATGTTTAAACTCATCATGAAAGGGCTGATGGCTTTTAATGCATTTATTAGTTTTCTCATAAGGTTGTTCTCCTGTTATTAAAGCGTTTACATATCTATATGGAATACAAAGGCCAACTTTAGCCCAGGATTCCATTGTGTCTTAAAATAAAACAGACTAAGTTGTTGATATGGTTTGGGTATTCGAATCTTAGAATGAGACACTTTTTCTAAAAGCCTCAGACTGGGAAACGCCGAAAATTGTTGCACAGTACATAGCTCTAAGAAGAGCTCTAAGAAGGAAAACAAGGACTACAACTTTGAGTACAATCAATGACATTTTGCCATCAATTTATAAAGGGTTGTTTCCTGCTGCGCTTTTGAAGCTCAAAATCAACGAACAAAAGGCCACTTGCAATAACTGTTTACGCGCCCGTGATGGACGGTATGAGTATTTATATAAAAGTCATTTAAAGTGCTGCACGTTCTTTCCGTTTTTACCCAACTTTGCTGTGGGTGGAATTTTATCTGAAAACTTGCCGGGCGCAGAAATTATTAAAGCACAAATTGCAGATCGAGAAATGACTTTGCCGCTGGGGTTATTCCCAACCCCTGAGTATCAGTACAAATTTCTCAACAAAGCTCCTCAAGATTTTGGCCGTCGAGAGGACTTGCTTTGTCCGTATTACGATAAAGAGCAAAATAATTGTAAAGTCTGGCAGTATCGGGGAGTGGTGTGCACAACTTATTTTTGCACCAGTTCTTATGGTAAAATTGGAAAGCAATATTGGAGTGAATTTTCAGATTATTTAAGCTTTGTAGAAATGTCTTTGGCCGAAGATAATCTGGTCAACTTAGACTTTTCGCCGCGGGAAATTTCTTCGCAGTTAGCTTACCTAAATATGAAAGAGTGGAGTGCTTCGCAAAAAAAACAGCGCGCCCTTGAAAAAAATGAATACAAAAAACTTTGGAATGGTTATACATCTGAAGTTGATTTTTACAAACGTTGCTTTGAGCTGGTAAAAAGTCGCAACCGAAATTACTTCCTGGAACTGCTTGGTGCACAGGGGGTAAAGCTTGAGAAAAAAGTGATTAGTGTTGGAAAAGTAATAGACGCACAAAGTGCCGCAGGTGATCAATGAGCATGACATTAAAAGCTGCAGATATTGTTAAAGATTTTAAAAAATTTGAAACCTGGGAGGGCAAGTACGAACATTTAATTATGCTCGGAAAAAAATGGCCAGCACTGAAACCTGAAGATCAAATTGAAGATTTAAAAGTCAAAGGCTGTCAGTCGCAGGTATGGATTAAGTCAGAACTTAAAGACGGCAAAGTTTTTTTTCAAGGGGATAGTGATGCGCTGATCGTAAAAGGTCTAGTAGCCCTGGTGTTATCGATTTATTCGAATGAGGCCCCACAAGATATTTTAAAATTTGAACCGTTATTTTTAAAAGAAATTGGTCTAGATTCTGGTCTTAGTCCTAGCCGAAGTAACGGTCTATTCTCAATGATAAAGCAAGTAAAATATTATGCAGCGGCTTATGAATTTATGCTTTCGCAACAAAAAAAATAGGTTTATCATTTTTATAAGTTGAAAAATTATTTTTATTTTATTTTTTGTTTATCTTACTTTTTTTCTGTAAATGGTGACGCACGAATTGTGAATCGCAAAGTTAAAGAAGCTCCCCGCGTTTGCGCGCCAATGAAAGAAGATTCTTATTTATCTCGCAATGGTAAGCGCATTTTCGGTACCTTAAGAAACAGCGTTATCATCACCGATGACATCAGCGTTGTTGACGATTTAGGTCGTAAGATTTGCCAATGGCCGTTAGAAAAATTTGTTCAGTATGCGGAGCCGGGCAGCTATGATTTTTACATTGATGAATATAAAAACCGGCTTTATCCGCATGTTAAAAAAGATAACGGCTTTTTTGTCGTTTCCGTGAATTTAGATGATTGTTCAATGGCGGACACATCTTATTTGGAAAAATTAGACTTTCCTAAATGCGAAAAACCTAAAAAAAAAAATCGTAAACGCCGCCGCAGTTAGTGCTTCTAAAAATTCTGATTATTAACATTTCTCGTTTAATCTGTTTTAATCATTTTGAGTTGGTTGGTTTTTAAATTGCTTTACATTCTTACGATGAAATTCAATTTGCTATATATTATTATGATACACATGTTTTCCGGAATTGTTTTTGGAGCAACACCAAAATATTTAGTGACGAACGTTATATAGATTTACAAAAGCAAGGGATTATCGAGCAAGTTAGCATCAGTCAAAAAGCTGGTCGAAAATCCGTGGCTACGTCATCGACAGATCCAGCAGATTCGACGAAATTACGAATCGGCGGTGAAAGATGGTATCTGTTAACGTTGATTGATTTTTTTTAGTCGAAAGATAATCAGTTGGAAAATCTTAAAAACTGAAGTCGCCAGAAATATAAAAGATTTGTACAGCGATGGCTTAGCCACTTGAAATTTACCATTGAATTGGACGATTAAGCCCGAGCTTGGATTGGATCGTGGAAGCCCGAATACGGCTCACGTAACGAAGCAATTTTTACTAGCGCAAAAAAACTCGGACTTGCCCGCCAGACGTATAGTCAATTCCTTCGTCTAACAAAATAATCTGTTTGCCATTAAAAATAAATTTCTTCACTTGAACAAAGACAGATGTGTTTTTCGTCTGGAACTCGACTCGATTAATGACAGATTCTTCATGTAATATTTTGTGATTCAAAGAAATGCTAACTACGTTATTCGTGGTCTTCTTTATGTAGCCTTCAATTACACTGAAAAAATCGCTAAAATTAGGACTCGCAACTGATCCAAAATATCGATTGTCGGGACTTGAAATCAAGTTTAAAAACTTTGGTATGTTGACAGCAACCTCTTGGTCTGGATTATTCTTTTCAGATTCATTTTGAATTGTAAAAAGTCCAAAAAAGTTTTGTGGTTGATTGGGGATAGTGTTTAGTTTTTTGATTTCATCAAAAATTGAATAATTTCTGGTTGGAAAATTGGTGTACTGAGTATCCGAAGAATAAACTTCTCCGCCTAATCCCGTTATTTTGTTTGAAATAGTTCTATAATAGCTCCCACCGCCTGCGATTTCGCTACTGCTATGGCATTTTTCGTAGGTCTCTCCAGTAAGCGCACGAATATAAACTGGATCATTCTTACTGATATTAGAGTCGCTAATTGCTCGGTCGATATCTTCTTTCTTGCAGCTATCAGCTCTCAATGGAATTGTTCCGTAGAAAAAACCACCGGCTTCGGCAGTGTGCTTAATTTCAACGTTTGCTAAGTAAACTGGGCGAAAGAAAGTTTCTCCAAAGCTCATTTTTCTACTAACATCCTCGATTCTTTTAAATCCTTGGCCTATCGAGGTCATTGACTCAAAATCCTTGACGTCTTCGTCAGTTAAGTAAATGTAGACTGTTCTTCGTGCCGAGCCAAATCCTGTTCGTTGGGCTATCAAGTGACCGATACCAATGAGTTCAAATGGGTCTGTGTCGAATTGACTGGGCTGACTTTCAAACCAGTCCAGAGTTCGCTCTTTCACTCCAGCTTCTAATCGTTGCGCAAAATCAGCCGATGACTCTGATCCTGTTTTTTCGAAAGAAATGTCTGGCTCTGCAGCCGTATAAGTCACAGTCTGTAAACGCAAATCTTCTTGGGGGTAGGTCGTTGTGCCTACCGACCTCCATAATGCTTTTGTCCCATCCAATTTATAAATAACAACCTTTTGTGCTGCAGCAGGCAAACGACCTACCATTGAGGCAAGTTTTTCTAAGATGTGAATCGCATTTTTTTTATTTGATGAAGATGTGTCTACAAGAATCACGACTTCCATGGACCCAGCATCTTTTGTTTTTTGTTGAAGTTCGAATCTGGCTTCCTTGCCCGGTGGCACTTCTGATAACGGTGTCACAGATGGTTCGCTAAACCCGGTCGATATGTCTTCTTTAGTCGACATAAGGGAAAATTGCATTTTTGAACAATTTTGAAATCCCAAGACAAAAAATAGCAATATGAGACACATGCTGTTGCGCAAATATAACAATTTTGAGTTTGATTTTTTCATGATGACTCCGTACGTATAATCTACAAAGCAATTTATGAACCCGAAAAATAGCCCAATTTGAGATGGGAAAATAACGACGACGTTTTTAAAAACGACAGCTGATCGTTTGATTTACAGCACAACCCCTATCTCGTTTAAAATAGCCAATGCATTCAATGGTTTAGCCATCCTGTGTTGAAACCTATATCAACTGTAAAGTAGCTTTTATATCTATTTATTCCGGGATTTTTCATCCTGAAATAAGATTTTATGATGGACGTGGGTTTTAAGGGATTGACGCTGCACTAAAAAAGTCTCGCTCGACAAAAAACACCACAAAGCGACAGCCGGATGGAAAGCTCTTGAGGATTGGTTTGAAAAACGTGTTTTCCAATTTATCAAAAAGCAAAGTTATAAGCCACACGAATGGAATATAGATTAGAAGTTCGAACTTCACGGCCGCAAAAGAACATGAAAGAGTGGATTAGACAGCTTGAGTTTTTTGATCGATATATTGAATATTCGAAAGATCAGGCAACAGATTTTAATCCCTTTCAAAAGTTAGATGGAAACCTTAAAAGGAATCTAGAGAAGTTCGCAGAACTTTTAGTGAAATTAAATTTAAATGTAGATGATTACGATTTTATGATTAAGAAATCTTGGCGAAAAAATTGGACCACGGCCAAGTTTAAGTTAGCCCGTGGTCAATGCATTCATTTATTGATATCTTGAAAGTTCTTGACAAAGCGTACGTAAAAACGTACTATCAGGGAATGGGAATACCTAAAGTCACCAAGCAAACAGATTTACGAGACAACCTGTACAAAACCTTGGAAGAGATCGCTACTGGGGGAGGCCCGTATCTTGTTCCAACAAAAAATGGCGACGTCATAATTTTATCTCGCAAAGAGTATGATGAGATTTTGTTCGAGAAGGACCTACTTCAAGAGTTCCAAGAACCCATTAAGTTTGATGAGTTAACTGAGGCCGAGACTGTAATCTCTAAGCTCGATAAGAAATTTGGTTTCGAAAAGTGAAGGTTTTTTTTTCGAAACGAGCCGAAAAGGGTTTAGAAAAAATTTTCTCCCACGTGTCTAAAAATTTTACTCACAAACAAGGTCAAGCTGTTAGAGATGAGCTTGTTACTTCGATCTTAAAACTTCGCAAATTCCCTAACCTTGGCTCAAAAATCGCTGGCCAAGCCGATAAGAGAGTTCTTGTTGTCTCTGGGAATCTCATCATTTACGAAATTGTTTTGAACGAAGAACCAATTGTAGTTATTCGAAATATCCGGCCACGACGCACACAAACTACTAGAAATTCGAGATGACAGTTGAAGCAGTGGCACTTGTTCTAATACTTGTTTCCGGTACGGGCGAGGTATTGGCGAGCGGGATTATTTCAAATTGGTCGCTGTTGCGTGAAATGAACCTTTTGATCGCTGAGGTGCATTGAAGGGCTTGGGTTGTTGACCGTAGCCCTGAAGCTGTCAACTGTATTGGCAGCAATGAATGATGGGACGCCAAAAATTGTCTACAAAGCCGGAAAAATTCTGAATCTGGTCGGATAGTATAAATTGTATTTACAGCTACTAAAAATAGTGTTCTTAATTACTTACAAAAGTTGCTTTTGAATGATATATTCGCATAACATTTTCATTGGGAGTTTTATGAAAACGATCAGTTTATTTTTTGTACTCGCTTTATCAAGTCCATTGATTTGGGCCAACATCAATCCACAATCTAAAGCGCTCACAGAACTTTTCGAAACGATGAACATGGACCAAACGACGGAAGAAATAATCGTAGCTATGATTGATGCTCAAGTCGCTGCAAACCCGACTGCGATAAAACCCATCGAAAAGGAATTTGGCGCGTTCTTAAGAAAACATGCATCTTTTAAGGCTCTAGAAAAAGACCTTCGCGAAATTTACTCAAAAAATTACAACGAACAAGAAATTGCGGACCTAACAGCTTTCTATCAAACTGCAACAGGACGAAAAGTATTAGCGACCACCCCAAAAATCACAGCTGAAATGACAGTGCTTATGCAGGAACGCTTATTAAAAGAAACTCCTGCATTCTATAGATCCCTCGAGAAAAACGAAGCGGCAAAAAAATAACTGTCAGAAACATTTATTTATTTTAAAAACCTACTTTAGCTTTAATAACCCTGCGTTTCGTGCCGCAGGCTCAGTCAATCTGGCAGAGTCTTATTGACCTAGAAAATTACGGAAATAATTCTTAATTTTTACCCGCAAACTATCTGCTAACTAATGGCCATTATTTCCGTTTGTCCGATGAAATCGAAACCATATGTGAGAAGTGTCAGATCGAGTTTAGGTTTTTACAATTTGATTGTTACACATCAACTTTAGTTGATCGTTGCAAAGACCCGTTGTGAGTCATCCAAATCATCAACGGCTTCTAGAAATTCTTGAACTTCTTTCATCTGCGCTTCATTAATGTCAGTAATATTTTTTGGTTTGTAGCCTAAGAATGCGTTGCCAATTTTCCAGCCGCGAGCGAGTAGTGCTTTTTGAACTGTGTCAGAGGCATCAGAGGCCGCAGTAAACTCAAAGCTTCCGCCATCCATTTTTTCAACGTTATTGGCACCGGCTTCAATTGCTTCTTCGTCCGGATCAAAAGTTCCGGCTTTTGTGGCTTCAATAAAACATACAAATTCAAACATCCAGGCCACACTATTGGTTTCACCAAGATTTCCGCCATGTTTTTTAAAGACATTGCGCATCTCAGGGGCTGTGCGGTGTTTGTTATCGGTCTGACATTGAACCACGACGCCAACACCATGTGGGCCGTAGCCTTCGTAAGTTAATTCTTCAATAATTTTTCCGTCGTCTAATTGACCGGTTCCTTTTTTAATGGCGCGATCGATTGTGTCGTTCGGACAAGATTCTTTTTTTGCGGCGTCAACGGCCATGCGTAGACGGGCATTCATACTGACATCTCCGCCACCAAGTTTTGCTGCAACGGCAATCTCTTTTGCTAGTTTTGTGAAGATTTTCCCCTTCTTCATAGCGTTTTCCATTTTGCCGGCGGCTTTCCACGATTTTCCCATACCCAGTTCCTTTGTTTTAAAGTAATTGTATTTTGGTGATTTTTTCAAAAAATGTCCAGTCTGAACGCTCTTTAATTTCATCAGTGAACCCACTGACTGAGGGTGACGTTTACAAAAAAATTGATTTTCTGCTTAAATCTTGCACTGAGGATTTAATAAAATTAAATCCAATGGTTCCACTGACGCCGGCCCGAGACATTCTTGTTCTGCCACGTCGGGAGCATCCACCAAAAGTTGGATTATCTAAAGCTGAAGGCAAAGCTCGATTGATTCATGACCTAGCCAGTATCGAACTGCAGGCCATGGAATTAGGCTTAAGAACTTTATTTGAATTCCCAGATGCGCCTGCGGAATTTCGCGAGCAACTGGCCGCGATCACGATTAACGAAGCCGAGCATTTACAATTGTGTTTGGTCCAGCTTGAAGAATTAGGATTTAAGTGGGGCCACTGGCCGGTGCATTTATCTTTGTGGGAAGCCACCAGTCGAGATGATACCTTGTTAGATCGGATTTTGATTGTGCACCGCTATTTAGAAGGAAGTGGGCTTGATGCCTGCGACACTTTGCTTCGACGTCTGCGTGGACTGCCTCCAGAAATGGCGCATCTGGGAATTGAAAACGCGGTGAAGATTATTAGTGACGAAGAAATTGGTCACGTCGATTTTGGATCTAAATATTATCGCTTTTTTTGTGAATTAGAAAAAATAGATCCTGCCGTGGATTTTCCGGCTCGCATGGAGCGGATTGAAAAGGTTTTACCGCGCCGTTTAGAACCGATCGTACGCCCGCTTCGTCAAAAAGCGGGTTTTACTGATTTAGAAATCGATTTTTTAGAGCGGTTTCAGACGCGATT